>JBGQMB010000019.1:0-20749 GCA_041500405.1 Candidatus Micrarchaeia archaeon | reverse complement strand
TTCCGGTTATGCCGGCAAGCCATTCCATTGACTTGAGGAATGCGGCCGTTTCCTTGTTTATGTTTATTTCGGCGATTGAGGCTGCGGTCATGCCTTCACAATCTCCTTTTTTAGCCTTCGCGTTCACATCTGCGCCTTTTTCAAGCAGGAAGGCGCAGGCTGGGATGTGTCCGTTCATTGCGGTCCACATGAGCGCGGTCCAGCCGTCGTTATCCTTTGCCTCGAGGTTTGCGCCTTTTTCAATTAGTAAAGCGCAGGTTGGGGTGTGTCCGTTCCATTCGGCCCACATGAGCGCGGTCCTGCCGGAGTTGCTCTTTGCCTCAAGGTTTGCGCCCTTACTGAGCAGGAATTCGCAGGTTGGGGTGTGTCCGAACCGTGCGGCCCATATGAGCGCAGTCCAGCCGTCGCTGTCCGTTGCCTCGATGCTTGCGCCTTTGTCAAGCAGGAATTCGCAGGTTGGGGTGCGTCCGCAGTATGCAGCACGTATGAGCGCGGTCCAGCCGTCATTGTCCTTTGCCTCGATGCTTGCGCCAACCTTTAGCAATCTCTCTACTCTTCTTGTTTCGCCGTTTCCAGCAGCATTCAACAGCATAGTATTAAGCTGCTTCTGTTTTTCTTCTGACAATATCCTCTTTTCGCTTGGCGCTGGCTCCTTGATGCGTTTTATGATATGCATCCTCTCAAGCGCGCGCCTGAGCAAGCCCTTCCTTTCCTGCATGGCTTTGTTGTGCGGCAAAGGTGTTAAAAATCAGGATGCAAGACACTCGTTGAACGGCTTCAGGAATGCCACCGTTGCTTTAATTCCAAATGTTGCCCTAAAAAAGTGAATTCCAAAGAACTTAGCTATTTCAGTGTGTCTTTTGCTTACGGCCAAGTCCATGGCTGTTTTGCCATCCGAATTCTTTGCGGTTATGAATTTTTTTATGTCACCGCCCATATTTGCGTATCTTTCAACCAATAGGATACACGTGTCAAAGCTTCCGCTGTATGCAGCATGGTGCAGCGCGGCCCAGCCGTTTTTGTCCTTTGCCTCGATATATTTCTTAACGTTGCCTCCTTCATTTGCAAGCCTGTCAAGAAGGAAAGCGCAGGTTTTGGTGCGTCCTTTGAATGTGGCACGGATGAGTGCAGTCCCGCCGAATTGGTCCCTTGCTTCGATACGTGCGCCTATCTTCAGAAGCCGTTCCATTGTATTATTGTGTCCATCCTGTGCGGCATCAAAAAACGCATCGTCAACCTGTTTTGTTATATATAGGGGAGCGAGGAGCATCCGCTTCATAGATTTCTTTCCAATCTCAAGCAAGCGCATCGTTTTTTTCCTGAAACGGCCTGGCTCCTTTTGCTTTTGGCGCTGTTGCATGACTTTATTATACGGCAAAGGGATTAAAACGCTATTGGGCGGGGACAGAGCCCCGCCCTCAAAAAACAAAAAGGGGTTTTTCAGCCGGATGTCACCAGCACGCTGTCGGCCCTGCAGAAGTTGCTCACAGAGCCTGCAGTGCACTCGAACTTTATCTTGAAGTTCGGGTTGTTCTCTGCGCCGCTCGGCAACGTGAATGACCTGTATTGGTAGCTTGCGTCATTCGTGTTGTTTGCGGACTCCAGCGTGTACCACGTTGTCCCGTCATACCACTTTGCCTTGAACACCTTCAGCGCCGTAGGCAGGCTCAGCTTCCTGTAGTAGCTGACCGTTATGTTGGAATAGCCTGTGGTGCTAATGGCTTTTTCCATTGAGGATGCCGGATTCGTTGTGTCCATCGGGTAGACCTGCGCGCCATAAGAGCCCTCATAAGGGTCTGTCGTTGCCGCAGTCCAGTAGTTCGCCCCGCTGTCCTTCGTAAGGGTCCAGCCGCCGATGCCGTATTCAAACCCATCAGCGAAAAGCTCGGTTGGCCCCGTGCTCTCGTTGCTGTCCTTCAAGGACGTGCAGTCCGTGTCGTTCGGGTAGTCGGTGTATCCGTCCGCGTCGTTGTCTATGCCGTCGCTGCATTGCGGATGCGCGGACTCATTGTTGTCCTCTATCACGTTGCAGCCCGGGTCGTTCAGGTCGACGTAGCCGTCGCCGTCGTTGTCTGTGCCGTCGTGGCACTGCGAATAGGCCGGAACGCTGAAGCTCGTGCCTGCAACGTCGTTTATCGCATTCGCCAGCCACTTGTAGTTCTCAACCCTCTGCGCTGTGCTCAGGCCCGTTATGCCGTCATTTTCATATGCCTCGGCATGCACGCTGGTGAACAGCATGGTGCCGTTCTTCACTGCAGCAATCGAATTGTTCGGGATTGCCGCAAAGGTCATCAGCGCAGTTCCGGGATATGTGTTGGGCGTGTCATGCCAGCCCCTTGTCGGCCCGCCGTAGTAAATCATATGCTGGCCGTTGCTCAATGTTGTCATCGCATATCCAGGCGACACGTCGTAGTCCGCGATGTCTGTTATGGAGCCTTCAACTGTCGGGAACCTCATAAGGAGGTTCGGCCAGTTGTAATAGCTTCCCTGCCAGTAATAGTCGTTTGATGCGTAGTACCACCCTGCGCATGTGCCAAGATACGCCTTGCCACTGTTGATAAAGCCAAGGATGTTGTTCTTCCCTGCTGAGCTCAGCGTCCTTTGCTGGTTGTACGCATCGCCTCCTGGCTGCACGTACAGCTTCAGGTTCGGGTAATTTGACAGGTTGCAATCCGTCTTAACGTTTGCTGACGTCAGGAACCTATAGCTTAGTGATGGGTCCTGTGCGGTCCACCAGTCAAAGAAGTGGGTCATCCAGGATTTGCTCAGGGTTCCGACCCCGCCTGTTCCGGTCTGTCCGTATATCACTATGTTGTTGCTGCTGTTTATCGGGCACGAAGCTGAAAAAACAAGCTGTGTCGCAAACAGGGCAACCAAAATACATACTAGTGTCTGTGTTTTTTCCATTATTTTGGCCTCCGTTTTGTTTATAAACGGTCTTTAGGAATAGGTTTATAAACGGCATTGCCTTGCCGTCGGACTTTGTGTGCGCTTGTGCAACAATTTTTCCATTTTTGTCTCTTTTGAAAACCAGCCCGTGCATCCATTCTATTTAAATCCTTTTGTTTACATATATTACAACATGACAGAAGTCCAGAAAATTCCCGCAAAAGCCAATGGCGCAAGCGGGAATGACGGCATCTCAAGGGAAATGCGCAGGCTAAAGGAGTCAGCGGATGCCCCGTTAGTGGACCCAGACCCCTTCGTGGGCAGGAACATAGAGACAACACACCACAAGTATCTCATAACAAAGCTCATCGGCAAAGGCGGAATGTCTAAGGTCTACGAGGCAACAGAAGGCGACGCGCATTTTGCGATAAAGATAACGCCGCCGATAACCGGCGACAGCGAGGACAACAGGGACACCCTTGAGCGCTTCAAGCGCGAGGCCGAGACGCTTAAAATGATAGACAGCCCGCACGTCGTCAAGATATACGGCGGGGGATGGATTTCCGGGAAAGAGACCAAGAACAGGCTTTACATGGTCATGCAGCGCGTGGAAGGAAAGCCGATTTCAGAAATGGGAAAGCTGCCATGGCAGACAATAAAGAGGATAAGCCTTGACTGCTGTGACGGACTGGCGGCAGCGCACAACTGCAAGCCCGAAATCATTCACCGCGACATTAAGCCCTCCAATATAATAGTCAGGGATACTGTGGAAGGCGTGCACGCCACGCTGATAGACTTTGGCGTCGCCAAATTCATGGATATTCCCTCTGTGACGATGGTGGGATTCATTGTCGGGACAAAAATGTACGCCTCCCCGGAACAGATAATCGGCGGAAAGAAGATGGACGGCCGCTCCGACATATACAGCCTCGGAAACGTGATATATTTCATGCTGACAGGCACCGTGCCGTTCCAGCAGACGTCGCTCGGGGAGCTGGGCAAGGCAATTCGCTGCGAGAAGCCGGAGCCGCCCAGCAGGCGCGCGCCAGGGTGCGGAATCCCAAATCAAGTGGACGACCTGGTGATGAAGATGCTTGAGAAGAACCCGTCAAAAAGGCCCCAGAGGGCGGAAGACGTCTCTGATTTGCTTCTGCAGTGCACCTGGGACGGCATAGCGCAAGAGCAATAATATTATTGGGCAAGGCACGCCTTAAAAGCAGAAACGAAGGCCGCAGCGGCTTCCTTGCCAGCCATTCTTTCTATTATGAGTCTTGACAGAAATTCGGCTTTTTCTTCTTTGTTTCCGATTTGGGTGTATGTGAACATGTTTATGCCCTTTTTTGTAGCCATGCTTGCGCCCCTTTCAATCAAAAGCTTGCATGTTTCCAGACGGCTATACCATGCAGCAAGCATGAGCGCAGTCCTGCCTACATCGTCTATTGCATCGATGTTTGCCCCGTTTTCAAGCAGAAGCGCGCAAGTTTTGGTGTGGCCATACATTGCAGCATTCATGAGCGGGGTCATATAATTATGGTCAGGCTTAACTATGTTCGCATCTACGTTTGCGCCTTTCTTCAGCAAGCGCCTAACCTCGCTTATATCGCCTCTTCCTGCAGCACGCATCAGTCTGCTGTCTGCCAGATACTGGTTCACCGCTGGAAGATACGGCTTCTCGCTGGGCAGGGGCTTTTTCTTGGCTAGCTTTAGCTTCTTAAGGATCCTTTTCAGCAACGGCTCCCGTTTCTGCATGGTCTTATTATATACTGAAGTCATTATAAATCATCCACCAATGCACGCCCTGAAGAGTTTGTAAAACGGCCTTGCCTCCTCGCCGAACGATTTTACGAGCCATTGCTCCGCAAAGCCCATGAAAAGCGGCACTATCTCGTCATTGCCGCGCCTGATTGCAAGCGCCATTGCACTCGTTCCGTTCTTGTTTTTCGCGAACGGGTCTGCGCCGTTTTCAAGAAGGGCCCTGCAGCACTCCGGATAATCCTCGGAAACAGCAATGATGAGAGGGGTGTCCCCATCCTTGTCGGTTGCGTTTACGCCCACTGTCTTCTTTTTCAGGAGCGGCTTGATTGCCCAGTAGTGCCCAAACCTTGCCGCCTCGAAAAGGTCTGACTCAAAAGTCCCGAAGCGGTCGCGGTGGTAGCGCTCGTACTGCCAAAAGAAAAACCTTGCGGCGTCCCTCATCCTCTTGAGCAGCGGCTCCTTTGGCGTTTTTGGATTCTGGTTTTTCCTGAATTTCAGGAGCATGGGTCAATTATGGGAGGAAATGGTTAAAAGCCATTCGGAGGGGCGGGTTGGTCGCCGTTAGGCAGCGCCTTTTTCCGCAACGACGTCAAAAAACCCAAAAACCGACGGAAAACGGCTAGGTATGCACACTAAAAACAACTGTATTCAGGAAATTGGCGGCCCACCGAGGAAAAAGTTTAAAAACAGGAGAACCCAAATGGACACAGTGAAATTTGAGGTGTATACAAAATGGCAGAAAAAATAGGATCTGAAAAGATAAGAAGGGAAGAGGGATACCTCTACTACGTAGGAACGGACGGATGTGTCTGGGCAGTACCCATGAAGCACAACGCCGGCGGAAGAAAGAAGAAAGTAGGCAGCTCCAAGATCTCCAAGCAGTCTGGATACCTCTATTATGTCGGCAACGACGGATATGTATACAAGGCGAAGATGAACAGGGGCGGAAGGAAAGGAGCAAAGAGGAAGAAGAAGAGGGGAAAGAAGGCGAAAAAGTCGAAGAAGGGAAAGAAGGGCAAGAAAAGAAGAAGATGAATTGATTTTCCCTTAATTTTTTCTTTTTAATTTTTTTTAAATTTCAGGCCAGAAGGCTATCAGGCAGGCTTTTAAACATAATTGTTCAAATATTCCAAAACCATTAGATTATCAAAGGTGAGACAGGACATGGAAGGAACAGAAACAGCCCCTCAGCCTGAAGAGATTCCAAAACAGGCCGCTCCAGCCCAAGTGCAGGCGCCGGCAATTCCGGCCCAGCCAGTTGCCCAGCAAGCGCCGCCGCAGGACGAGAAGTACAGCCCTGCCGAGGTTACGGACGAGATGACCGATGGCGCAAGCGACGACGAAGAGGACATACTGAGATTCATTGAGGAAAGCGAGCCGAAGATATTCGTCATAGGCGCGGGCGGAAGCGGATGCAACACGCTCAACAGGCTCCACGAAATGAACGTCAGTGGAATATCGCTCATAGCGTCCAACACGGACGCAAGGCATTTGCTCAAGATAAAGTCAAACAGGAAGATACTGCTCGGCAAGCAGCTTGCCAGGGGCAGGGGATGCGGAAGCAGCCCGGAGTGCGGGGAAAAGGCGGCGCTTGAGGCAATAGACGTAATCAAGGAATCCATAAAGGACGCCAGCCTGCTGTTCCTGACGTGCGGAATGGGGGGCGGAACCGGAACAGGATCGCTTCCTGTCATGGCAAAAATGGCAAAGACAGACACAAAGGCGCTCACAATAGGCATAGTCACGCTCCCTTTCACGTCTGAAGGAAAGATAAAAACCCAGAACGCGCTCCAGGGGCTTGACAAGCTCAGGAGAAGCGTGGACACGCTGATAATGATAAAGAACGACAAGCTCCTCACAATAGCGCCTGATTTGCCCTTGAACACGGCATTCAGGGTTTGCGACGAGGTGCTTGCAAGCGCAGTGAGGGGCATAACGGACCTTGTCACAAAGGAAGGCATGGTCAATGTGGACTTCGCGGACCTAAGCACCGCGCTCAAGGACGGCGGATACGCGGTCATTGGGGTGGGCGAGGCGAACGTTGACGTCCCGCGCGAGGAAAGGGCAAGGATAGCGATTGAAACGGCGCTAAGCTCGCCACTGCTTGACGTTGACATCTCATCCGCAAACAGGGTGCTGATAAACATCACCGGCGGAGAGGACCTTTCATTGAAAGAGGTTCAATACATCGTTGAGGAGACCGCAAGAAGGGTTTCCCAGGAAGCCCTGATAAAGTTTGGGGCCAGGATAGAGAAGGATATGAAGAAATCGACGCTCAAGGTCCTTGTCGTGCTTGCAGGAGTCAAGTTCTCGGCGCAGGACATTGCAAACAAGCCGGTGGAGCTGGATGAGCTGGAACTGGAAGAGGTAGGCTGAAATGGGAGAGGGAATCCTTTATCTGATAAAGAAAAGCATATTCGTGCTCAAGAGGGCGGAGAACCCGGACGATGACGAGGTGAGGAGGGTCGCGAGGATAACCGCGGCGTTCATGTTCATGCTCGGCGCGCTCGGGCTCATAATTTCGATAATAGTCAATCTTATATGAGGGTGAAAATGATGGAACAGATCGCAGAGGCCCCGCAGCAGCCCATAGATGCTTCGGCGCAGCACAAATTCTTCATAGTCAGGATAGCCGTGAAGCAGGAGAAGATAACGGCAATGATGCTCAGCCAGAAGGTCAGGGCTATGAAGGCCCATGTATACTCGATATTCTTCAAGGAGGACATCAGGGGATACCTTGTCATTGAGGCGGACGACGACAACGCCGTTGCCAAGCTCATTGACGGCGTAAAGCACGTCAAGGGCATGATAAAGGGCGCGCCCCTGACATTTGAGGATGTCAAGAAGATGATGGAGAAGAAGGAAGAGATTGCGGTTGCCATAGAGCCCGGGGACATCGTGGAGATAGTTTCCGGCCCGTTCAAGGGCGAAAAGGCAAAAGTGAACGCCTCGGACACGGCAAAGAACATTTACACCGTTGTCCCGATTGAGGCGGCAATCTCCATCCCTGTCAACATCAGCGGGAAGAACATCCGCCTGAAAATGAAGAAAGCCGAGGCGGAGGCAAAGGAAGAGGCCGAAGCTGAAAGGAGAGGCGGAACTGAAATAGAGTTCTGACCTTAACCTATTTTCTCATCGCCTTTAGCACAGCTATTGTCAGCCTTACGCCTGTCGCTGTGCCGTAGTCGTTCAGGTATGGATGGCCTTTCGCCATGTCCGTTGAGGCGATGTCCAGATGCGCCCACTTGATGTCCTTTCCGACAAACGCCTCAAGGAACTTTGCGCCTGATATGGAACTCCCCTCGCCCTTTGCGGTGCTGACATTCCTTATGTCCGCGATTGTTCCCTTGACAAGCTCGTCGTACTCTTTCCACATCGGCATTCTCCACACCCTTTCCCAGGTCTCGAACCCTGCCCTTGAAATCGTGTCCGAAAGCCTGTCGTCGTTTGAGAAAAGCCCCGAGGCCTGCGTTCCGAGCGCCACCGTCATTGCGCCGGTCAATGTTGCATAATCCAGCATATATTCCGGATTTACCTTTTCAGAGGCGTAATGCAGGCAGTCTCCCAATATTATCCTTCCTTCAGCGTCAGTATGATAAACCTCGACCGTCTTTCCGCCCATGCTGATTATGTCGTTTGTCTTGTAAGCCGCGCCGTCCGGCATGTTCTCCGTGAGCGCGACTATGCCGTGAAGCTCAAACGGCAGCTTCAGCTTGGAAGCGGCCTTCAGAATCGCCAAAACAACGCACGCGCCGGTCTTGTCCGTATGCATGTTGAGCATCGCATCGGACGGCTTGACATTGATCCCTCCGGAATCGAACGTTATGCCTTTGCCGACAAGCGCGATTTTCTTTCCATTGCCCTTGTACACAAGGTGAAGCATGTATGCAGGATGCGCGCTTCCCGCGTTGACCGCAAGGATGCCGTTCGCGCCCATCTTCTTCAGGCCTTTTTTGTCAAAAACCGCTATTGAAAGCCCGCATTCCTTCGCGAGCTTTTTCGCCTCGTTAACCATGAACTCCGGCGTCGCGATGTTTGGCGGCGTGTTCGCCAGTTTTCTTGCGTAGTTCTGCGCCTCAGCCCCTACCACTGCCTCGGAAAATGACATTACGGAAGCGGATTTGCCGCAAACAACGGAGAAGGACAGCTCCTTCTGCTCCTTGTCCTCCTTGCGGGTCTTGAAGCAAACCTTGAAATCTGAAAGCAATGCGCCCTCTGCCGCAAGCGCGGCCTGCCTTTCCGGCTTTCCCAGGTTCGGATTGGTGACAAAGCACAATGAGCCCAGTTTCTTTCCCTTCGCCCACTTGACCGCCAATCCGGCGGCCTTCCTTATGTCATCCTCGCAAAAGGGCTTCGGCTCGCCAAGCCCTATGAACAGGAAATTGGAGCCCCTGTCGTTGTAAAACGACGTTTCCATTGTTTCGCCGCGGAAAACACCGGCCTTTGCCGCCCCTTCCAGCGCGCCTGAAACGGACTTGTCAGACTTTTTCTCGCCCTTGAAGGCGGCGTACGCAACCAGGTCCGCGTTGGGCCTTTCAGACATTGATATTTTCATATTTACACCTATTTCCTTTCCCCGTATTCCTGCATGAACCTTTCAAATTCCCTCAGCATCTGCGGGGTTATTGACGGCCTTCTTGAAATCAGCTTTGCCATCACCTTTTCCGTTGTTATGGAAGGCTGTCCGGCGCCGCCCTTTATTTTCTCCTTTGCCGCGTCTATCTTGACTTCGGAGCAGATTGACTTTATGTCGGCTGCGGAGAAACCGCCGCTTGCCTTGGCCAATGCGCCAAGGTTTATGCCCTCGCCGAACGGCGCAAGGTACATCTTGAAAAGGTCCTTGCGCGCCTCAAGCTCCTGCGGCCCTATGTAGATTATCTTGTCAAACCTGCCGGGCCTCAACAGCGCGGTGTCAATCATATGCGGCATGTTGGTCGCGCCAATTACCATGATGTTCTTGTTCTTTGCCAGGCCGTCCATCTCCTGCAAAAGCTGGCCAACGATGATGTCGGACGAGCCCCTCAGCGGCGCAACGGTCTCCAGTTCGTCTATGAACACTATTGCAGGGGGATTTTCCCTTGCCCTGTTGAAGATTGTCTTCAGCTCCTCTGCCGCGGCGGACGGCCCTTTCTTCATGAGGTCTGCGCCGCTTGCCAATAAAATCGGTATCCTGAACTCGCCTGCCGCTGCCCTGGCGATGTATGTCTTTCCGGTTCCCGGAGGCCCAAAAAGCAGAATTCCCTTTGACAGCTCAATCTTGTACTCCTTTATCAGCTCAGGGTGCTTTATAGGAAGCTCAAGAGACTGCCTCAGGGCGTCCTTGACGTCTTCCATTCCGACAACGTCTTTGAAGACCAAGTCTCCCTCGTCCTTTTTTGTTTCCTTCTTCCTTTTCCTCTCGAAGTCGTAGCGGAACTTCTCGTACATTTCGATGTCGCTTAAGGACGTTGACGGCTTTATGCCCTGCGCCGCTGAAAGCAGGTCGTCCATCGTTATCGGCGTTATCTCGCCCCTTGCGGGCTTGTCTTCGTCAAAGCCCTGCGTCAGCTTTTCCACAACGCTGCCCTTTGCCTCCTGCACCGCAAGCGCCACGTCGGCTCCGGAAAACCTGTCTGTTTCCTCCGCCAATTTTGCAATGTTTATGTCGTCAGAAACAGGAAGGCCCTTCAGCTTTACCTTGAATATCGCCTCCCTGCCCTTTTTGTCAGGAAGCGGCATGTAGATTATCTTGTCTATCCTTCCGGGCCTTATCAGCGCCTTGTCTATCAGCTGCGGGACGTTTGTCGCAGCAATGAAAATGACGGGCTTGCCTGGCTTGGACATTATGTTGTCCATTTCCACAAGCATGGTGTCAAGCACCCTTGACGTAACGTAATCCTCGCTCGAGCGCTTCTTGCCTATTGCATCTATCTCGTCAAAGAAAAGTATGCACGGCGCCTTCTTCTTTGCATTTTCGAATATCTTGCTCACGTTCTTCTCGCTTTCCCCGTATAATGAGCTGAGCAATTCGGAAGTCTTGACATATATCATGTCAAATTCCAGCTTCTTGCTGAGCGCCTTCATCAGGAATGTCTTTCCTGTTCCGGGCGGCCCGAAAAGCAGGATGCCTTTCGGCGGGTTGATGTTGTACGCAATCGAGATTTCCGGCTGCTTCAGCGGAATGACTATCGAATTGTAAATCTCCTTCTTTGTCTCCTCATAATTGGCAAAGTCGTCCAGGCTTTCAACGTCCGTTGCCAATGACATCTCCTGGACCGCGGTCGTGCCGAACGCCCTCTCTGTCTCGTGGCCCCTTATCTCAAGCTCCCTGAAGGACATGATCTTGTTGTTCATCATCCATTGCGCAACGAGTATGCTTGCAACCGCGTAAACCGGCATTTCCAGCATGTACTTGACGTTGTCAAGCGCGTAGAACGCCGTGTATATAATCGGTATGGCCAAAAGGAAGAGGAATGATGTCTCTATCTTCCTGCCAAGCGCCATCGGAAGGCGCACAAGCGGCCTGCCTGTGAAGAACGCCGCGGACCAGATGACCGCCATCCAGGACATTGCCTGCAAGAGCCCGGTGTCGCTGAAGCAAATCAGCATCAAATTGTGCCACATCACGCTAAGCACATTCCCGAAGTTCATCGCGGCCCTTATGTTGAAAAGGTTGGATATCGCATCCGAATATGCCGGAACGAAGTCTGACGGATAGAACGGTATGTCTGTCGCGCGCATAAGGTCTTCGTGCGACTCAAAATTGGTCGCTGGGTTGAGCGGGAAGTGCGCGGAGTTGGGAACGTTCCAGGTCGCGCTTATCAGCAATATCAACAGCACCGTAGTTGCGGTAAAGGGGACGCTTTCCTTGGACCCAAGATACATCGCGCCAACCAGAAGGACCAGATAGATGAAACCGCCCAAAAGCGATAGCGGGAACGGCGCGAACGGCAGGAACACCGCAATGGTCGCTAATGAAATGGTGGCCCAGTGCTTTTCCGCGGTGTACAAAACCACTATCAGGAACAATGAGCCAACCCACGCGAAGACAGAGCTTTGGAACGCGAAGGCCGGCAATGCGAGCAGCCAGGTTGCGACAAGGCCGAAGCCCGGGTGTACCTTGTACGCAAGCATGGCCGGAACCAGCGCAATGAACGGTATCAGGTAAACCGGAAAGAAATAGACTGCGAAAAGTATGGAGATGCACGCAAGGTACGTTATTATTGCGCCAAGCGCGGACTCATTTGACTGAACCTGCCTTATGAAAGCTTTCACCCTCACTTGCTCCAGGGTTTTTTTGGCCATCGCATTATTGGTTGCGTGGGAATGTTTAAAAAAGCCCCTTTCGTAAGGGAACCAAGGTCCCCTGGAGCTTTTTAGAAAAAAGCTCCAGCAAAAAACGGCTTGACGCTCAACCTTCCTTTTGTTTGGGCGCTGCGGAGCTTTGAAATGTTCTCAAAAGTTTTATAAGATGTAAGTTTGCGGCGTTTGGCTGAAACGGTAAGAAATGCGCCGTCAGGTTTAAAAACATCGGGAGACAAAATGCAAACCATGTGCGACTTGAGGATAGAAGGAGCAAAGGGAATCGTTGACCTGGCAAAATGCCCGTACGAGTTCGGCTCTCCGGAATTCATAAACTACCATCTGAAAAACCTCGTGAGCGTAATATCGGACACCCCGATAAAGGAGATAGCGTACGAGGAGGAAATCACGTTCGTCTTGCCGCCGCAAAAGGCCAGCGTGCTGATAGAGTACGCAAAGGTCCTTGCGCAAGTAGAAGGCATAAGGATGAAGAAGGACATATATGGGCATACCGCAGACCCGAACTACAGGAGAAGGCAGGCCCTGCTGGAGAAATTCGTCGATTACGCTTACATGAACCCGGTCAGCGCCGCAAGGCTGCTGAGCGACTACAAGGAGCCGACGCCTGACACCGCGGCGTTCATGAAGGGGCTGCAGACGTTCCACGGCTGGGTTGCCGGAATACTGAAAAGGTTTGAAGCGACGGAAATGATAAAGCTGGTTAAATCAACAGGCGACATGAGGAGCGCGTTCCTCTCGCTTGTCGGGACAAAAAGCCTTATCTTCGCAAGCACGATATCGCTGGACATTCCGGTAAATGCGGTCGCATTGAAGGACCCAAAGGCGAAATATGAGCTGCCGTTCGGCGTGCAGGTGCAGATTTTCGAGATACCGGAAAGGGACTACATGATATACAAGATGGACAACCCGATACTGGACTCCATTTCCGAGCCGCTGCAGAAGATGCTCAAGGACCTTATAGGCTCGCAGATGAAGGAAAACTTCACGTCAATGGACTACACGATACTGTTCGGGCTGAAAGTCAACGAGTACAAGTCAAGGTTCATGGAGCTGGCGCTCCACAACAACATCGACATCACGCCAAGGGAGGCGCTGATAATGGCAAGGGAGGCCGCGGCATGGGTGGTGGGCATGGGCTCGCCATTGGAGTGCATGATGCTGGACAAGGACAACCTAACGGACATATATATAGACAGCGAGAACAGCCCGATATACATGGACCATAGGGAGTATGGCATAGTCCAGTCGCTTTTCAGGTACAACTACGAGATGCTGGAAAAGGCGTTCAAGAACATGGTGTTCTCCGAGAAGGGAACCAAATTCGACGACAACTTCCCGATTGCGGACGTGGTCATGAAAAGGGAGGGATTGAGGTGCCACCTGCAAAGGCCGCCCGCGACGTTCGGGGAGCTGCAGGGCGCATTGAGGATACTGGCTGAGGAGCCGTTCACGTACGCGCAATACCTCGCCTACAAATCCATGTCCCCGTTCTTCGCGGGATATGATGACGTTTGCGTGGGGATGGGCGCAAGCGGCGCAATCCTCGGCGTAAAGGGAAGCGGAAAAACCGCGTTCACCGCGGCGGAAATCGCGGCGATAGGCCCCAGCAAGAGGATTATCCCGATACAGGACATCTGGGAAATACCAGTGAGAACATTCAGGAAAAGGGGCTTCCACATAGGCGCCGCAAAGGTGGCCGGGGGCGATGTTGAAGGCAAAGACATCAAGGAGCTGGACCTTGTCACAATGGCGAACGCGCTGCTCAGGATGGGCGACGCCGCATTGGTGATAAATGAAATCAGGAGCAGGAGCGCCGTGCAGGGAGTGATAAACCTGCTCAACACGCAGCCGGGCGTTTTCCTCCTTTACAACCTGCACGCGGAAAGCCTTGACGACATCAAGGACAGGCTTGAGCTTGTGTTCGGGATTCCCGCGGCTTCAATGTTCGCGACTGACCGCTACGTTTTCCTGAACAAGGTGAAGTTCGGGAGGAAGGGCAGGACCAACAGGGTCATTGGCTACGCATATGAGTCTGACAGGGAAAACAAGCAGTTCGTGAAGACGTTCGACTACAAGAGGGGCAATTCCATAGACACGTCCGTGCTTAACTGCCTGTTCCTGAAGAACAAGGAAGCCGAGGCGGCCGACCTTTCCGGCATTGACATGAAGAAGATGGCAAAGGAGCTGAGCTTCGAGTTCATACCGCCGCTCATAAAGAGGAAGAGCGACCTTACGGGCATACCGCCCGAGCAGTACGTTTTGCAGGCGTTCTTCAAGGGAAAGATATTCTCGGACATAAGGAACGCGGCGGAAAAGACCGGGATAAAGGAGCTTAACCAGCTGGACTTCTTCCTTACGTGCAACAACTTCATCAACAGGGCCATGGTCGCGCTTGAGGACGATAACGGCAAGGTGGACTTCGGCGAGGCCCAAAAGAGGTGGGATGAGGCGTTCCCGAAGATGCTGAAAGAGGGCATTGAGGCCAACAGAAGGGAGACCGGCACTGCATGAACTTCAACGAACTGGTTGTCCCGGCAATCGTCATTATCGTCGTATTGGCAGCGCTTGCCATGTTCGGCAGGGCGCCTGCCAAGTTCTGCTTCAGCGGGAAATGCTTTGACGGCGAGATTGCGGACAATCCGCTGAAAAAGGCGCTTGGGCTGATGTTCAGGGATTCGATTGGCGAAGACTACGGCATGGTGTTTCAGATGAACGGGAAAAACTCCTCCTTTTGGATGCAGAATGTGAAGTTCCCGCTTGAACTGGTTTGCGTGAAAAACGGAAAGGTCGCTGAGATAATCATGATGGAGACGTGCGAGGCAACAAAAGGGTGCGTGCATTACGCGCCAAAAGCGGAGATTGACTATGCCGTTGAAGTGAACGCGGGATTCTGCTCAAGGAACGGCGTAAGGGCCGGGACCGCATTCGCCTTGCAGAAATGATACACATTTAAAAACACTATTTACCAAAATTAAGTCTTAATGGGACTGGCAACACTCGGACAAAAACATATCACCGCTAAAGGCCTCTTTTTTGCAGGAGCGCTGATGGCGCTCCCGCTCGCCGAGGCATGCCCAAACAGCGCAGACACCGTTGATACAACCGAAAGCGTGAGGGTACGCCTAATCCCGAAGAATTGGGAGAATGACACCCCTGAACAAATTAAGAAGCGCTGGGAGAGCGAAACCATAACCATACTGTATCCCCCAGAATATGTCAGGCAAAACAGGGCCACAGTGGACAGCATGAAAAAAGCTGCCGAGGAAGCGCAAAGGAAAATTGAGACTATAATCAGCACTGCGCAGGAGATGAAAAATATAGAGGCAACGTCCGCGACCAGCGCTGCGCAGGCCAGATACATAAAAGAGATAGAAACGTGGCTGAAAAGACGGGCGGAGGCCTTTGAGCTGATGTTATCTATTTTTCCGGAGACCCTTAAGAATGACTACGGTGCAAGGAAGGGCCAGGTTGCGCTGGAGCCTCCTGCCGGCATCGGACTCGGCATATACCATGAATACGTGAGAAAATCCATAGGCATAGCCTGCGTCTTCTTTTACAAGGAAGGATGGAAGGGGAGGGCTGATGCGGTCGCAGCATGCGTCGACTGGGCCAAGGTGCGCAGCAACATCGACGTCATGATTGCGATGAGGGATGGCATCAACGCAAGGCCCGCGAAAGAGGCGATCATAAGCAGCAGGATAATAAGGCCGAATCTTTCTGATCAGTACCTTGCGATGGTTGCCGTGCTTGCCGACGTCATGGAGCAGCTGACCGGCGTGGACAGGAACGTCCTGCTCGCAATCGGCACAATGGAGTCGAGCATGGACCACAACAACTTCAACAGGAAGACAAGGGACAGGAGCATAATGCAGCTCAACAAGAACAACCCCCTGTTCAGCTACGTTGCGTTTGACAGGCCCAGCTGGAGGGCAAGGATGGAGCTTGAAAACGTGATGCACGCGGTCCTGCCAGAGAAAAAGAGCTTTGAGAACGCGAGAACCATGATGGCCGGGCTCTGGAATGCCATAGATATTAGAGGAGAAGACCAGCAGGGCGACATAACCATGGCCATTATGGCAGGGGCGCTCACATACAGGTATAAGCACTACATGAAGACCGGCAGGGGCAGGCTCGATTTTTCCGGCTGTCCGCCCTATCCGGTATCATATGACCGCGGCGCAGCGGAGGACTACAACGGCAGCGAGATCAAAAAAAGATACGCAAAGGCAGTCGGAAGGTGCTGGTTGAAGTTCAAGAGAGCCTCGGACATTGCAGTGCGCGACGGCGGCTTGCCGGTCCTGGACTGACCTCTTAGAAGTAAACTCCTCACGAATTCATTTTGTGCGCATGGCGAATTCCGTGTGCAACCTATATAAACTGTTGTCATAGATAGGAATATGTGGTTTTCACATGGAAATCGGAATCATCGGCCTAGGCGACATGGGCAAGCTATATGCAAGGGAATTCGCCAGGAAGGGCTACAGGGTAAACGGCTGCGACCTGCCGAGAAAAACGGGCCAGCTGAAGCAGGAACTGCAAGGAATGGGTATAGATGTCCTGGCTGACGGGATTGCCGTTTCAAGGAGAAGCGACCTGATAATTTATTCTGTAGAAGCTGAGAATATAGGCGAGGCCGCGAAGCAGTGCGGCCCTTCGACAAAGGCAGGCGCCATAGTCGCCGGCCAGACATCAGTGAAAACCCCTGAAATCCAGGCGTTTGAGGAGCACCTGCCTGATGATGTCTATATAGTCACCTGCCATTCCCTCCATGGGCCGGGCATCAGCCCTAGCGGGCAGGGTCTGGCCGTAATCAGACACCGCAGCTCTGATGAAGCCTATAAGCTGGCTTTGGAAACCTTCGGGACGCTTGGCTCGAAAATCATAGAAATTCCCAGCTACAGGGAACATGACAGGATCACTGCAGATACTCAGGCGGTCACGCATGTTGGATTCGAAAGCATGGGGACGGCCTGGAAGAACGCCGGCTTCTATCCATGGGAAAACGCCTCTTATGTCGGCGGCATAGACAACGTGAAGATACTCATGACGCTGAGGATTTACGGCGGCAAGTCGCACGTGTATTCAGGCCTCGCGATACTGAACCCTTTTGCCAGGAAGCAGGTAGAGCAATACGCTAGGTCGGAATCTGAATTGTTCAAGCTGATGATCAAGGAGCAAAAATCCCAATTCAGGGAGAGGCTGCATAGGGCAGCGAGTTCAGTATTCGAAAGAGTGGACTGCCCTGTGCTGCTAGACGATGCGATTATGGGCGAGTTCAGGCTGGGCGGGGAACGGCAGAGAAAACCAAATTCCCATCTCAGCCTGCTGGCGATGGTGGACGCATGGCACCAGCTTGGGATAAACCCGTACGAGAATCTCATATGCCAGACACCCCTATTCAGGCTGCGGCTGGGCATCGCAGAGTACCTGTTCAAGAACAAGGAACTCCTTGAAGAAGCCGTCGATGCCGCCCTGTTCGACAAAACAATCAGGGGAGACGACCTGGAGTTCCATACTGCTGTCAGGGAATGGGCGTCCATAATAGACCATGGAGACATAAAGGGGTATGGGCAGCAATTTGATGCAACAAAAGAATTCTTCAAGGACCGCATTCCTGAAGGAATGAAAAGAAGCAGCGAACTGATAACGAAGCTTGCTTGTCACTGACAAACACATTTAAAAACACTAATTAACAAGGTATTTCTTATGAAAACTAAATACGCGCATATGGCTGCCAAAAGGCGCCCTCATGCTGTGATGAAGCTGGCTGTGGCAAGCGCGCTTTTTTTTGCGCCGCTCGTGTCCACGCGCGCGCAGGACACCATTCAGATGGACACGTCGGCAAGCCAGATGTGCATCCAGTCGTTCAAGGTCTCGTTCAACGTTGACACAAGCCTGAATGACCTCAGGTTCATATCGAAGAAGGGCAGGGACGGCGCTGATTACACTTATTTCAAGTCGCTTTTGGACGGATTCGAGAAAGGAAGGCTCAACCTTGACAAGGTCGACACCGCATACATGGACAATTTCATGGCCGGCCCTGGCACAAGGGTGCTTAAGCTGATTGACATCAGGTCCGGAACGTTCAACGCCCAGCTTGACGCCGGGATTGATGAAAAGGGAAAGACGACTGTCGCGATAGTATCGCGCGGGGCGAACAAGAGGAATGACAGGCTGTTTGTCTCGGAGGTCCTTATTCCGAAGAAGTGCAAGGTGCTGAGATGCGACCCGTTCTTTATGCGCGACACAAAAGACGTCGCGGAAATCGGCGTTTACATCAAGTATAAGGACCGAAGGGACGGCGAGAAATACCAGATTATGCTCAAGGTCCTGTATTCCAAGACCTCAATAGGAATCGTGAAGACAACGGTCGTGTTAATGAATATGAACGACCGCGACATGGGCACCGTATACTACATCAACGGGCAGAAAGGCCCGCAGTAGGCTCAGTCCGGCGTTATCGTAAGCACGTGGAGCCCGCCTTCGCTGAATTCCAGGCTGACCTGGTAATCCCTATTATAATACTCGAACGTGTCCCCGTCCGAGACGTCGTACTCCTTGCCGCCCAGATTGAAAGTGAAGGCATCGCTGCTTACGCTCACTATCTTCGCCTCCTGCCCGAACAGCATGAACTTCTTGTTGCCCAAATCCAGGCCGCCCGAATCTGAGACGTACGGATAGAAATACGATTCATGGCTCGTGAAGGACGCGGTGTCTTCGTCGCATATCGCATTGTCGGTCCAGTTCTCAATGGACCCCTTTTCGCTGTAGTATTGCGTCGCGAAGAACTCCTCAAGCGTGATATCAACATATCCGTCGCCGTCGTTTATGTTGTTTACCTCCAGGTCGTTGATGCTCTTGCTGCACAGGCTTGTCTTTGTGTCGCCTTCCTCCAGGTCCTTGCTGCACAGCGCATCGCTGTCCTGATAGTCGGCGTAGTTCTCGTACAGCCTGAACGTGCTGTAGTTTTCTGTCGTGCCCTCCAGCTCAAGGAACATCCCGTTGTTTATCTCGACCGCGTCGCCTACGTAAAGCGACAGCTCTTCGCTGTCGTCGAGCGCCGCAATCAGATGCCTTGCGTCCTTCTTGCTCACGTTTGTCTTGATGTCGGTGCAGACGACCGCTCTGCATATTCCATCATAGCACTCCTTGTTTGTGCCGCACTCTATCTGGGCGTGGGACACTACCGTGTCAGAGGAACAATAATACTCCAAAAGCGTGGTTGCACTGTAGCACGAGTCCGTATATGATATTTCCCCGAAAGTCGTCGTGCCTTTTGTTCCTATCTGCCTTCCATCATCTGAGTCAACGCATACGTCCTTGGCGCACCTTCCTGCGGAGCACTTGTAGCCCTCGGCGCACGCCGCTGTCCTGGACTTTATTGCGTTTGCCTCGCAGTAATATTCCTTGACGCTTGTGTTGCTCTCGCAGCTGTCATTGTATGAATCCGCCCCTTTTGTTATTGTGCCGGCCGTTCCCGAATTATCGCCGTCCGAGTCGTTGCACGCTGCTTCCCTGCACGCGCCGCTGGCGCATTCTTTTCCTGCGTCGCAGGCCATCGACATGTTGCTCACTGTTATGCCTTCGCAAAAGTATTCGTTGACTGAGAAGTCACTTGAGCACGCATCTGTCTTGCTTATGTCCTGCGCTGTTGTTGTGCCCTTGGTTTCCGTGTCCTTTCCGCCGTCTGTGTCGGTGCACGCAGCCTTTATGCATGCCCCGCTTTTGCACTCATAGCCTATTGAGCATGTCAGCATCTCCAATATTGCCTCCGAGCCGTTGCAGTACGCCTCGCCCACCGTGTTTGCGTTTATGCAGGCGTCCTCAACTGAGCCGGTACTTCCGTTCGCAATTCCCTTCCTGAAAAGGTCCTTGCCTCCGTCGGTGTCTATGCATGACGGGGCTATGCAGGCTCCCGTGTGGTTGACGGTTGTGTCTGCTGCGGCTGCCTTGCATGAATTGTCATACGTTGTCAGGTCGTTGCCGCACACGATTCCGGAGGTCGGCAGGCATATTCCGCCTATTCCCTGGCTGATTGGCAGCTGCCCGACGCACCCAAAAGCCAGCAAAATGGCTATTCCTAGAATTACGATAATGGATTTCATGTAGTTAAATCTCGCACAAACTTTATAATGCTTTTTGCGGAGATTCGACGTGGCTTGTGTTCGAATGGATACACACATTTAAAAACACTAATTAACAAATTATTATCCATGTTGTCCGCGCACAGGGGCGAAGCCGTGCTGGCGAAGCAAAAAACCGGAAAAACCTGCTTCAGCCATGGCCAAAAGGAGCCTTTTGCCGAGTGCGCGAAAAGGATCGTGGCTTATGCCGGGCTTGGCGCGATGCTCTGCCTGTTGCCGCTTGCGAATGCGCAGCCTGTTTACACGCCAAAGGCCGCGGGGAGCGCCGCAATGCCGAAACCCTCCTTGATAAAGCTGTTTTTCAGGGCCTCATTTGACATCGAGAGCGGCATTGGCGAGCTGAAGCTGCTGCAGGGCAAGGGCCCGGATGGGGCTAATTACACATATCTCAAGTCGCTTTTCGAGGCCCTGGAAGGCGGGAGGCTGGGCCTCGAGGGCATTGACGCCGCTGACCTAACCAATGGGGTCAAAAAGGAGATTCCGAAGGTATTGAAGGCCATTGATCTTAAAACAAGGGATTTCGGCGTCCTGCTTGAGGCGGAAAGGGACGAAAACGGGATAATAAGCGTTTCGCTGCTGTCCCGCGGGGCAAACAGCAAGAACGACAGGTTTTACGTTTCCGAGATAACTGTTCCAAAGGATTGCGAGGTCCTCAAATG
>JBGQMB010000018.1:0-21096 GCA_041500405.1 Candidatus Micrarchaeia archaeon | reverse complement strand
TCTGTTGAGCCCGAGAGGTGCGACCCGCCGACATCGACGTCGTCTATCCTGCAGTATTCGGTCACTGCGCCGCATTCGCACGTGAACCTTATCTTGAATGAAGCGGTGTTGCTGGCGCCTGCAGGAAGCGAGAAATTGGCATAGATGAAGTCTGCGTCGTCTTCAGAGCCGCTTCCCTTATCCTCAATCGTCGTCCAGACAGAGCCGTTGTACCACTCCGCCGTGAACGCATCAGCGGCGTCCAGGCCGACCAATTGCTTGCGGTAGCTGATTGTGATGTCCTGGTACCCTGCTGTGCTTATGCTTGCCTCTATCGAGCTAGGCTCCCCTGCGCCGCTTTGCTGTATCTGGGCCGAATAGCCTCCGCTTGCAGAGGAGGCAGACCAGTATTTTGTGCCGTTCATGGCCCAGTTGGAGGCCACGCTCCCTGACTCAAAGCCGTCCTCAAACAGGTTCGCATAGCTGCCGCCTATGGGCGACTGCTGGGCCATGCTGTAGTTGGTGTCCATAATCTCCAATATGACTGAAGAGATGTTTATGTCGTCTGTCGCGTTCGCGGTTATCTTTGTCCCGCTGCTGGCAGCGACCGGGTCCGGGGAAACTGACACGGAATTTACAATCGGAACCGTGGAAACCGCGATGCCAGTGACCTTGACGTTGTCAAGCCTGCAGAAGTCCCCGGTCGCGCCTGACGTGCACTCGAACCTGATGCGGAGGTTCTGGTTTTTGCTTGCGGATGCAGGAAGGGCAAACGTTTTGTAGGTGTAGTTTGCCTCGTCAACATTGACCGTTGATTCCAGGGTATTCCAGCTTGCGCCGTCGTACCATTTCACTGTGAAGTTCTTGAGCGCGGTGCCGAGCACGAGCCACCTGTAATAGCTGAATGTTATGTTGTTGTATCCGGACGTGCTTATGTTGATGTCCATTATGCTTGCCGGGTTGGACGTGCTTACCGGGTTGGACTGCGCGTGGTATGTCCCTTTGTAGGGGCTTGTCGTAAGCACGGTCCAGTTGTTCGCGCCTGATACAGCAGTCCTATTCCACTGGTCCAGGTTCCCTGACTCGAAGCCGTCGAAGAAAATCGTGCTTGTTGAGGAGTTCACGATAACGGTGGAGTTGAATTCCGCAAATGAGCACTTGCCGGAGTTGTCGCATGCATAGCAGTTCCATGAGATGGCGCCGTTGGCAAGTTGGGACTTTGAGAATGTGCTTGAGTTGGATATGCCGGTTATGCTGGCTGTTGCGTTAGCCTGCCAGGCCCCTGAATAATTCCAATATAGCGTCACGTTTTTCAGGCTGGCGTCGTCAGTTGCGTTGCAGACGAAATCAGCCTCGTCAATTGCTGTAATGTTTCCGTCGGCAGGGCTTGCCGGCGCCGCGGTTGGGGCAACGGAATCGTAATAGACCGTCAGCGCCGCATAGTCGCCTGCAAGCGTCAGCGCGGTCGCGGATTCGCCCTCTGCAATGAACGTGAACGCGCCCGAGCCGTTCACGTAGTCGCTGAACCCGGAATTGAGCGATACATTGAACAATGTGCTGGCGCTCGGGTTGTACCTGAAAAGGGGGCTGCCCCAGCTGCTGCTTGTGAAGTTCCACGCGTATATGCTGACCCACCTGCTGGCAGTATTGCCGCTGCTGTTGCCTTTCCAGGTTATGTTTATCTGGAGCAGGGAAGCCCTGTCCTGGGTTATGTTGAAAAGGAACCGCTGCGTCCTGTAGCCTGATGACGATGTAGTCAGCACAAAGGAGCTGTCTGAGCTGTTTATCTGGGCATAATGGGTGGCGTTGAACTCAGTCTCGTTCAGTACGGCCGGCCCTGATGCCGGCGGCAGGGCGCCCGAGGTGTTGCCCTGGTATGCCTTGTTTGCCGCGCCGCCCTGGCTGAAGTTGTATTGCACAGTGCCTGGCGCGGAAACCGAAACCGTGTCCGTGGCGTTCAGAACCTCGTAGCCCAGGGAAGAGCCGTTGCATGTCACGTTCCACGCATATGCGCCCGGGGAGCCGAAGCTCCTGTTGTACTCGTAAAGCTTTGAGGTCGCATTGTATGGCATGTTGCTGCCTGAATCGGAAAATGCGATGCTGCAGCCTATTCCGCTGCCATTTATCGGCGCATTGCTTGTCCTGTTGCTGTAGTTCGCAAAGAAGCGGGTTTGGTTTCCGGCGTATCTTGTCTGCGAGCCGCCCAAACCGTCAGTCTCGTCCCATATTGTGAGGTTGCTGTTTGCGCCGGTTGTGTAGTTTGTGAAGTGAGTCACGTTCGCTTTGAGAGTGCTGTTTATATAGGACATTATGGTGCAGTCCTCGCACGGCGCGCCGTCCTTCAGCAGTATGGGCGTCTGCGCGTATGGAAGATTGAAAAAATACAGGCGCGCCTTCTTGTTGAGCCTGGGCTCCTTGGTCGAGTTTACGGAAATCGATGCAGGCGCGATTTTTACGGCGGCGTCAAGGTCCGCCCCGCAGCTCAGGTCTACCTGTTCCTGGAACTCCAGTTTGGCAATCAAGGGCTTCTCCAGCGTTAGGTTGGCTATGCTGGACAAATCCGGAACCTGCGACAGGTTTGTGGACTCGCCGCTGAACTCCGTGGCCAGCACCAGGTCCAGGCGCCTTGTTTCCGAGGCGCCGCTGTTCCCAAGGCCATCCATGCAGTTTACGCCCCAGTCCAGGCAGCCTGCCTCAAGGCCCGTGAGATTGAATGCCTGGTTCTGGCCCCTGGCAACATCCGCAATGGTCTGGTTCACCGTGCTGTTGATTATCAGCGTGCAGTTCAGGATGTTTTGGGATGAGGAAACGTTGAATATGAACGAGACATTCCCATCTGTGTTGGTGTAGTTGCCATGCGGCGAAACCAGCGCCACTGTTGGCGAAGCCGCGGGTGCTATCGTGATATTTCTTGTTTCGGTCTTGTTGAGGTTGCCTGCGTTGTCATAGGCCGTTGCGTTGAAGTAGTATGTGCCAGCCGCCGACACGCTGAAGTTGGCGAAGAGCGGGCTTGTTGCGCTTGTGCTGGAGTTAATCAGCGCGCCTGTGGCATTGTGGAGGTAGATGGTTATGTTCTTGAGCCCTGCGCCGGAATCTTCGGCAGAAACGTTGGTTTGGATGAATGCCCTGTTCACAGTCGTGCTGGAGTTGTCAGTGGGCGTTGCGAATTCTATCGCCGGGCTGGCTGTGTCTATCGTCGGCTGGTTTTGTTCAGCGCCAAACGAAAGCCGTCCATTGTTTGTCGCCATCATGGAATAGGTCATGTTAATCCATTCAGGCGTCCTTGTGGTGTTGGAGATGCGAACCTCGTCAATCCCGCCAGTCCACCAGCCTGTTCCGTCTGCATATCTCCTGCCTATCGTAACGTTCTCAAAGTTTGAAACCATGCCTTGCGATGTGCTATTTGACAATTGTCTTACTCCATCAACAAACAGGAATTTCTGCGTTCCTGCCAGCGTTCCTACGATATGATGCCAGTTATTATCAGTATATGTCAGGTTGCTGAATATGGTGTCGGCTGTGGTGTTTGTCGTGACAAAGGCGAATGTATTGTTGCTCTGCCTCCTCAACTGCCAGCCGGTATATGGGCTTGTGGCGTTCATCTTTGTAAAAATGCCTATTGTTGTTGCATTGGCACTCGGCTTTGCCCAAGCCTCAACAGTCAGGTTCCCCAATATGCGCAGTTCTGCGTCATTTCCGCAGTTTGCGGTATCATCTGTTCCCAAGAAGTTCAGGCTTCCGTCAACCTTCCCCGCGACCTGCTGTGCGCCTGTCATTGAGCCTGCCGTTGTGCAGTCGTTGGTGTTGGCGGTGCTGTCCTTCATTTGCGGTGCAGTGGCATTTGGCTGTTCCTGCAAATGCCATACGCCGACATAGTTCACGTTCCACACGCCTGTTTTGTTCTGCTCTCCGTTGTGTGCCGTGTTGTTCTTGTAATAGACCGATATGTTGGTTATGTTGCCGACTGCGATTGACGGGACACGAACCCAAATCAATGCGTTTGACGCCGTGTAGTTTTCTATTTCATAGTCAAGCTTGCTGGCGGGGTCGCCACCGCATGACGTGTTGTAGAAGCGCAGGTCTGAATAATCCGCCATCATGTCGCTGTCATAGGTGAGGTTGACAAGCGCAGGAAAGTTTGTCAGCACCGTAGCTCCCGTGTTCCATACGGTTATGTTCTTGCACCTGTCGAACGTTGCGTCGGCCCATGCCGCCGTCTCGAACCCTCCCTCGTACGTCTCGTTTGTTTCGTTCACTGCCGGCGTTTCTGGTATGCCAGTAAGATTGTTCATAAGGGCATTGAGCGCGTCTATGCGCGGGTAGGATACGCTGCCCTGCTGGACAAGTATGCCTGTTGCCCTGAACCTTTCCTCTGCGTCAAAAGGAGCCATGTCGCCATCCGTCTCAAACAGCAATGCCGCTGCCCCTGAGACGTGCGCTGCGCTCATTGAGGTTCCTGAAACCGTTTGCGCGCCGCCAAGCCCCTGCGCAATTATCTCCTCGCCCGGCGCAAGCAGGTCCACCATCGGGTTTATATTTGAGAAAGAGGATATCGCGTCTGACTTGTTCGTTGACGCGACCGCTGTTGCGCTTGCTGCGCACGCAGGCATCGTTATCGCATCCAATCCGCCGTTGCCCGAAGATGCGACCGAAAGGATGCCGGCGTCATATGCATCCTGGATTGCTGCTGCAATTGGGCTTGAGTCGCAGTATCCTGTGAAATTCCCGCCGCCGAAGCTCATTGAGATGATTTTGATTTTGTCCCCTGTTATGTCGTTGTTTGCCGCAACTTCCCTGCAAAAGTCTATGCCGGAGATTACATCAGAGGCGTAGCCGTGGCCTGAGCTGTCAAGCACCTTCACTGCGATAATCGTTGCGCCTGGCGCAATCCTGTGTATCGCCGATGCCATCAGCGTGCCGTGGCCGTTGTCGTCCATGGCGTCTGTGTCGTTGTTTATGAAGTCGTATCCGCTTGCAGCAGTGCCCTCAAATTGTTCGTCGCTGTAGTCCACGCCAGTGTCCAGCAAACAGATTGCGATGCCGCTTCCCGAAACGCCGAAAGAGTCCTTTGCCGCATCCGCCCTTATCAGCGGGATGCTTTCATCAAGCGAAAGGGACATCTCCGTGTCAAGGTAAATCTTTGTTGCGCCGGACTGCACAAGGGTTGCGAGCCATTTCTGGTTCATCTCAAGCACTTGCAGGCCCCTGCCATCGATGGAACCCAACTCTGTCATGTTTTTGCTGTGCAGCTCCATCTTGTCCGCTTTCACGATTATGCGCACGGTCCTGTTCTTTGCCAGCATGTCGTATGCGGATGTGTCGATTTCGGACTTGTATCCTCCTGAAGACAGCTTGGTCTTCCCGCTGGCTTTTATGCGCTTTGCGGAAATGTCCTTGAAGGAGCCGTTTATAGGCGGCTTGGAGTCCAGCCATGTTTCCATTGTTGGCGGCTCTGGGGCAAGGGTTTCGTTTTCAACAGCGGTTTCGTTCAAGATTGTTTCGTTCAGCCCAGGGGTGTTGGACTCTGTGCCATTTGCAGCAGTCTCGTTGGCGGTTTCGCCGTCCACATCCAGCCATAGCCAGGTTTCGTTGACAGACAAAATCGGAGTCTCGTTTGCCGGAATCTCCGTATCATTTTGCGGAACGCTCTCGTTCAGCATAGAGCCGTTGAGCAGGCACATCGAGCCGTCCTGGCATTCCGTCGCGTTGGAGAGCGAGGCGTTTATTTCATCAAGGATTGAGGTTCCGCCATTGGCTGAAGTTAAGCTAAGCCCTGCTAGCAACAGCACCAACGCTACAAACGCAACGCTGAACATCTTGGTTGCGTATACATAGCCCTTCATAGGTTAGGCCTCTTCGACCTGTTCTTTTTATATCGCAGACATATATAAATAACTTTGGTGTGTTTTAGATAGTTTTGACTACAATAAAACACCGTTTGCAACAGTAACCAGCCACATCATCCTTTTTAAGCGATATTGCCCAATCCTGAAACAGGATGGGAATACCGGAAAAAATCAAGGAAATCGAGGATGAGATACTCCGCACGCAGAAGAACAAGGCTACGGAGCACCACATCGGACTGCTCAAGGCAAAGATAGCCAAGCTCAGGCGGGCGCAGCTTGAAAGGGGCAAGGGCGGCGGAGGCGGGGGCGGCTTTGACGTAATAAAGACCGGCGACGCGACCGTTGCGCTCATAGGCTTCCCTTCAGTCGGAAAATCAATGATACTGACGAGCATTACAAACGCGAAAAGCAAGGTCGCGGAATACGCGTTCACCACGCTTACCGTGATTCCGGGCATGATGAAGTACAATGAGACCGAAATCCAGATTCTTGACCTTCCGGGAATAATAGAGGGCGCGAAGGAGGGAAAGGGAAGGGGAAGGGAAATCATCGGCGTGGCAAGAAGCTCGGACATGCTCATAATAATACTGACCCCGTTTTCCGCGGAAAAGGAGTTCAACGCCATAATGAGGGAGCTCAGGGGCGTGGGCATGAGGCTGAACGAGAAGTTCCCTGATGTGACAGTTGAGAAGCACCCGCGCGGAGGGCTCAACATCATAAAGACAAGGAAAATAACGAAAATCGACGACAGGACCATGAAGGGGATACTCAACGAATACAGCATCCACAACGCGACCGTGATTGTCCGTGAGGACGTTGACGCGGACAGGTTCATAGATGCGCTTGAAAGAAACAGGATTTACTCGAAAATGATAGTGATAATCAACAAGATAGACCTTGCCGACGACAAAATGAGGGACGAGCTGAAAAGGAAGTTCAGGGATGCCGTTTTCGTCTCTGCGAAGGACCAGACGGGCCTTGAGCTGCTCAAGGAAAGGATTTTCAGGGATTTGGACTTCATCCGCGTTTTCACGAAGCCGGCCGGGGGAAAGCCCGATATGGAAAAGCCGATGATGCTCAAGAGCAGATCAACCGTGAGGGAGGCCGCGAAGGTCCTGCACAGGGAGCTTGCGAAGAGCCTGCGCTACTGCCTTGTTTGGGGGCCGAGCGCAAAGTTCGGGGGCCAGCGCGTGGGCGGAGACCACGTCTTGAAGGACGGCGACATAATAACGCTGGTCACGAGGAACTGAACGCTCATTTCCTCAAGCCTATGAATTTTTCGTAATCCTTGTGCGTCCCGACAAAATAGATTATCTTTGTTTGCCCATCAACGGCATACAGTATCCTGTACTGCCCGATTTCCTCGACAAAGAACCCGGAGCCGAAGCGGAGATGCCTTCCTGGCGGCATTTCGGCCATGCGCCCTATTCTGCGCAGGATGTTTTTCTTTACTGAATTGTCGAGAAAGGAGAAAAAACGCTCCCATCCTTCGCCGAATATTATTTCATACTTCACTTTATCCCGTATCTTTTCCTGACTTCGCCAAGGGTTTCGGTCCTGAGCTTTCCTGCTTTCCGCCTTGCCTCAAGGCCGCGCAGCTTTATTGCGGCAAGGAAATCCTCGTCGTTGAGCAGCGAATATTCCTTTGCCATGCCGACCAGGGCCGCCCTTATCGCCTCGTTCTTTGTCTTGAAGAATCCCTTGCTTATCATGAATTCAAGGGCCTTTTCCGGAACCCCCTCGAGCCTTACAAGTATGTTCATTGCCTCACCGCATATCATTTTGATAGCAAAAATATATAAATATGATATGCGCGGGCATGTTTCGCTAGCCTCCATGGCGGATAAACTAATTCCTTGCTTTAAAGCTTTGGCAGACGTCGTTGCCAGAGCCCATAAAAAGAAACTTCTTTGAAAAAGATGCTTTTCTATCCAAAAAGCCCATTTAGACGTGCAGCGACCCTTTGCCTCAGGCTGTATGAATTGGCGAAAGCGGCATAGGCGAACCAGCCGGCCATGCTCTGCTCAATCTCTGTCTTCTCCATTTCGCTTTTATTGAATTTCCGCTTGAATAACCTGAGGCGTTTCCAGATGCGGCGGACGTTGCTCTTTTTGAGCAGCCTGTAATGGCAGAATACCCTGAAGCCAAGCAGCGTTATGCCATTCCTGAGCGGAATGACCTTTGATTTTTCCGGATGCAGGCTTAAATTAAGGCATTGCTCAAGAAAGGCGGATATTCCGCCTTTCCAGCATTCCAACGTTTTCCTGTCGCGGTGGAGAATGGCAAAATCATCAACATAGCGCATATAATATCTGGCCTTCAGCGCATGCTTCACGAACTGGTCTAACTCGTTCAGGTATATGTTGGCAAAGAGCTGAGATGTCAAGTTGCCGAGCGGCATGCCCTTTTCTGGGGCGGCGGACTTGTGATGCTCGAGGATTATCCTTATCAGCCAAAGCGCACTTGGATCCATTATGCGGCGCTTGATTATGCTAAGCAGAATCCGATGATCCACGGTGTCAAAATAGTGCCTTACGTCCGCTTTCAAGGCATAGCCGATTACCGCATTGCCGTGTGGATGCATATCGTCCGTACAATTCCTTCTGTTCAGCGAAACGCCCCGCATGAATTTCTCAAACCTTATTATCGCCGAATGTGTTCCCTTGCCCTTCCTGTTGGCAAACGAGTCGAAGATGAACCTGCTCTCGAAAACCGGGCCGATTATGTTGCATAGCGCGTGGTGCACGACGCGGTCGCGGAAATCCGATGCGCTTATCCGCCTTGTCTTCGGGTCCTTTATTATAAATGTGGCAACAGGCGCCGGCCGATATGAAAACGTTTCCAGTTCGTGCTTAAGCCGCATGAGATTTTCCTCAAGGCGCGCCTCAAATTCAACGACATACTGTTTGTGGGTCTTCCTTTTCCTTGCCCTTCTGAACGCAAGCACAAGGTTTTCATAGGAGCAAAGCTGCGGATACAGGTTCCTGTATGTCTTCATATGCTCCGCCTTTTCCAGAGGGGGCTGGGTCATTCGAAAGCGTCCGACGGCCTGTTGTTGATGTTGACGTTCCTCCTGTTGTTGTAGTTGAGGTTGTTGTAGCCGCGGGCAACAGGGCCGCAAGGTAACCCATCTGCCAAAAAGGCCCAAAAGAGCCTGCACCGCCGCTTCACGTTTTCCGCCAAACCGGCTTACTGTGTGTTGCGGCTGAATTTTACATCCGGCTTAAGCCGGAACTACAGACGGGTGTGTGGCCCAGCCTCACACTCTGGGAATTATGAGTATAAAACAAGGAATTAAAAATCAAGGCGTTACGGGCACTATTCAAGTCTGCCTTTTTGCGGATTTGATGATTTCCAGGACGGCTTTCAGCTGTTCAGGAGTTCCCTTGACAGTCAGCGTATCGCCGCTCACTGTCACAGTTATCTGTGCGGGCTTGGCTTCGACTGCCGCGCCCCCTTCGGGGGCTTCTACCGCCACCTCGAAAGCGACCGACGGCCCGTCGCCGATGAGGACGAGCCCCCTGCCGCCGTAGCAGAGGCTGCCGCAGCCGCGGGCAACAGGGCCGACCCTGCCAGCGCCATCAACCCGCCACAGATGCCTTGATTTCGGATTATCTGAACCGACTTCACTTCCAACCGGTATGCCATGCTTCGGGTCTGTGAGATACCAGCCGTCCTTTTCGGGGAAGTTTGGAATAATGTCAATGACGCTTGATTTTACCAGAATTTCCTTTCCGTTGATTTCAAGCGAGTAGTCCGGATGCTCTGAAACCAGGATGGCGTTCTTCTCACTTCTATAATTCCCTACTGGGAATATCCAGCGCTCTTTTGTTTCCGGATCAGTATAAACTATGGCCTGAAGTTCCTTGCTGAACATTTTGCTCTTGTTGAACGCGGTTCCTGGCTCAACATATGCGGTCATCGTGCCTGTCCAGCACGGGAAAACCGCTTTTATTGATTTATATTCATCTCCTGCAAGCGCCTTGCCAATCCTTGCATTTGAGGCGATCACACGCCCTGCCTCGCCGACCTTCCTTATGGCGTCGCGCGCAGAAAGGCCGTTGCTGTTTGTTCTGAATATTTCCAGGCTCTTCCCTCTTATCAGTTGGACTGTTTCTGCCATGGATATGAATGTGCGCCAAAGTCTTTTTAAATATATCTTTAAACACGTTTTACCACAGTTGTGCGACGGTTCGGGTCTCTCGGTCTTTTCTTTCCCCAAGTGCCACTATGCTTTCTTTTTCCCCAAGGGCCTTTTCTTTGCAAAGAAAAGGGACTTAGGGCCTGAACCAGCCAATCTCAAAATACATGTTCTTGCTTCCTTCCAAAAGGACCCGCTCAACCGTGTAATAGGAGACCGATGTGTCCCTATCCACAATCGCTATTAACATCTTGATTCCCTTTTCCGCGCAATATGACAATGCGGAATGGAGCGCCCTCCCGCTTATGATGTCTGATTCGTAGAAAACCTTTACCGCGTATCCCGCGCCCTCCCTTTCGGCGAACATGTCCGGCTTGAACGGAACCCTTGAGACCAGCTCCGGTATCGCGAGTATGAACGTCTTCCTTATGCCGTGCGAAATCCTTACCGCGCGCGCCCATTCCCCGGCGCCGATCGTGTATTTTTCAGGGAAAACCTGCATCACGTGCTTCGAATGCTCAAACTCGGATGGCGTTGTTCCAGGAAAGTATATCCTGAAGTCCCCGCCGAACTTGAACCCCGCCTTTGGTATGAACCCGAGGCTCCTCCATTCAGTGTATATCTTGAAGTATTCGTCAAAATACCTTATCTTCTTCAGCTTTCCGGAATATTTCAATAAGCCGAGCTTTTTCAAAAACTCGGCCTCAAACTGGTCAAGTATGAGCGCGCTTCCGAGCCCCTCCCTTTTGTATACGCCATGCTGGCCGAACCAGTATTTTCCGTAAAGGTCAATGCCGCCTTCACAGATAACAAGGCCCTTTGACGCGGCGCCCCTTATCGCCTTTCCCTGGAACGAGGCCTTCTGGCCCCTGTATTCGCTGGGCTTTGTTGGCTGGCCGGCTGGCCCGGCCCTGAACCCTGTCCTGTATCCGCGCGTTGAAAGGTCCCTGAAAACGATGTATTTGTCCAGCAGGCCCTCGACAGATTCCAAAAGCGTCCCGATGTTTTCAGCTTCAAACCCCTTTATCTCGTGAAGGTAGAGCGCCTCAACCGGCTCAAGGTAAAGGATTCCGCCCTTCAGCTCGCCGAGCCCGAAGTTCAGGGCCTTGCTCTGCTCTGCCCTCTCTGAAAGGACAAGCTTTTTTCCCTGCGCCGAAATCACGCTATCATGGTGAAGCAAAGAGATTATAAAGGTTCAAGCCCTATAATAGGATATGGCGATGTCATTCCAAGAAATAATGGCCTGGATGGAAAGCAAAAAAAACGAGAAGAACAGGGCTGGCATGGCGCGGTTTGGCATAAACGTTGAAACGGCGTTCGGCATAAGCATCGTTGACCTGAGGAAGCTTGCGAAATCAATCCCAAAAAACCATTCGCTCGCCATTGAGCTCTGGAATTCCGGGATGCACGAGGCCATGATATTGTCTTCCATTATTGACGAGCCTGAAAAGGTGTCGGAAATGCAGATGGAGCACCAGGTCATTTCGTTTGACTCGTGGGACCTGTGCGACCAGGTGTGCATGAACCTGTTCTGCGAAACGCCGTTCGCAAGGAAAAAGGCGCAGGAATGGAGCAAGCGGCGCGAGGAGTTCGTGAAAAGGGCGAGCTTCACGCTGATGGCGTGCCTTGCGCAGAAGGACAGCGGCGTCATGGACCTGGGCTTTGTAAATTTCCTTGATGCCATAAAGCGCGAATCGGGCGATGAGCGCAACTACGTGAAAAAGGCGGTCAACTGGGCGCTCAGGCAAATCGGAAAGAGAAACGCAAAGCTCAACAGGATGGCGATAAAGACCGCGAAAGGCATTGCGAAGATGAGCTCAAAGTCCTCCAAATGGATATCCAAGGACGCGCTCAGGGAGCTGGAAAGCCCCGAAGTCAAAAAGAGAGTCGAGGAAATCGGATAGGCGAAGGCATAAAAAGGGCGTCAGGCAATAATGAAAACAGGGGTGAAAAGAGATGGCAGATGAAACACAGGAACAGCACAGCGGGCACAGGGCCGACGACAACACGATATTCGTCGGAAAGAAGCCGTCCATGGGTTACGTGCTTGCGGCGCTTACCCAGTTCACGAACGGCTCAAAGGAGATAGGCGTGAAGGCAAGGGGCAAGCTCACCTCGAAGGCAATAGACGTGGTCCAAATCCTCAAGAACAGGTACCTGACCGATGTCCAGATAAAGGAAATCAAAATAGGCACAGAGGAGCTGACCGGCGAGGACGGCAGGGTCAACAGGGTTTCGACGATAGAGATTTACCTGACAAAGTGAAAAGCCAGGGATTTGGCTTATTCCGTATTTCTTAGTTCCAGCCTGGAATTTTGCTGTTTATAGTAATGGCGCTGTTTTTGGGCAGGGTTAAAAACCCTTTTCCGCATAATGAGGGGTGCGAGGATTATGATAACAAAATCGCTGTTCTCCTTCGATGACAAGGAGATTTACGACGTTCTTGAGCCGGAAGTCAGCGACTGGTTCAGGAAAAAGTTCAAGTCGTTCACCCCAGCCCAAAGGCACGCGGTCATGTCAATCCACAACAGGAAGAACGTGCTTGTCTCCTCGCCAACAGGAAGCGGAAAGACGCTTTCTGCGTTCCTTGCTATCCTCAACGAGCTCATAAGGCTGAGAAAAGGGAATGAGCTGGAGGACAAGGTCTACGTAATCTATGTATCCCCTTTGAGGGCGCTCAACAACGACATCAAAAAGAACCTCATGGTGCCGCTTGAGTCCATAAGCAAGAAGATTGAAGATTTAGACATAAGGGTCGGCATAAGGACAAGCGACACAACCGCATCCGAAAAGGCGAAGATGCTTCGGAAGCCGCCCCACATACTCATAACTACGCCTGAAAGCTTTGCCATCATGCTGAACGCGCCGAAGTTCAGGATGCTTTTGACGAACGTCAGCTGGGTCATAGCGGACGAGATACATTCGCTGGCAGGAAACAAGAGGGGCGCGCACTTCGCGCTCTCTGTTGAAAGGCTGAGCGCGGGGATGAAGCCCGAGCCTGTGAGAATAGGCCTTTCCGCAACAATACATCCATTGGACGAGGTTGCAAAATACCTTGTTGGAACAGAAAGGGACTGCACCGTGGTTGACGTCAACGCGATAAAGGCGATAGAGATAAGCGTGAAAAGCCCTGTTGACGATTTCATTTACACGCCTGCGGACCAGGCGAACGCGGCGCTCTATAAGCTTCTGGATGAGGAGATAGAGGGGCACCAGACCACGCTGATTTTCACCAACACAAGGAGCGCCACTGAAAGGGTTGTGTTCCACCTCAAGTCCATTTACGGAAACAAATACGTGGACAGCGTCGAGGCGCACCATTCCAGCATAAGCAGGGAAACCAGGCTGGAAACGGAGGACAGGCTCAAGCAGGGGCTTCTGAGGGCGGTCGTTTGCTCGACAAGCCTTGAGCTCGGGATAGACATCGGAAGCATAGACCTTGTGGTTCTGCTGGGCTCCCCGAAGAGCGCAACGCGGCTCGTGCAAAGGATTGGGAGAAGCGGGCACAGGCTTAGCGAGACCAGCGTAGGCCATGTGGTAGTGCTGGACAGGGACGACATGATGGAGTCCGTTGTCCTTGCGCAGAACGCAAGGGACGGGAAGTTCGAGTCGATAAAGGTCGTGAAAAACCCGCTTGACGTGCTCGTGCAGCACGTGCTTGGCATGAGCCTTGAAAGGGTATGGAGCATAGACGAGGCATACGAAACCGTGCGCAAATGCTACAACTACGCGACGCTGGACAAGTCCGATTTCCACAATGTCATCAGGTATCTTTCCGGCGAGTTCAATGAGCTTGAGGCAAAATACGTATATGGAAAAATCTGGATACAGGACGGGAAGTTCGGGAAGCGCGGAAAGCTGGCGCGCGCCATATACATAATGAACACCGGCACCATCCCGGACGAGAGCTCCGCGCCTGTTTTCATGCCGAACAACAAGTTCATAGGAAAGCTTGAGGGGGGGTTCATAGAAAGGCTTGTGCCGGGCGACATCTTTGTCCTTGGCGGAAGGACATATGAGTTCATTTCCGCGCGCGGAAGCAAGGTCTTTGTGAATCCGGCTATCGGAAAAAAGCCGACTATACCGGCGTGGTTCTCCGAGATGCTTCCCCTGCCCTATGAGTCCGCAAGGGACCTGGAGAGATTCAGGTGGGAGGCGCTGACCATGAAGGAAAAGGAGCTTTCCGAAAAATACCATCTTGACGAAATAACGCTGAAGGCGGCAAGGAGCTACGTGCTGGAGCAGAAGAAATACGGCGCAGTGCCCAGCCCGAAAGAGATGCTGGTTGAGGAATACGTTGACGATGGCGGGCTCAAGAGCTACATATTCCACGCCGTTGCAGGCAGGAAGGCGACCGACGCGCTGGGAAGGGCGTTCGCAAACGCGTTCAGCGAAAGGCTGAAGACAAACGTGAGGGTGACGATAAACGACTACGGGTTCATGATAACGGTCGGAAGGTGGAAGCACCTTGGCGAGGACGACATCAGGACGGCGCTTTCAATGTCAAAGGAAAGGTTTTTGTCCAACCTCAAGGCGTCCATATCAAAAAGCGAGCTTTTGAGAAGGAGGTTCAAGAACGTCAGCGTAAGGGGCCTTTTGGTGCTGAAGAGATATCCAGGAAAGATGATTTCGCTGAAAAAGCAGCAGTTCAACTCGGACATGCTCTACAGGCTGATAAACCTCTATTACCCGGATTTCCCGCTTCTGAAGGAGGCGTACCGCGAGGTCATGGAGGAGGCGATACACGTTGACGATGCAATCCAGTGTTTGGAGGACATCGGCAAAAGGAGCCTGATTTTGCTGAGAGGCAGGGATGTCCCAACGCCGTTCGGGTTCTCCATAGCCGCGCTCGGGGCCAGCGACATTGTCATAATAGAGGACAGGAAGGCATTCATCAAGGAGCTTCATCAGAAGCTTGTTGGGAAGAAGTGAAAAATAAATCTGCTGAGGCTTAGCGCCTGCAGACGAATTGGTAGAAATCCGCCCTTGGGTCGTAATGCTGCCGATAATCCGAAAACAGCGTTATCTCCCTGAATCCTGCGTCATCCAAAAGGCCGCCCATCTCATCAAGCCGGAAGGGATATAGGTCGATATATGCCTTGTTCCCTGTGCTGAGATGAGTATATTCTATCTTTATCCTTTTGTCGGAAATGTATACCGGCAGGCTGTGCACCTTGTCAGTGCCGCAATAGACATAGTTGCCTGAATAGCGGAATTTTTTGGTTCTGAGTATGTCTTCGCGGTTTCTCAGCATGTACTCGTAATTCCGCACGTCGATTATCAGGATGCCGTTCCGGTCAAGCAGGCGTAGGAAATTCCTGAGCGCCCTGAGCTGGTCATTCCGCTCAAAAAGATGGATGATGGAATTTCCAAGGCAGAGCACGCCATCAAGATATCCCGTGCTCATGTGATTATCCAGGTCCAGCCAGTTATGGCTGACGAAATTCAGCCTTACCCCTTCGCGCCGCGAATTCTCAATCGCCTTTGCCATGAAATTGCGGTCAATCTCATTGCTGGTCACGTCATACCCATTTTTGAGCAGGAAGATGGAGTCAACGCCGGTTCCGGCGCACGCATCAAAAACCCTCCGGCGGCAGATGCCGAGCTGTTCCATAAGGAACGGACCTTCTGTCTTCATGCGCTTTTTCGCATCGACAAAATCATCCCACATGTCAACAAGGACGTTAGAATAAAGGGGATTCGCGCTGCGAACCGCTGCCCTTCTGGGAGGTTTCTCGATTTGTTTGTATTTCATGTTTAATTATGTGGATAATGTATTTAATATAAATAACTTTCATTTTTTGTTCCAAAATGATAATTTTATATACATTTGTCATAATAATCATTCATGGTTTCCTTGGTGGAGCTGGACAGGAAGGACCGGGCAATATTGTCTGAGCTGGACAGGAACTGCAGGCAGAGCAATGCCGAGATTGCACGCAATCTCAGGCTGGGCAAGCACGTGGTTTCATACAGGATAGCACAACTGGAGAAAAGGGGCGTCATAAAGAATTATTACAGCGTAATCGACATGTCGCGGCTTGGCCGGCAGTCCTACCGCATCTACCTGAAGCTCCATCCCATGAAAAAAGAGGAATACAACGGCCTGCTTGAGTATTTGGCAGCATCCCAAAGCACGTGGTGGGTAGGAGAGATGGACGGCGAATGGGACGTGGGTTTTGTGGTCTGGGTGGCTGACCATTACGAATTCGAGAAATTCTGGGATGCTTTCACATCTGAATACCAGGAATCCATAGAGCAGAGCAGGGTGTCGATATACCTGCGTTCCCATACCTACTCGCAGACTTTTCTGTTGGAGGGAAACGAAGAAAGAAGGGAGTATGTCACCGGCGCGGGCGGAACGGCAAAAATCGACGGAAAGGACATCAAGCTGCTTGGCGTGCTTGCAAACCAGGCCAGGCTAGGGACACTTGAAATAGCGAAGATGACCGGGCTGACCCCGGTTCAGGTTGTATACCGCATCAAAAAGCTGGTTAAGGACGGGGTGGTGAGAGGATTTAGGGCGAACATCTTCCTGGATGACCTGACGCTCTACAAGGTGGATTTCCAGCTGAAGAGCACGTCCAAAAGAAAGGAGATGCTCGCGTATGCAATGAATGAAAAATGGAGCATCTATACGGACGAGAGCATCGGTTTTGCTGACTTCGAGCTGGATCTTCTTTGCCCGTCATACCAGGAATTCAAAGAAGCGGTGGAGCGCTTCAAAATGAAATTTTTTGATGAAGTACGCGATTACCGGTTCGAGATATACAGCCGCATCGTGAAACTGAGGTATTTTTGATGCAGAATAGTCAAAGCTCTTCCTTGACCGTTTCAAAGCATGACATCGTGTATGTTTTCAGTATTCCGCGCACGTTCCTTATCCTGTCAAGCACAGTCATTCCGATATCCTCTATGCTTTTTCCGCGTATTTTTATCAGCATGTCCCATTCGCCGGATATGATGTACACGCCCAAAACGCCGGGAATCTTTGAAACCTCCTTAGCGACCTCGTGCTGGTCAGCCTTCTGCTGCGGGTCGTAGGAGGCGAACGCAAAAGCCATTGTCGGAAGCCCGGTCTTCTTGTAGTCCTCCTGTATCGTGAAGCGCGTTATCACGCCATTGTCCCTCATCCTTGCTATCCTTTCGTGGACCGTTGAGCGTGGCATGCGCAAATCCTTGGATAGCTCCGCAACAGTCATCCTTGAGTCCTTTTTCAGCGCCCTGAGCAGTTCCCTGTCGCTTTCATCCAGCTTTATATCCTTCATGTTGGACAATATCCAACAAAAGGATTATAAAATGATATAATGCCGGATGTTGCCCGGACTTTTTTTATAAAGGCTTATATATGGCGGCTCCGCGTGTGTCTGCATGGCAGGGATAGTGGCAGCCGAAATCGCAAGTAAGAGGGGCACCGTAAGGACGGAAATGCAGCCGCTTGCAGGAAGGGACTGGAAGCAGGCCCTGAAAGATGACATAAAGGCAAGGCATTTCCTAAGCAAAAAGCAGGAAGACGAAAGGGAGATGCTTGCTTCCGAGATAATCAGGGCGCTTGTTTCAATAGTGGAGATGAGGCCGCTGCTGAAAAGGCTGATTGAAAAGGGCATGGCAGAGCCAAGGTTCTTCGAGACCGCGACAAGGAGCTGCCAGGAGAAGCTGGACCTGATAGGCTGGGACAAGCTGACATTCAAGGTCCTCGTCGCTGAGATGGAAAGGAAAAAATACGCGATAGGCATGGTAAGCAAGGATGACAGCGTGGACTTCCCGAGGCTTTTCTCCACCCTGCGCGAATGCAGGAGGATGTCAAGGGACATGCTCAAAGGGATGATTGCGCTTGCAAAGGAGCCGCCGTCGGACACAGAGTTCGGGACCTTCACGCCTTTCTTCACTGAAAGGAACATGGAAAGCGAGATAGACTACATAATACTGGAGGAGCCGCGCTTTGAGCATGCCAGCGATGCAATCGAAGGCAAAACCATAGACTTTTCCATAGGCGGCACTGGCATGGCAAAGCAGTTCTCCGTCCATATGAATGGATACAGGGCTTTCTTCTATGAGATGATGCTTGAATATGGAAAGAAGATAATCACCGTGCCCTGGATTCCAGTCAAGTGAATCGCCATCTTTTTATAATGTTCAAGCCAACCCCAATCAATGGCAGGAATAAGGATAGCGAAAGGCCTTATCATCACGGAATACTCGGCCGCAGTGCTGGAAAAGGAGAAAACCGGCGTGATAGCGGATCTCCACATAGGCATGGAGGAAAGCGGCATGATATCCACGTGCATTCAGACGGCCGAGATGATGAAAAAAACGAAAATGCTCATAAACGACTATAAGCTGCAAACGCTCGTGCTCAACGGCGACCTCAAGTTCTCTTTCGGAAAGGCGGCTAGGCAGGAATGGGACGAGCTTTCCAACTTTATCCACGAGATCGGAAAGCTGGTGAAAATAATCGCAATAAAGGGAAACCACGATTTTTATTTGCAGAATATGGTAGGGGGCGCGGAAGTCAAGGAGATTTACGAAACGCCGGGCTTCAGGATAACGCACGGCAACCTTGATTTGCCCCCTTCAAAAAAGAAGGCCACCATAATAGGGAACGAGCACCCGATGGCCAAGATAAGGGACGAGCTTGGCGCCTTGCACGAATACCAAGCTTACATGTTCATGAAAAAGGAAAACGTCCTTGTCCTTCCCGCCTTCAACCCGCTGAGCAGGGGCTCCAATATAATAAGGGGGCAGAAGTGGCTTAGCCCGATAATGGAAAAATGCGATGTCAACAATGCCGAGATATATGCGATTGCCGACGACGAGGTTATCAGCATAGGAAGGCTTAATAAGCTCAACCAAATGTTCCGCTAATTATTTAAACGGGCTTTTTCCATATAGCGCCAACTGTGATTTTCATGGCAATGATGGACCCTATTGAAAAAACCGACCCGGAAATATCCAAGGCGATAAAGGACGAGGTTAAAAGGCAGAAGGAAGGCCTTGAGCTCATCCCTTCAGAAAATTACGTCTCAAAGGCAGTTTTGCAGGCCATGGGAAGCATCTTGACAAACAAGTATTCCGAAGGCTATTCTGGCAAGAGATATTACGCCGGAAACAAGAACATCGACATCATTGAGAACATTGCGATTGAAAGGGCCAAAAAGGCATTCGGGGTTGAGCACGCGAACGTCCAGCCGTATTCCGGAAGCCCCGCCAATCTTGCAGTCTATTTTGCAGTGTGCAAGGCCGGCGACACCATAATGGGCCAGAACCTGCCAGACGGCGGGCATTTGACGCACGGATGGAAGGCGTCGATGACAGGCCAGCTGTTCAAGTCAGTTCCGTACCATGTGAAGGCGGACGGATACCTTGACATCGAGGAAATAAGGAGGCTTGCACATGAGAACAAGCCAAAGCTCATTTGGGTAGGCGCAACTGCGTACGTGCGCGAGTTCCCGTTTGAGGCGCTTGGGAAAATCGCAGATGAGGTTGGCGCTTACCTTGCTGCGGACATTGCGCACATCTCCGGCCTTGTCATTGCCGGGGTGCACAAGAGCCCGGTGCCTTATGCCCATATAATAACTACGACAACGCACAAGACATTGAGGGGGCCCCGCGGCGGCATGATAATGGTTACGAAAAAGGGAATCCAGAAAGACCCCGAGCTTCCGCAGAAGATAGACAGGGCAATATTCCCGGGCCTGCAGGGAGGTCCGCATGACCATACGACTGCAGCGATTGCAGTTGCGCTTGGCGAGGCGCTGAAGCCGGAGTTCAAGGCTTATGCAGCGCAAATTGTGAAAAATGCAAAGGCATTGGGCCAGTCGCTTATGGACAACGGCATCAAGATAGTCACAAACGGCACTGACAACCATATGGTGCTTATTGATTTGACGCCTTTCGGAAAGGGAAAGGGCATTTTTGTCCAGGAGGCCTTAGACGAGGCCGGCTTGACTGTTAACAAGAACACGATTCCGGCAGACCCGTCATCTCCATTTTACCCAAGCGGCATAAGGCTGGGGACGCCTGCGATAACCACGCGCGGGATGAAGGAGCCGGAGATGAAGGCTATAGGCAAATGGATTGCCGATATAGCGAAAGAGGCGTGCAAAAGCGAGCTGCCGGACGGCAAGGAAGAGAGAAACATTGTTGTCAAGAAGTTCAAGGACGGCCTGTCATCAAATTCCGTGGTTGCCAAAACAAGGAAAGAAGTCCTTGAGCTTTGCAAAAAGTTCCCGCTTTATCCTGGCATGGAGATACTGCAATAATTTCAGTTGAACATCACTCTAATCTCAGTTGGCGCTTGACATCTTCGAGGGAATGGGTCCTGCCTTTCTTTATGTCAATAAGGGCGCGCGCCATGGATGTGCGGAAGTCGTCGGTGTATTCGCCTTCGTTATCCCCAGGCGGAATAATGCCTATAGTGGTATCAACCATATAAATTCCTATAATTAGTTTTATGTGAATGTTATATAAATTTTCTTATTTCTCCATGACCACGGCGGATTCCCTTGTGTCAAACATCCTTCCATTTATCCTTGTTTTCCTCTTTAGCCCTATTATGAGCTTTGCCTCAAAACCCTCTTCTTCCGCAATGGTTGCGCATATCTGGTCCACTGGAACATATGCGCCGTTTATGACTGCGTCCGCAACCACGTAAACCGCCTTTCCGCCTGGTTTCAGCGCCCTGTGCATCTCCTTTATCGCTTTTGCAGTGAACGCGAAATAGCTTCCCACTATTGGGATGAATGCATACTTGTCTATGTAATCCCTGCCCGTAAGTTCCGCTTCCACGTTCTTTGTTATGAATGACGGCATTGAGTCCGCCCTGTCCCTTGATGGCGCCCTGAAGTCAAGGTGGAGCAGAGAAATCTCCAGATTGTAGACCTTTGTGTAGTCTATTGCATTGAGATAGGGCGGCGACGTTATTATCTTGTCAGGATTGGCGTCTATCCTCAACGCTGTCCCTTTTTTCACTTCCGGCTCTGGCCCCCATATCGGGCTTTCCCTTATGTCTTTTATGAAACGCTTGGCTTTCTTTTTGAAAAGCTCCAAAGCCATGCCCGCTTTTTTGCCATTGTCCATCCTCAGCACTCCGCCGTCCTTTATTATCAATGAGGACATCGGCAAAACGGA
>JBGQMB010000017.1:0-21131 GCA_041500405.1 Candidatus Micrarchaeia archaeon | reverse complement strand
ATTTTACAATTAGCAGTCAAATGTGGATATACAGACGAGGAAAACAATAAACCTTTTTAAACAAGCCAGCGCAAGATAAACCAGGTGCGGTTATGGGAAAATACATCAAATGGTTCGACGAAATCACGAAAAATGATGTCGGCATTGCGGGAGGCAAGGGCGCGAACCTCGGCGAGATGACGAGGGCGAACTTCCCGATACCGCCTGGGTTCATAGTCACAAGCAATGCGTATTTCGAATTCCTCAAGGTAAACCATCTGGAAAGCGCAATGAGGGGCGTGCTGGACGGATTGGACGTCAATGACAGCACGGTATTGAATTCAGCGTCAAAGAAGATAGAAGCAATGATAATCAACGGGGAAATCCCCGAAGACATGAGAAAGGAGATAGCGGACGCGTACGAAAGGATGTGCCAGCTTGAAAGGGAAACTGTCGCAACCGCGGTAAGGAGCTCCGCAACTGCAGAGGACTTGCCAGAGGCAAGCTTCGCAGGCCAGCAAAAGACGTTCCTCAACATGAAAGGCGAGGAAGACGTCATAAACGCGGTGAAGGAGTGCTGGGCGTCGCTGTACGAGGCAAGGGCGATTTTCTACAGGGTGCAAAACAACTTCGAGCACATGAAGGTCGGGCTTGCCGCAGTGGTCCAAAAGCTCGTAAGCGCGGACAGGGCAGGCGTCATGTTCACCGTAGACCCTGTAAGCCAGGACAAGAACATCATGGTCATAGAGGCGGCATACGGCCTTGGGGAAACGGTAGTCTCCGGAGAGGTCACGCCCGACACATACAAGATAAGAAAATCCGATTTCAGCATAGCAAGCAAGGAAGTGGCATCACAGGATTTCATGGTCATAAGGGATGCGCAGGGCGGCACAAAGGAGGAAAAGCTGGACCCGCTCATAATGAAGAGGCAGAAGCTTGACGACCAGGAAATAAAGGAGCTTGCAAAGATAGGGAAGTTCATCGAGGACCATTACAAGGCGCCCCAGGACATTGAATGGGCGATTGACGGGAACAGGCTGTACATCGTGCAGTCAAGGAACATAACAACGCTAAAGGACAGGAAAGCCGAGATAATGCCGGTAATCAGGGGGTCGAAACCGATGTCAATGATTGAGGATAAGGGCGTTTTGTCAGAGCCGGAGCCAACGCCGGCAAGCAGCGGGCAGAAGCCCGAGGTAATACTGAAGGGGCTTCCGGCATCGCCGGGAATAGCGGCCGGAAAGGCAAAGGTCCTGAAGGGGCCTGAGGAAATCGGCAAGGTCAAGAGCGGAGACATCCTTGTCGCGGCAATGACAAGCCCGGATTACGTGCCTGCAATGAAGAAGGCAGCCGCGATAGTCACGGACGAGGGCGGCATAACAAGCCACGCCGCAATCGTGTCAAGGGAGCTGGGCATACCATGTGTCGTTGGAACGAGCCGCGCGACAAAGGAGATATCGGAGGGAATGGAGATAACGGTTGACGGCAGGAGCGGATTGGTCTACAGGGGAAACGTGATAACGTCGGGCGCTGAAAAGAAGGAGATAAAGCCCACGATGGTCCAGTCCGAGTTCATACCTTCCACAGCAACCAAGGTGTATGTCAATCTGGCGCAGCCGGACTTGGCGGACAAGATTTCGCACCTGTCAACGGACGGCGTTGGGCTGATGAGGGCCGAGTTCGTGATTGCGAACATGGGCAAGCACCCGAAGAAGTTCCTTGAGGAAGGGAAAAGGCAGGAGTTCATTGACACGCTTGCGGCGGAGATAGCAAAAGTGGCTGGCGCGTTCCACCCAAGGCCCGTTGTTTACAGGGCAACTGACTTCAAGACAAACGAATACAAGCACCTTGAAGGCGGGGACAAGTACGAGGCGGAAGAGGAGAACCCGATGATAGGGTTCAGGGGCGCATCAAGGTACATCAAGGAGCCGGAAGTGTTCAAGATGGAGCTTGAGGCAGTCAAGAAAGTGATAGATGAGTACGCGCTCAGGAACGTCTGGCTCATGATACCGTTCGTAAGAAGGGTCGGCGAATTGAAGTCGATAAAGGACATCATGCACTCGATGGGCATGTATAGGACAAAGGACTTCAAGCTTTGGATAATGGTCGAGGTGCCGAGCACGGTCTTCCTGCTTGACAAGTTCATTGACGTGGGAATAGACGGCGTAAGCATAGGGAGCAACGACCTGACCCAGCTCATACTGGGCATAGACAGGGACAACACTGTGCTTGGAAGGGACTTCGACGAGAGGAACGAGGCCGTGATGAACGCGATAGAGCAGGTCGTGAGGATATGCAACGCAAGGGACATAACAGTTTCAATATGCGGGCAGGCGCCAAGCGTTTATCCGGAGCTCACAGAGAAGCTGATCGAGTTCGGCGTGACAAGCGTCTCTGTCAACCCCGACGCGTTTGAACGGACAAAGAAGATTGTCGCAAGCGCGGAAAAGAGGGTCATGCTCAGGATGCTAAGGGAGATTATAAAGAGGAAGGATGCCTGATGAGGTTTCCGGCTTTGGGCACGATGCCGCTGCTCGGGATACTGATCCTTGTTTTCATCATCCAGGGCGCTGTTCCGGGATTCACTGAGGCGTTCGACTTTGTGCCGTCATTGATGTTCAGCCAGCCCTGGAGGGCGCTGACGAGCATTTTCCTGCACGGCGGGCTTACGCACCTGTTCTTCAACGCGTTCGCGCTGTTCATGTTCGGGCCGCTTGTCGAGAAGAGGCTCGGCAACGAGGAAGTCTTCAAGATATTCCTTGCTGCAGGGCTGATAGGCTCGATATTCTACTGGGGCGCGTACATGGCCGGATTGACGCCGGACATACCGGCGCTTGGGGCAAGCGGCGCAATCTACGGCATATTGGCTGCCGCGGCGGTGCTGTTCCCGGACGCGGTTGTTTTCCTGTGGTTTTTCCCGATGAAGATGAAATACGCGATAGTGGTTTGGACAGTCATAGAGTTCGTGGGGACGCTCAACATGGTCGGGAGCGGGATAGCGTCAGCCGCGCACCTTGGCGGCCTGTTCTTCGGGTATATCTACACCAAGCTGAAGCTCAGGAGCCTTGTTGAGGATTATTACCAGTCATATTACATATAGGGGTTGCCATGCACGTCATCTCAAAGGAATTGAACAAGGGCGCAATCAAGATAGGCATAGACAACGAGCTGGACCTCTGGCATTTGACGCACGTTGTGAAAAAAGGCGACATCATAGAGGCGAAAACCTATAGGGTCGTGGAATTCGGGAAGGAGCAGGAAAAAAAGCCGGTTTTCATGTCCCTGCAAACAGAAAGCATAGAGTTCTCGCCGTATGTCTCAAGGCTGAGGATATCTGGCATAATAAAGGGCGGAAGCCCCGCGGAGTTCATACAGCTTGGCAGGCACCACAGCATAGACGTTGCCGAAAGCGACGTCATAACCATCATAAAGGGCAAATGGATGAACTACGAGCTTGAAAGGATAGATGAAGCTGTAAAGGAAAGCAAGAAGGAAAGGGTTTACATAATACTCATAGACGAGAGGAAGGCGCTTGCCGCCGTCGCTTACCCCTACGGATTTGAGGTAAAGGCGAACTTCGAGAACAGGGCAAGCAAAAGGATGGGCGAGAAGGAGATAAGCAAGGAGAAAAAGGACTTTTACAAGGGCATCCTTGCCGTGATGCCGAAAAGCGCCTATATTATAGTGGCAGGCCCCGGGTTCGAGAAGGACTACTTTTCCGATTACCTTAAGGCGAACGGATATAATCCTGTCAAGAAGTCCGCGTCCTATGTTGAGGCAAGCAGCCTTCGCGAAATAGTCGAGGACAGCGAAAACCTGATAATAGAGCAAAGGCTGAAGCAGGAGGCCGAGGTTTACGAGGAGCTTGCGAAGCACATCTTCAAGGGAGACGGGTACGGGGCATACGGAAAGCAGGAGGTGAACGGCGCGCTGGAGCAGGGCGCTGTTGACACGCTTGCGGTCTCCGACGACCTGCTCACCGACCTGGAGATTGAGGCGATGATGAAAAAGGCGGACGAAGAAGGCTCAAGGATTTTCATATTCTCGTCAAAGACAGAATGGGGCGACAAGGTCAAGGGCCTTGGCGGCATAATCGCGAAATTAAGGTACAGGATAAAGGGCTAGACCTTTCCCATCTTTTCAAGGAGCGGCTTCATCCTGTCAATCCGGTAATCGGGGTAAGGCGTAACGTCTTTCAAGTCAAAGAAGCCGTATTTTTTCTGCATCAAAAATCCTGCATAGGCAATCATGGCGCCGTTGTCGCCGTTGTACTCGTTTGGAGCGACAAACCAGCGCGCGCTGTTCTCCTTTGCGACCAGGCTGAGCATTTCCTTCAGCCGCGTGTTCTGCGCAACCCCGCCGCATGCCATGAAGCACTGCGCATCCTTCATGTGGAACGCCCTTTCCGCAATCTCAACCGTCATTGCAAGGGAGGTTTCCATCAATGAATATGCGATGTCCTTCAGCAAGTGCTTTCCAATCATCCTTTTTGCGTGCGTGAAAAGGCCTGAATATGAGACGTTCATCCCCTTGACGACATAGGGCATCCTGATGTACTTTCCCCCTTTTGCCATTGCCTCAAGCTTGGAGCCGTACGCTTCCCTTTCCCCCGCTTCCCTAAGGAAAACGTCGAACAGGTTTCCAAGCCCCATATCAAGGGTTTCGCCAAGCACGTCGTAAAATCCCTCCCTGTTCTCAAAAAGGATTTGGGTGTTGCCTCCGCTCACATATATTATAATCGGCCTTTTCGCTTTCCCGAAATGCTCCGCTATCTTGATGTGCGCATAAGGGTGGTTGACGCCGATTATGGGAACGCCCAGGTATGACGATAGAAAACGGGCCATGCTTACGCCGAAACTCAAGGGCGCTCCGATGCCTGGCCCCTGCGCAACAGCGACAGCGTCGATGTCCGAAAGCGAAAGGCAAGCGTCTGAAAGCGACTGCGAAAGCACGGATGCGAAATGCCGGCTATGGGAATCCGCCGCATCTCTGGGGAGGATTCCGCCGTCCGAAGGCTGGTAGCGGAACAGCGCGTTGGAAAGCACGCCCTTTCTGCCATCGAAGACGCCGATGCCGAGCGTGTGCGCGGTAGACTCTATGCCAAGAATCCTCATATGGAGATTGAAGTTCCGGCAAGATTTTTAAAACGAATGCCGATAGTGTATAATCTGCGGTTTCAGACGAGCCCGTAGTCCGCTTTGGTCCGCCAAAGGCCCTACAGGCTCACAGACGGATACAGGAGCCCGTAGTCGAGTGGTTAAGACACCGCTCTCACACAGCGGGGATCCCCGGTTCAATCCCGGGCGGGCTCACTTTTTTCAGACGAACTTGAGGCCCGGCACTCCCTTATACTTGTTCTTGTCCTTCACAAGGAAGAACGCATCATTCGTTATGACGATGGCGGAGTTGTACGCTATTTTGACTTTCTCATTGCCTGCCTCCTGCATGGGCAGATAAATCTCCTTTGCCTTGAGCGCCGCGCGCTCGTCGAATGGCAATATGCGGAAGTTGGCTGAAATCTTTTTTGGGAGGTCCTCATCCTCCATCGATATGGCAAGGTCCGCAAGCGTAAGCGCGGTCACTGCCATCTCCTCCGTCTTGATATACATGTTCAGCTTGTCGACGTGGGACTTGTCGCCGACCAGATAGTACAGCATCATGTCAAAGTCTACGCAGATTGTGTTAGACATCGCCGACCACCCTCTTCACGTTCCTTTTGTTGAGCTTTGATTTTGGCAGCGCGCCCGCAAGCTCGCCTATGCCGGCCTCCCTCCCGTACCTGTTGTATGATTCAAGGAGGTGCTCTATCGTTTCGCTGAAGCTGAAGCCCCGGCTGAGCCTTATCTTGTTCAGCTTGTGGTAAACCTCGTCCCTTATTGTCATAACTTTGACCATCTTTTCAACCCAAGTGAATGTATGCACTAAATGTATTTAAACCTTTGCATGAATACAGAATAGGGGAAGTGTGGTGTCTGATAAACGTTTGTGTTCGAAATCCTCCGTCGGTAAAGAAAACGTTTTTAAATAGGGGAAGCAGGAACTAATTACAAGGATAGACGATAAAACACAAAAAATGGTGAAAACATGGAAAGCCTGATAAGGGACGCAATTGGAGCAACTACGGTTAGCGAAAACACGGGAACAGAGATTATGTCGAACGATCAGATAAAGATCGTCACAATAGGCATTGGGGGCGGCGGAAACAACACCATCAACAGGCTCATAAAGTTCGGAGTCAAGGGAACAGAGCTTGTGGCAATGAACACGGACGCTCAGCACCTGAATATCATACACGAAAAGGCAAAGAAGGTGCTTATCGGAAAGAGCATAACCAAGGGACTCGGGGCAGGCGGCTACGCAGACGTCGGCGCAAAGGCGGCCGAGGTCGACAGGCCGGCCATAGCGGAGATCCTTGACGGAGCACACCTGGTATTCATATGCGCAGGCATGGGCGGCGGAACCGGAGGCGGGGCCTCGCCGATAGTGGCGCAGATGGCAAAGGAGCAGGGAGCAATAACCATTGCCATGGTAACATACCCATTCAACCTCGAAAAGGCGAGGAAGAAGAAGGCGGACGAGTGCATAAAGGAGCTCAAGAAATACGCGGACTCGGTAGTCATACTGGACAACAACAGGCTCGTGGAGCTGTTCCCGAACCTTAGGATGACTGACGCGTTCTCAGTGGCGGACGAGATTCTCGCAAGGGCAATCGGCGGGCTTGTCTGGACCATTACGCAACCATCCCTCATTAACATAGACTTCGCTGACGTGAGGTCAATCATGCAGGGAGGCGGAGTCGGATTCATCGCTGTCGGAGAAGGCAAGTCCAACGACAGGGTGAGGCAGGCGGCAGAGGGAGTCATAAAGAACAGGCTTCTCGACGTTGACTTCGAAGGCGCGAAGGGAGCCCTTATCCACATATCCGGAGGCAGCGACCTGACGCTCGGCGACGCAATCAAGGCCGGTGAAATGATAACGGAAAAGATGGACCCGGACGCGAACGTGAAGTGGGGCGCAAGGATCATGCAGAACTACGAGGGCAGGCTTGAGATAGTCGCCATCGTGACCGGCGTGAAGGGAGCAAGCATCGCAGGAAGGGACCTCTCGGGAGACACCGAGAACTACCTTGACAAGGCGATGTCCGAGGGACTCGACGCGATCTGAAGCAAGGCAGGGGCGCAAGCCCCTTTCCTTTTGTTTTTTATTTCTATTTTTTATATTTCAAACAATATTGGGCGCAGCTGCGCCACTATGCTTTCTTTTTCCCCAGGGGCTTTTTCTTTGAAAAGAAAAGGCCCTTTTTCAATAATCATTTAAACCCTTTCTTGCAGGAATGAATCATGCCTAAGTATGAAGTTCCATATTACATGGCGGAGAATTACGACGTCGTATCTGGAAGGTACACCAAGCAGTCCAGGGCCAAAAAACTGGAAAACCTCGGCAGATGGCTGATTGACGCTGCAAAGTACGGGAATTTGAGAAGGGCAACAAGGCTGCTTAAAGCAGGCGCAGACGTATTCATCGGAGATGGAATGCCGCTACTTAACGCACAGTTTTATCATTCCGGTTCCCGGATACAAAAATTGCTGGAAGGAGCGGCGATTCTGAAGAGGCCAAAATCAGAATGGATAAATGATAGACAGTTGTTTGGATTGGAATTTTTGGAATGCGTGGAAAGTTGATGTTCATGAAGATAGGGATAGTCGGAGACCTCCATATCGGGATGCGGATGCACAAGGGCAGGTTCAGGCAGGATGCATGCAAACAGGCAAAGGAGGCCATGCACCTTGCGTCAAAAAACGCGGATGTTGTCATACAGACAGGGGACGTGTTTGACACCGACGCGCCGAGCATGGACGACTTGGTGTGCGCGGCTGAGGCATTCCGCGCAAGCAACGAGAACGGCAAAAAGCCGGTCCTGATCCACGGAAACCACGAAAGGAGGATAAGGGGCATGGCAACGCCGCTCAACGTGTTCTCCAACGGCGGCATAGCGCATTATGCCCACGGGGAGACAATAACGTTCGAGAAGGATGGAGAAATGGTAAATGTAATATCAATGGGCCATGTTCCAGACGACAAGGCAAGTGACGCAATCATTGAAGTGCTGAACAGCAACAAGGAAAAGACGGAAAAGGGGATAAACGTGCTGGTGCTGCACCAAGGCATTGAGGAGTTCGTGCCGTTCGGCGGCGAAAACTCAATCACTCTCGCATTCCTTGACTCATTGCCGGTCGATGTTGTCATAGACGGGCACATACACAAGAGATATGTTTCGCAAAGCGGAAAGGTGCTTCTGCCCGGCTCAACTGTCGCGGCAAAGCTGGACGAGTGCGAGCTTTTGGAGCCAAGGGCGATATTCATTTACGACACGATAACAAAAAAGGCGGAGCCTGTTGAGCTTTTGCAGAAAAAGGGCATTTACAAGGTTGTTGACATAAGCGGCCAGGCGCCCGGCAGGGCATGCGAGATAATAGAAGAAGCTTACAGCAAGATAAAGGCGGAAAACAGCGGCGTTGAGATAATAGCGAAAATAAAGGCAAGGGGCGCGCTGAAGGAGGGCTTTGGAAAAAGGGATATGAACCCAAGGGATTATCCTGACGCGGTTGTCGACGTTTCTGACATTGTCGGCGAGGACATAAAGGACAAGATAAAGCTGATAAAGGAACTGAACAGGGAAAAGAGGCCCCTTATAGAAAGAATGGAAGAGATGCTTGATTCGGAGCTGAAAGGAAAGATGAAGACAAGGCCTTCAAGCCTGTACAGGATGCTGAAGGAGAAAAACGCCGAAGAGGCGATGGACTCACTTCTTTCCGGAAAGTGTGAGGACTAGCTTTGCGGTCTCCCTTGACTGGTTGAACGCTTCCCTTATGACTTCCTCAATCCTCTTGACCCCGACTATTTTCATCTTTTCCATGATTTCCTTGTCAAGGTAAACATCCTTCACATTGGAGGCGGGAATGATCACTTTGCGGATTCCGGCGTCATATGCGGCCCTGATTTTTCCAGAGACCCCGCCGACCGGCAGAACATTGCCCCTGACGTCAAGCGAGCCGGTCATCGCAACGGCCTGGCTGACAGTCAAATTCTGCAATGCCGAGAAAACGGCGACGGCGACGCTCACGCTTGCGGAGTCTCCCTCAACGCCCTCATAGGTCTGCAAAAACTGGATGTGGATGTCCTTCTTGGAAATGTCGGTCCCGATGTTCTTCTTGATTATCGCGGAAACGTTGCGGACTGCCTCCTTTGCAATCTTGCCGAGCTTTCCCGTCGCTATTATCCTTCCCTCGACCTCGCTTGTGGAAGGCGCCACTTCCGCGACTATCGGGAGTATCATGCCCTTGTTGGAGTCTCCCAAAACAGCGAGCCCGTTCACCCTTCCGACCTCAAATCCCCTTGTCTTTATGACCTCATACTCCCTCTTCTTTTGGATTATCTGGTCAGCAACCTGGACTTCAATCGTTGAGAAAATCTTGCGCGCCGCAAGCACGTGGCTCCGCTCGACAAGCCCTGAGTTCTCCTCAAGCGCAACGTCGCCCGCAGCCCTGACAAGGCCGCCAAGCTCCCTAAGGTTCAGGCTTAATTTGCCCTTCCTTCCGGACGCCTTCCTTGACTCGTCTATTATCTCAAGCACCGCTTCCTTTGAAAAATGGGGTATCTTCCCGTCCTTCTTGATCTCCTGGGCGATAAAGCGCACAAGGTCAGCCTGGTTCCGTTCGTTGTCGGCCATTTCGGATTCCATATACACCTCATAGCCGCTTCCCCTTATCCTGCTCCTGAACGCGGGGTGCAGGCCTCCCATGTCTATCAGGTTGCCTGCGCCGACAAGGACAAAATCGCATGGCGCAGGCTGGGTCTTGACCAAGGCGCCTGAGGAAAGCTCGCTCTGCCCCGTTATTGGATAGCGCTTTTCCTGCATCGCAGTCAGTATCTCCTGCTGCCCGTTCATTTTCATGCTCGCGACCTCGTCTATGAAAAGGACGCCCTTGTTTGACCTGTGGATTGCGCCAGCCTCGACCCTGAGGTGGGCTGGGGTTCCAAGGCCTCCGGACTGCAGCGGGTCGTGCTTCACGTCCCCCAAAAGCGCGCCTGCCTTTGCCCCTGTTCCGTCAACAAAGGGCGCAAGCTTCTTTCCTGTGTTGTCCACGATCATTTTTGGGACAGATTCCTTTGCGAATCCGCCTTTTGGCATTGACGCGAAAAATGAAAGCATGCTGTAGACCATTCCGCCTCCGATAAGAAGGGACAAAAGGAACCACTTCATGTATTCCGGTATGCTCATCATGAGCAGCGCCGCCCCTATAAGGAGTATTACCAGCACGGTCGTGAAAGGCGTGAAGAATGACTCGTCCTTTTTCCTGTTCTGCAAAGGCAGGGAATAGTCCATCCTCATGACTATCCTCCTTCCAAGGCCGATCTTCAGGGCGTCAACCAGCCTTTCGTAGCTCGCCTTTTCCGAAAGCGCCCTTATCTTTGCCAATTCCTCCTGTGAATAATAGCGCTGGAATTCCCTGTGCTCCTGCAAATACTTGACGTCAGGATAGGTCCTGACCGTCTTGATAAGGGGCTCATTCTCCATTACGTTGTTTGGATAGGCAAGAACATCATCAAGCGTCTCCAGGGGCAAAAGCTCCGCCATGGCCTGCGCCAAAAGGCTTTTTCCGGTTCCCGGAGGCCCTATTAGCAGAATGTGCCTTTTCTGCTTTGCGGCTGTCTTGACTATGTCTACCGCCTTCTGCTGGCCTATTATCTGGTCGACCAGCTTTTCAGGCACCTGTATCGAGCTTGTGTCCTTGAAGTCAAGAGCCATTACATTACCGTTAGATGGGCAATTGTTGTAAAAAAGGTATTAAAAAGCTGCTGGCTGGCGGAAAGCGGCCATTACCGAGGGAGGAACGGGTATGAAGGTTTAAAAGGAATGCGCCTCAAAAGGAATCCATGTATAGGCGGTATGCCCTTTTCGTCCTAGCGGCGCTCTTGCTCCTCGCAGGATGCATGGAAAAGAACGCTGTGGACATAGGCGAAAAGATGAGGATGACTGGCATAACCAGCATAAACGTTGACGGCAAGGGGACCGACGAGGCCTCGCTGTACGAGTTTACGCCCATAAACATTGTCCCTTCGGATGCGACTTCGGGCTCGGTCCTTGTAAGGAAATATATGTTCGTTTACCCGATTGAATATGGCGTTGAGACGAATGGGACTGTAAAGACAAGCGACATAGCCAAATATGTCAACTCAAGCTATGCCTACCTAAACTCAACAAAGGAAAAATGCAAGATAAGCCTGGAAGCCTGCTCGACGCCGGCAACCTGCAAGGCGGCATGCAACATAAGCGCATGCAAGGGCGTCAAGCTGAACGACATTGGATATGTGCTGAAGGACCTTGCTGGCCTGATAAACGAGAAGAAGGCCATAACGGACGAGCTAAGCAAGGAACTGAAGAATTATAATGAAACCAACGCAACGGACAATGCTGCGGAGCTCTTTGTGCGCGCGGAAACGGTTGATGCCGCGATAAGCGTGCATCCGGCAGTGGCTGTGATGGGCATTTGCCCAAAGGCAACCTCCGCGGAAACGGCAATACCGCATTTTACGGTAAGCACAACAAAATACAAGCTGATTATAATATACAATATTATGGGCTCGGCGCTCAAAAGGTCCGCAACGGTGTCGCTGCAGGACAGCATACCGGCCGAGCTGTCCAACAGGCTGACATTAAGTGACGTGATGGACTCCGCAAGGTATGCCACTGAGCCCAACATACAGGTCAAGTTCAACGACGCGGAGATAAACAACTCAAATGCCGAATACCTGGTTTATGCGATGGAGTCAACTGCCGAAAACAGCCAGCTGACATATGTTGCGATGAACAAGGGCAAAATAGACATAACGTTCATGACAAGCGGCGCCATGGACTTGGAGGGCCCGCTTTCCGAGCTTAACTTGTTTTTCGTTCCGATAAACGCCGCCGCGGGAATGCCGAGGATGTCGCTTGTGCTTGCAATAGCGGTTGACTATGTCCTCTTGCTCATCCTGTTCCAGGTTGGCTCGGCGGCTTACGCGGCATTGCTCGCAATGGCGACAAAAAGGGACGCGAAAACTGCGGCGCTTGAGTCGCTCGGGTCCTCGAACCCGATGTGGATAGAGTCCTTGGCATTGTGCATCGTGCTTTTCGTTGCCGGAGCATACCTAGAAACAAGCTCGGCAAGGGCGCCGATAGCCTCGCTGGACGGCAGGAGCATATATGAGGTGGTGCCAATAGAGGACGTGGCGGCCCTGCTTACGATAGTCATCTACCTTTTTGGCGCATACCTTGCGGTCGACGTGCTGATGGACCGGCTGAAGGCCGTTGTCGGCGGAAAGTATTACTCAAGGAATGTGCTGAGATATTCCGCGGCAGAGATAGAAAAGGGCATGAAGGAGCTCAAGGACAACATAAGGCGCGCATTCCAGGAGATAGGGGAATTCTCGGACAGGGGCATAAACACCAATGACGAATACAGGAAGATAGCGGCCATATCCCTTGACGGGCTGGACACAATGCTGAAGAAGGGCGAAACAAGGGAGGCATACGGCGCAATAGAGGATTACAACAAGACAATAGCGGAAAGCCTGCTCATAGTGAAGAACAAGGAAAGGACGGCTACGATAAACGAGGAAAAATGGATAGGCATGCTCAAAGACGAGCTAAAGGAGTCTGAAAGCGAGAAGGTCAACATCGACATGCTGATAGGGATACCGGCAGAATGGAGGCTCTGGCTCGTAAGCAAGTTCATTGACGAGAACAAGGAGGACGGCTGGGTGCTGGAGGACAAGACGCTCAAGAGGAGCGAGCTTCCGGAGACCGAAAGGATAGCGACATTCATGCGCGGCCTTGCGAAGGAGGGAGGGATAATGAGCGGCGCGGTCTTCAACAGGACCGTCTATGCGGGAGGCTACTTCAGCTTCGGCAAGGAGAGCGTGAACTTGGCGGTGGGCGGCAGGATAATAAGGTTTTTGCTGTCGCTGGGCCAGACAATGGACAAGACAAAGAACATCTCCTTCTCCAGCTACGGAAAGGCGTGCAACATATATGTGAAGGGAAAGAACGGCATAAGCGTGATGCTGGTCAGCAGCAAAAAAATAGACGACTCCATTGACGGAATTGTCGAAAAGGCAATAAGGATGGTCGGAAGGTAGGGTGCAGGGCAATGGCAGATGACAAGGGAGAATACACTGCTTCATCCATCAAGATACTGGAAGGGCTTGAGGCAGTCAGGAAAAGGCCCGCAATGTACATAGGCGACACTTATGCAAGGGGATACCACCATCTTTTGTATGAGGTGCTGGACAACTCCATAGACGAGGCGCTTGCCGGATACTGCACAGAGATAAAAGTGATGCTGAAGGCTGACGGCTCGGCCGAGATAGTGGACAATGGCAGGGGAATACCTGTTGACATCCATCCGGATACGGGCAAAAGCGCGCTCGAGGTTGTTACCACGATACTGCACGCCGGCGGAAAATTCGACGACTCCAGCTACAAGGTGAGCGGCGGCCTGCACGGCGTCGGCATCAGCGTAGTCAACGCGCTGAGCGAATGGATGACCGTGGAGGTGCACAGGCAGGGAAAGGTCCACATGCAAAGGTATGAGAGGGGCGTCCCGTCCCAGGACGTAAAGGTCATCGGCACCAGCAGCATACAAGGGACCGCTGTGCGGTTCAAGCCGGATCAGCAGATTTTCGGGGAGCAGGCGTTTGACACAGGCAGCATTTCAACGCGCCTCAGGGATGAGGCGTTCCTCAACCCCAAGGTCAAGATAATTTTCATTGACGAAAACGCGAAAAAGGAGGAGACATTCTACTCTGAAAATGGCCTTGCGGACTTTGTCGGGGCCATTGACAAGGACAAGCCGGCAATATCGCCGGTTATCACCGGAAGCAGGGCAGAAGGGAAGGTCCAGGTGGATTTCGCGATCCAGTATGTCAATTCCTACTCCGAGAACCTTTACGCTTTCGCAAACAGCATAAAGAACGAGGAGGGCGGGACTCACCTTGTCGGGTTCAGGTCCGCGCTGACAAGGGCGATAAACGACTTCGTGAAAAGGTTCAACCTGCTCAAGGGCGAGGAAAAGATTTCAGGGGACGACATAAGGGAGGGATTGACCGCAATAATACATGTTAGGCTTCCATCGCCCCAGTTCGAGGGCCAGACAAAGACCAAGCTCGGCAACAACGAGATAAAGGGCATCGTGGACAGCATAGTGTATGACATCCTCAAGGAATGGATGGAGATGCACCCTGATGAGGGAAAGAAAATCGCGCAAAAGGCGGTCTCGGCCATGGAGGCGAGGGAGGCCGCAAGGAAGGCAAAGGACCTTGTAAGGAGGAAAAGCGTGTTTGAGACGTCTGTCTTGCCAGGAAAGCTGGCAGACTGCTCAACAAAGAAGGCGGAAGAGGCCGAGATGTTCATAGTGGAGGGCGAGTCGGCAGGCGGATGTTTTGACGGAGATACGAAAGTGGCGCTGGTGGATGGGAGAAACCTCAGCTTCAGGGAACTTGTGGAAGAGGACAAAAAGGGAAAGGCAAACTATTGCTACACAATCGATGCTGACGGGGCTGTTGGCATTGGCCGGATAAAAAATCCAAGAAAGACAAGAACAAATGCAGAAGTCATGAAAATAACGCTTGACAATGGCGAAAGCATAGTCTGCACGCCTGACCATAAATTCATGCTAAGGGATTGCTCATATGCAAGGGCAGACAGCCTGAATAACGGCATAAGCATTATGCCATTGAACAGGAAACTGTCAGAAATAGGGGGAAGGATAACAATAAAAGGATATGAAATGGTTTATGACCAAAAAAAGGGCAAGTGGATATTCACCCATGTCCTTGCAGACAGGTACAATGCCAATAATGAAGAATATGAAATCATTTCTGGGGCGCATAAGCACCATGTTGATTTCAACAAGCTAAACAACAGCCCTGGAAACATCATAAGGCTGTCAAAGGAAGCCCATCTTGGCCTGCATGCAAAGATAGTTGAGAAGACTCTACTTAGGGAAGATGTAAAACAGAAAGCAAGGGAAGCACACAAGAATCCGGAGTATAGGGAAAATATTTCCAGAATAATGTCCACTTCTGAAATGAGGAAAATGCTTTCAGAAAGGGCAAAAAAGCAATGGGATAGCCAAGAATACAAGGAATATATGGTCAAAAAATTCATAAATTTCTATGAGAACAATGCAAAATACAGGGAAGAGGCCATCAAAAGGCTTGACAAAGCGCAAAAGGACTACTGGTCCAAGGAAGAAAACAGAAAGCTCCAATCCGGGGTAGTCTTAAAATACTTTGAAGAACATCCTGAAGCCAGATATATATTAAGCGAATTGTCGAAGAAGCAATGGGAAGATCCCAAATTAAAGGAATGGAGAAGCGGCAAGACCAAGGAGCAATGGACTGCAGAGTTCAGAAAAAAGAGGAAACGTGCCTACGACAGGACATATTTCAATGCCACGATAGGATTCATGAAGCAGATACTGGAAAAACACGGCAGCCTTGAAACATATGACAAGGAAAGAGTAAAGTCTGGAAACAGGAATTTGCTCAGAAAGGAAACATTCACTGAAAGGTTCTTTGACAATGATGAGGATGCAATGCTGGAAGCTGTCAAGAATTTCAACCATAAGGCAGTGAGCATCGAGAAATTGGATGAAAAGACGGATGTTTATGACCTGGAGGTTGAAGGAACGCATAATTTTGCGCTAGCATCTGGAATTTTTGTTCATAATTCGGCAAAGCAGGGCAGGGACAGGGAGTTCCAGGCAATCCTGCCGCTCAAGGGAAAGATACTCAACATAGAGAAGGCGACTCTCCAGAAGCTATTGAACAACGTGGAGATCAGGAACATAATACTTGCGCTGGGGACTGGATTCAGCGATGACTTTGACGTTAATAAATTGAGGTACCACAAGATAATCATAATGACGGACGCGGACGTGGACGGAAGCCACATCATGACGCTTTTGCTTACGCTGTTTTTCAGGTATTTCAGGCCTTTGCTGGATGGCGGATACATTTACGTCGCCATGCCTCCTTTGTTCAAATTGAAGAAGGGCAGGACAGAGGCCTATGCATATACCGACGAGGAAAAGGACAGGGTGCTCAAGGGGATGGGCGAGGGAACGGACGTGCAGAGGTACAAGGGCCTTGGGGAGATGAACCCGGACCAGCTATGGGGAACGACCATGGACCCCGCGACAAGGAAGCTGAAGAAAGTCAGCATACAGGACGCGGCCTATGCGGACACGCTGTTCAACATCCTGATGGGCGAGGAAGTCGAGCCCAGGCGCAAGTACATCGAGGAGCATGCGCTGGAAGTGAAGGAACTGGATGTATAGATATTAAGGTAAAAAGAAAATAAAAGAAAAAGTTTTCCGGAACTCAGAAGTCCGGAAGCTTCGACTTTTCTCCCTTTGCTATGCAGTACACGTCCCAGACGATGTACAGATCAAAGGCAAGTGGAATTATGTATATCGGGAAGCATATTGCACCCACAACAGTCATTGCCAAAAGCATGTAGACAACAGTCGTTATTGCTATCACACACCATGTTGCAATAAGGTACACGATGCCCTTCCTGACATTCCCAAGATACATGTATCCCGCCGAAGGAGCGCTCAGGAAAAGCATGCATACAAGGCTTATTAATGCTGCAATTCCAGGATCCTTTTTCTCAGCAGCTGGCTGAGGATTTGCATTTGCCATATTGGTTTCACCTTATTTTGCTTTCTGACGCTTTGTTTATAAACGTTATCAGAAAATTTCCACTTTTCCGCTCTTTTTGACAAGGATATCGCGCTCAAACCTGACGCCAAACTTATTCTTCGCATAAATGGCCGGCTCCATTGCGAACGTTGTTCCCCTTATCTGGTTCACGGAGCCTTTTTTGAGCAGGGGAAACTCATGCACCTCAAGCCCTATGCCATGGCCTATCGCATGCGGCATCTTCGGAAGGCCGAGCCTCTTGAACGCCTTCCTGTAAAGCAGGTAAACGTCATTCCCTGTTTCCGCGCCGTCCAATCCGTCTGCAACCATGAAGAACGCGTCTTTCGCCTTTTCGTAAATGGGCGCGGCCCTGCCTTTTTTGTCAAGGATGATTGTTTCGCTTATGTCCCCGCAGTAGTTGCCTACTTTCACGCCAAAATCAACAAGCACGTGCCCCTTTAGCCTCAATCCGGTCGGAACGCTGTGCGGAAAGGACGAATTGATTCCTGTTGCGACAATCGGCTCATATGCAAGCTCAAAGCCCTGCTCCAAGGCGGCCATCTTAAGCTCCTTGGCTATCTGCAGCTCCGTCTTTCCTTTTGCATAGTCTATGCCCATTATTATCTCAAGCGACTTCCTTGCCGCTTTCCTTATGCATGATATCTCCGTTTCTGTCTTTATTGAGCGTTCCTTTAGCAGCTCGTCGCCCATGTCAACGGCCTTTTTTGCGTGTTTTCGCACAAAATCAAGGAAGGACGCGCTCTCTGCCCTGAAGCTCATGCCGACCGGCTTGCCCTTGATGAGCCTTCCAAGCGCCTTCATGTCAAGCGGCATTGCGCCCTTCCCGAAGCGCCTGGCATAATCAAGGTTCATCTTTGACACAAACAGCTTGGCTGATTTTCCTTCCTGCAGAAATATGGCATGGTCGATGTCAAATCCCGTGTTATGGAAAAAATTCGCGCTGAAAGAATCGCCCCTGCTTGTCAGCGTTATCATTTGCCTACCTCTGCGCTGGCTATTATGAACGGCTCCTTTGACTTGTCGACAATCAGCGCCTTCTCGCCCCTTGACGCGAACGGCTTTGAGGTGAGGTTCTGGCCGAGTATGAACGGCGAGTCCTGCATGGACTGCACAGCCATGTATTGCGTGCCGTCCGAAAGCCTTTTTTCAAGGAAATGGAGCGTGCTTATGCCGGAAACCTTTGTTCCCGTGGCCATGTCATAGTCGCAGAGATAGTCTCCCCTGTCTATCTGCGTCTCGTCAACGTTCTTCAGCGATGCGCCGAACCTGTTGCCTGCGCCGATTTCCGCAACGTCCTCGTCATGCAGCTGCAGGCTCTTTATCTCGACCAAGAGCCCCTTTTGCGGGGACTTTAGCGTTTGGTGCCTTTTGAGCGAGCCGGAAATCACGAAGCCCAGGGCAACAACGCCTATGCCCTTGACCTTGAAGACATCATCAACAAGCGCAAGCGTCCTTGAGTCGGCGTTGCTTTCAATTGCAAGAAGCTTTTCCCTAAGCTCAAGCGGGTCTGAAACCGGCTCATATTTCTCCACAATGGTTCCTTTTGTTATTTGCTCTATTATCGAGGCCTCGCCGAGTATGAATCCCCTTTTGCCTGAAAGGTGCGCGGCTATGACTATATTGGCCATCTCCTGCATGTTGCCGCTGGCCGCTATGACGATTATGTCCGCTGTTGAGAAAACCTGCGCAAGCGTCTCGGGCCTGTTGTGCCAGTCAAATGGGCTAAGGACCGTAAGGTACTTGGAATCCTCCTTCAGGCTGTAGACATGGATGCCCCTGCGCTCCTCCTTTTTCCCGAAATGCTTGAGGTGCTCCGCATCGCCAGCGTATCCAACTATGCACGGCATATTGTTGGTTAAGATGGCAAAATTTAAATAGGCTCAAGCGGCGGAAACCCCTGAAGCCGGCCATTCCTGTTTTTAGGGGGTGAATCGCGCCCAAAAAGGCAATTGGCGCGCCATCATTTCTCCTTTTTCCGCATGAACGGCAGAAGGCCTGGCTTGAAGGCCAGGGCATAGCCCAGCACGGCGGCAACGACAAGTATCGCCACTGCGATTGGAGCTGTTTTAGACGATGTTACGAATATTATCATGCCCCCCACGATGTCCCTTGTGGCATTGGCCGTGCCTCCCACAATGTCCTCTATTGTCAGGCCTGTAGTGGCATTGGCGGTTGCGGTTGGTGTAGGCTCCGTCTTGTTGGTTGGGCCTGTGCCGTTGCCTGATGCATTGCCGGCTGGTCCTGTGCCAGGCTGCTCGCCGCCGGTCTCCTCGCCTGTCTCATTGGAGACGGTTGGCAGGGCGTAATGGCATGACACGTCAAAGTCGGCTAAGCTGTCAAGCGACTGGAATGAGGAGGATACGGAATATGCGCCGTTCTCCACCGCGTTGAATTTCGCTTTTCCGTCTTTCTTGGTTTGCTCCGAACGCGAGACGGATGCGCCTGATTCCGAAGTGCCTGTAAAGGCGACGCCTGCACCGCTTGCCGGAGCGTCATCGTAAATCACGGATGTTGAAACAGTGGCGCCTTCTGCTGCGGTTTTGCCGCACGAAACAGACGGAAGAACATCAAGCGTGTGGAATGATTCGCACGAAACCTCGACGGATGCGCTTGTTGAATAGTGTCCTGATGCCTGTGCAACTACAGTATATTCGCCGTCTGCCATCCTGAGCTTTGCCTTGCCGGCAGAGTCTGTCGTGCCGAACGTGCCTAAGATGGAAACAGACGCGCCTGAAACAGCGGCGCCTGCGCTGTCCTTGACAAGCACCGTTATCTCGCCAACGCTGTGGCGGACGCAGGAGACTGATGACGATATCTCCATTGTGTCCAGGATTGCGCCGCCCGCGGCCGAAACGCGGGATGTTGAAATGTTGAAGCATGACGTGTCGTTGTCATAGACGCCTGTCCCGTTCGCGTGCAGGTAGACGCAGTGCTCGCCCTCTGAGTCAAAGGCTATGGATGTTGAGGCGTTCGAGCACTGGACCGCTGTCCTGGATGTGCCGCTGTCCAGGGTGTACCAGCAGGATGTTGGCGCAATAAAGCCGCCGATGATATAATTGAGCGTAGTTGTCTTTGTGGAGTATAGGCCTCCTGGGGACGGCAGGACTATATACGCCGTAAGGTTCCTGTTTATGGTGATGTTCCTTGTCTCGGTCCTGTTGAGGTTGCCGTTGACGTCGGTTGCGGTCGCGTTTATCCTGTAAACGCCGTTGAGCAGCCTTGAGAACGTGCCTGACAATGGGCTTTCGTTTGACGACGTAGATGTTATCAGGCCTCCGGAGCCGTAAAGGCGCAGCGAAACATTTGCTAATCCAGACTGGTTGTCAATCGCGGAAACGTTGGCGTTTATGTATTTCACGCTCTTTGTGACGCTGGAGTTGTCAGTGACTGAAATGAAGAACAGCCTTGGCGCAGTCCTGTCGTACGTTATGTTTATGTTCCTCCTTTCGGTTGTGTTGCTGTTTCCGGCCGTGTCGTACGCGGTTGCGTTGATGTAGTAAACGCCGTCCGAAAGGTTGGTGTAGTTGGCGAACGCGCGGCCTGAGGTTGAGACAGAGTAATTCACCAAGCCGGTTGAGTTGTAAAGGTATATTGTCAGGTTGGCGAAATTCGCGTCGCTTGCAGACGCGTTTTCGATGATGTTCGTCCTTGTGTAGAATATAGTGTTGTTGTCCGTCGGTCTCGCAAAGGCTATTGCAGGGTTTGTTGTGTCTATGACGATGCTCCTCTGTTCCGTTGCGTTCGTGTTTCCAGCCAGGTCGGAGCAGTTCACGCTGTATGTGTAGTTGCCGTCCGCAACCCTATAAGATATCACGGCAGCCTGCGTTTCGTTTCCGGCGTTGCTGATGCCGAGCGGGGCGTCGGAAGCCTGGAACGGTATTCTTATGTCCCCCCTTGTGTATGGCCTGATGCTTCCGGAATAATTGTAGCCGTAGCATGTGGAGTTGCCGCTTGTGAGAAGGTAGCAGGTGCGGGCATTTCCTCCGGAAACGGCTATTGCGTCTCCGCCATTGTAGTTGGTTGCCTCGCCTGCGCCATTAAGGCCATAGCACCTTGAGGTGCCGTTGGCAAGCAGGTAGCACACCTGGTTGCTGCCTGCCGCGACCGCGATTGCATCGCCGCCTGTGTAGTTCGGCATTATAAGGTATGTGAAAAATCCGCTAATATAGTCGCCGTAGCAGGTGGAGTTGCCGTTGCTGAGCAGGTAGCAAGTGTAATAGTTGCCTGCCGAAACGGCTATGGCATTGCCGCCTGCATAACTGATTGACTGGTTGTTGTCGTTCCTGCCGTAGCATTTGGATGAGCCGTTGCTGAGCAGGTAGCATGCATGCTGGCTTCCTGCAGCGACCTCTATTGCGTTGCCGCCGGTGTAGTTGGTT
>JBGQMB010000016.1:0-22144 GCA_041500405.1 Candidatus Micrarchaeia archaeon | reverse complement strand
TCCTTTGCACGGATTTCAGCGGCTATGGTGTTGTGGTCTGTTATGGCCGGTATTATGCCAATCTCCTTTCCCCTGGCCATGAGCTGTTCCGGAGTCGCTGTGCTGTCGGAATATGTCGTGTGGTTGTGGAGGTCCAGCTTCATGGCTATAATTCAGCATCAACACGTTTTAATTGTTTCGCCGCCCCCCTGCCAGCCGGCTTCGCGGCTTGCTTCCGAGTTCCGACTCTATGGCTCCAAGGGCCGCTTTTGCGGCACCATTGCCTGCCAGCCTGGCAAGCATCCTTGCGCTTTCCTCAAGGATAACGCTGCATACCTTGGCGTTGCCGAGCCTTTTTGCGATTGAGTAGGCGGTCTCTTCATTCGGATCCGTTGCGTCAATCCTTGCGCCCTGCTGGATGAGAAAGCGGCATATATCCGGCCTGTCCCACATTGCGGCGTGCATCAATAGCGGTCTGCCGTCCTCCAGGATATCGTTCGGCTCAAGCCCGTTTTTTATTGCCTCTCTCAGCTTGCCGAGGCCCTGATCCCCGAATATTTTTTCCAGGAACCGTTTTGTTGTCTCGGTTAGCTGACGATAGTGGGGCTTGGCTGCCTCAGTCTTGGGCTTTTCCTTTTGCATAATCAGATTGTCCTGCGAAGCTGTTAAAAAGTCACTCCTTTACAGGAACGCCGCTGAGCGCGCCATGCTGGCCAGGCCTGCTGGTCACTCTGACCTTGCCTATCGCCGTTTGCACTATCGCGCCCTTGGTCATGATGTTCTGCCTTGTGTAATCCGGGGTGTTGCCCTTTATCACATTGGTTATCTCGACCTTCTTGGTTCCGCCTGCGGTTGAGACGTTGATGAACTTGGTCTTCCTTATCCTGACCTTGGTGTTTCCGCCCCCGGTCCTGGTTGACTTGCGCTCCTCCTTCTGGCTGAGCTTCGTTGCAGTGAATGTGCCTCCTGCCATCGCAAGCCTCTTGTCAGAGAACTTGACTCTCTTTCCGCCGGTTCCCTTCGAAACCTTGCCTGTGAAATTTCCGTGATATTGGTCCATAATCGTCACTTTGTGTAGGCATTTGCTTGGCTAACATTTTTAATGCTTTGCCGCCTCCCTTTGCACGCCAACGCCTTCGCGCCATTTTGCAAAAGTGAACCTTTTTTTGCCGTCCATGACTCTGTACCATCCCTGCTTTATTCAGAAATCCGCCATTGTTATGCGCAGAGTACCGTCCTGCTCCGGCTTGAATCTTTCAAACCTGCACATCGGCAAGAGCCTTGCTGTCCTGGCATTCTCGCTGAAACGGCTTTTCATATGTTTCAGTTTATGTATGCAAATGTTTAAAAATGAGAATTCCGCGATATGGCGACGCAATGCCGGAAAACAGCGTTAAGTTTAAAACCATGCGCAGCAAAACGAACTTATGGCAAAGAGACTTGCATTTTTGTTCGCATTGGCCGCAATCATGTGCGGCATTGTTTCGCCGATAAGCATAACCAAGCCAATAAACGCCGAGATAACGGACGGCGCAACCTATGACATGGGGAATATGGGCCCTGGCCAGGCAATGAGCATTCTTATACAGAGGACGGAGACAACTGGCGGAAAGTACGGCACAGGCGGATATTACGATTTTGCGAATGCATCCAATCTTCCTGACGGCTGGAGCGTCACTCCGTCAAAGCTTTATGAAAATCCGCTGCAGGTCATCATCGTTTCAGGGGCGAACGCAACGCAGGGAAACTACATGATACCCATAATAGTCTATGACGAGAACAACGGCGAGGGCCTTGGCATCAAGACATTCTACGCGACAATACATGTTGATTATAACGTCCTTGGCCTTGCGAAGGTCGTAGGCACATCATACGCAGGGGAAGGCCAGCCGGTCCGCTACGTGATGAAGCTCCAGAACAGGGGCAATGCGGGCGACATATTCGTGATAGAGGCGGACACATACAAGCAGAAGGTCGTGAGGGAGCTTTACATGGCGCCTGCCAGCGAGACGATTGTCCCGTTTGAGTTCGTTTACGGCGGCTCCGGCATGCAGGCAATAAACTTCACCGCATACTCCAAAAACAGCCCGCTGAACGTGAGGCAGGGCCTTTCATACCAGGTAACGGTGAAGAACACGCTTCAGGCAGACATGAGCTCAATGGGATACGGCGTGGTGCTGTTTCCGCTTTTTGAGCACGGAAGCTATGCGCTTGGCCACATATTCTCATACCTGCTCGGCTGAATGCGCAGGGGAATGCCCATGAACCGCAAAAACGGCCACAGGATAAAATACCCAAAACTGCTGCTCCTTTTGTTTACCGTAATGATTGCAATAGCAATATTCTATGAAGGAAGCAACTACGCCCCGTTCCACGAGTTTCTCGCGTCGCTAGGCTATCTGGGGGCCTTTCTTGCCGGCATGCTCTATGCATACGGATTCACTGCGTCTCCTGCGACAGCGGTCCTTCTGGTGCTTTCCAAAGGCCAAAACACCCTTTTGGCGGCATTGATAGGCGGCGCCGGCGCATTGCTGAGCGACCTTGTCATCTTCTTTTTCATCAGGCGCTCGTTCATGGACGAGATACGGAAGCTTGAAAAGGAAAAGGCCGTGCAGTACATCGAAATGGAGGAAAAGGCGATATTCGGGGATTACCGGAAATACATCCTGCCGGCATTTGCGGGATTTGTCATCGCGTCCCCGCTGCCTTCAGAAATCGGCATAGCCCTGCTTGCCAGCATAAGGAGGATATCGGTATGGAAGTTCATGCTGATTGCGTACATATTGCACACGCTCGGCATTTTCGCAATCCTTGCAGTGGGAAAAATCATCTAGGCTCATTCAAAATCCTTTATCTTGGCCCAGTCCTTGGAGAACGCTATCGTCCTGTAGATGTACCAATCGCAGTTTTTCCAGCCGTCAGGGTCCAGCCCTGCCTTGTGCGAAAGCTCTGTCAGGAACTCGTTGACATCCGGGAGCATTTTCCAGACGTCAGGAAGGAACGTTGCCCTGTTCCATCCCCTTTCTATTATAACCCCGCACTTTTCCCTTGAGATGTAGGCCGCGAACTCCGCCTCCGTTCCGGTGAACCTTTCCTTTGGCGTGAGGAAAGAAATTTCTATGTTCAAATCGCCAAGCTCATTCTTTGATACGGCGCCGAACCGCGGGTCCCCGAACGCGGCGTTCATTGCATTGTCCAAAACATCGTCTGCAAGGTCCTGGCGCGCCTCAAGAGTGCCTATGCACCCCCTGAGCCCGCCCTTCTTCATCAGCGTGACGAATGACGCCCCCTGGAAGCCAAGCCCCTTCACATCCGGCTTCCTGCCATGCCCAAGGTAAAATGAGATTGAATGTTTCGCGACAGAAAGCAGGTATTCCTTGCTCTTTTTGTCAAGGGCCTCCATACAGCAAGTTCGCGGAGATTCTTTAAATAACAGATTGACAAAGGTTTTTAAGCATAAAAAACGCAATAGTTGCGGTGCTATCTTGGACATCTTCATGAGCTACGGGGAACACGGAAAATACAAATCCGCCAACATAAAAACGGAAAAGTTCGATGCGGCAGGCGCCCAGCATTTGCTTGCGGACGCGATGGAAAGGATAGGCCTCAATGGATTCAGGCATTCGGGCCTTTCCGGAACAGACGCCATCGAGAAGGAGGCCGCGGCAGAGGCCGCGAAGTCCGGGATATCGACAATAGCGTCGCCAAAGGCAGTCGAATGGACAAAAAAACTTTGCAATGAGAACAAAAAGCTGAAAAGCCTGGCGCAGGGCTTCATCCTTGCACTGGCGCTCAAGCATTCCGGGATGCCTTACAAGATCACTGCGGATATGGCAGGCGGAAAAATGCCGAAAGCGGAAAATGCCAAGAAGAGCGGCGAAATGGGATTCGCGCTGTCGTTTGGCGGAAACAGCGAAAACACCGTGGTAAAGAAGATCAGCTTAATGGGCACTCAGGAGCACGAGATAGGCTATTTTCTCACAAGCGTGCACAACACATCGCTGAGGCTTTTGGTCAGGATGAAAGGCATCCCAATAAGCCCGATGCCAAAGCAGAAGAAGGACATGAAAAAACTGGCGGACGGACTGAAAAAGCTTGGAAAGGTCAACGGTATCGGCGGACTGATAAGCATCATAACAGTTTGCAGCTCATACGACATCATGCCGTTCCCGGTGCAGAGGCAGTTCCTTAAGATATACAAGGACTTGCCGAAACCAAGAAGGATGGAGAAGTTCGACCAGCCAATTCAGTCCTTCATCTGGGCCAGCATGAATTCCAGGTCCCTGTAATCGATTCCCTCAGGCATCATGCCCAGGAAATCATCCCTGACAAGGTCCAGGAGCTTTTCATCATTTGGGATTGCAAGCATGAGGTTTCCATTCTCGTTCATGCCAAGCCCTATCAGGCCGAGAAACTCCTCAGCCGACTTCGGCTCAACATCATCGATGTTGATAAGCACCCACTTGCCGTGTTCAATGCCGAAAAGGCCCATTTTCATGCCCCTGTTTTTTGCATTGTAAAGCGTGGATATCCTTTCAAATTCCCTTGCCACCTCGGCCTTGTGGAAGTTTTCCTCCATCCTCTCCGCAGCGCCCCTCAGCATGTTTATCGCCTTGGCGTATTCGCCGGACGAATAAAGAACCTTTGAATAGACTATATATGGCTCGCTCGCCGATGGTTCCGTCGCAATCAGCTGCTCAAGCGATTTCCTTGCCGCATCAATGTCCTGCCTTTCAAGCATGAGCAAAGCCTCAAGGAAAAGCTTTGTCTGCTCATCAGTCTCCTTTTCAACGAGCCTCCTTGCCGCGGCCTGGTCGTCCATCGCAAGCAAAATAGCGAACCTCTTTGTGCTCATCTTTATGCCTTCCGCCTCGGCGTGGTCCACATATTCCCTGGCGTTTGAAAGGTATTTCTTTTCCCCGCTCATCTGGTACATGACCACATTTATGTCTGAAAGAAGCTCGTATGCGGTTTTGTCCCCGGCGTCAAGCAGTGACCTGGCTTTTGCCACCGCAGAGTCATATTCCCCGTCCGCAACGGTTTTGATTATGCTTTCGTACTCATTCCTTTCCATGGCCAGCGCCCTTTTCCTCCAATGCCGCGTCCCTCACGATGAGTTCGGCAATGTCTCCCTTGGAGACGACTTCGCTATCCCTTATTGATATCCTTGATTTAAAAAATGGGGCGTCAAGCACCGCCGTCTCGCCCTCCCCGCCCTCAAGGAACGGGTTGATGAGCTCAGCCTTGCCGTATATTCTGAACGGCTTTCCGACATCGTCCTTTGTTATGCCGTATCCTGAAGCCCTGACAAGCACTATTTCCATGTATTGGAAGTCTGCCATGACAGATGCATTCCTATGCCATAGGAAGGCGTAGGTCGGGATGCCGAGCGATTCCCCGATGTAATCGACCCTCTGCTTCTGGTATTCGCTTTCGACCGCGCCGGAGCTTATGCCATCCAGCCTTTGCTTGGACAGATACTTCAGCATCTCATCCACCTCTTTCTCCTTTTCTCCGGAAACACCAATCATATAGTGCTCCATGCCAAGAGCTTTTGCCTGAAGCGGCGCAAGCGACAGGCATGGCTTGTGGAGCATATAAGAGTCATCTGCCTTTGGAACAAACGTGAAAAGAACAGGCTCGAACCCCATCGATGCGGTGTAAAATGCCGCAAGCGTGGAATCCTTGCCCCCGCTGAAGAGCACGGCTATCCTGTTGCCCATCAAATCAGCTGCCAAACCTGTATTTTGGGCCTTGGCCCTTGCCTTCGCCATGGCGCATCTTGGACACAACAAACGCAATAATCCCTATTGCCGCAACAAGAGCCACTATCAGCGCAACGGCTATCGCGCCCAGCATTAGCAAATCAGGGGTGTATTTCTGGGCTGCCGGCTTGGAAGTCGTGATGTTCGAAACAGTTTCGTTCCTTGTCACGTTCTGCGCCGGCTTTGTCGCCCTCTTCTGCAGTTCAGGTATTGATATGTTCCTTATTATGTCCAATGAGGACACAATGTCATCTTCCTTCAGTGATTCCGAAAGATTGATCTGCTGCCTTGCCCAAATGACATATTCGTCCTCGGTTGCGTTTGCGATGTATTTTTCCAAGGTTGCGGAAAGGTTGACATACTCCCTTGCCTTCTCCGAAACATTCACTATGTCCAGGAAATGGAACGTGGAATTGTCGGAACAGGCAACAAGCGTTTCGTTGAGTATAACGCACCTGTTGAACTGCGCCGCGCTGACCCTGATTTGCTTTCCTGAAACAATGAGGAACAGGCCCGCATCCGTAGGCATGGCCATCTTCATCGAATCGCCTTTTCCATAAACAGAGATGCCATTTGCTGTGAGGTTCCCAAATTCAATCCTTCCGGTTTCCCCGAACGTCTCATTGAAAATTATCACAGTTCCGTTGTTGAGCGCCCCATATATGCTTTCGCCGTCAGTGTCTATGCCGGTGAAGTTTAAGGAGGCGTATGCAAACGGCAGTCCCCTTGTCATATTCCCGTTCTGGTCCGTGCCCCTTATGCCGTTGTAGCCTGTAAGCATTATGTACATGCCCTTGTAGTCCTTTATCTCCTTTATGTTCCAGAACTCAAACGGCGTGTCCAGGCTCGGAATGGTTTGGTACACTGCAAGCGGCGTGGAATAGAATATCCTGCCGTCCGACATTGCGTTGACGCAGTTCACATATTCGCTCTGCGTGGCCCTCTCCGATATCTGCATTGACGGATACTGCAGGACATAGATATATGGCATCCCATTTCCGGAAGCAGAGAAATACACGGTGTTTTGATATGCGTCAAAGCATGAGACATTGAGCGCCGTCTCGTATTGCGCAGCCTCGTCAATTGCATATTCCGCCTGCGCGTGCGCAAGTGCGCATGCCATTATCAGGCTAAGAAAGAATGTCGTCCAGGTTCGTGTCATCCGGCATGCTGATTGCATTCATGTCAACTCCCTTTTTCTTCTCTAAGTTCTGCGGGTATATCTCCAGCTGGATTGTCGAGTTGCAGTGCGGGCACTTGCCGAATATTGACATGTGCGCATCCTTGAGCTCGGTTGAGAGGCTGAATGAAACGTCCCTTCCGCAGTTCTTGCAGGCCAGCCTCCGCATCTCCATGCTATCCATAGACAAGGAAAGGTTTTTAAGTCAAATCAGGCGGGGTCTTCCGCAGTTTTCTTTCCGCGGAGCCTTTTCCTAAAAACCTCAAGCAAAAAACGCCGTCGGTTTTTCCCTGGGCTCAGCGCAGCCAAAAGGCTTTTCTTTCCCCAAGTGCTTTCTTTCGCAAAAGAAAGGACTTTTGCAGGGGGTGGGATTTGAACCCACGAACCCCAGTGGAGACTAGGCCCTGAACCTAGCGCCTTTGACCAAGCTTGGCGACCCCTGCCCTTGCTGTTACAATATGCTGCGAAGCATTAAAATGCGTTGCTATGCGCCGGGTGTGCCGTTGCGGTGCTGATTTACATGTCGTGAAAAAAGAAGGAAGGAGTCATTCCTCCTCGTCCTCCTCTTCGTAATCTTCGTCTTCTTCGTCTTCAAACTCTTCGTCGAAGTCCTCCTCATCGAAGTCATCGTCGTCTTCTTCTTTTTTGTCCTTGTCCTTGTCATCGTCCTTTTTTCCAGGCATTTTTCACACCTTTGGCACTCTCTATCACACGAACCTTTTTATATTTTCCGATTATTCCCATGCAAAGGCATTTATAGCGTTCCGGCATTATGGTTTCATGCCCTATGCGTTCGACGAGGAGCTTAAAAGCAGGCTAAGGATTCCGATGGGGCCTGTTTATGCCTCAATGCCGGACTTTATCCCCAAAAGCCGCATAATCGCCGTCGGCGACATGGTTGTTTTGGGGTTGCTGAAAAAAGGGATAACGCCGTTTGTGGCAGTATTTGACCTAAAGACAAGGCGCGCCCCCATAACAAAGGAGGAAAAGGGGCTTATCCTTTCCCGCTTCCCCAACCCGATCAAGGCTTCCAACCCGGCAGGCTATCTCACCGAGGAGGCGATTGATGCGGCGGAAAAGGCGATGTCAAAAGGCGGCGCCGTGCTCATAGACGGCGAGGAGGACCTTACGCTGCTTGCGTTCCTGGCTTTCGCCAAAAGCGGCGATGTCTTCATTTACGGCATAATGGGCAGCGGCGTCTGCGTTATAAATGGGCAAAACGCCAAGAATTCCGCTGTCCTGTTCTTGAAAAACGCGAAAAGAAGTCCCCCCGCGTGAGCGGGGAATCAGTGTCAATCTGTCTTTCCTTTTGTGACGATTATTACATCGCTTACGGACTTCACGCTGTTGTAAAGCACGCTCTTTTCCTTCATCGTCTCAAGGACCTTCTCCTTGGATGCCGGGAGCGGCTCCAAAAGTATCCTAACAACTTTCCCTTCCTCAACGTCTATGATAAACTCCTGCGCAGTTCCGAGAAATTTCCCGCTGTCAGTAAAGACGTCCATTCCCATCATTTCCGAGATCGCCATTGTCATTGATTTCACCTTGAAAGCCTGTCTATCATAAAATTTAAAAACAAATAGGGTGCAGTTAACTTACTTAAAAACCCGCCTTAGCTCAACGGCAGAGCATCCGGCTGTAGTTTATCGGCGCACTGCGTATGGCAGTTACCGGAGGGTTGCTGGTTCAAATCCGGCAGGCGGGACGTTTTTTAAAGCCTTTACGGCATATGGAGAAAGGACTGATTGGATGACAGAGGCCGCGAAACTGACTGTGAAGTCAATAGCATCGAGCTTCTTCTCGTTCGCCTTCTACATGTTCTTCGGGATAATCTACATGTCGCTGCTGTTCAAGTACGCGCCCAGCGGCGTTGTTTCGGACTATTTCCTTTTGGTTTCAATAATAACCCTCGCGGGCCTTGCCTTTTCCAGCGTCATATCCTACAGCTGCAACTACCAGCTTCCTGAGGTTTATGCAAGGAGCAAGAAGGAGGGCGCCATGCTGATGCTCCTGTCAATGATCCTTTCCGGAATTACGGCAGGAATAGTGTTTTATGCCATCATATCGCTCAACCTGTTTTCCATAGGCATTGCTGACGCTGCGATGCTCATAGCGTACGCCATGGCCTACACCGCGTTCGGCAACACACAGGGATTCCTGACGAACCTGCTGTGGATAAGGGAAAAGGTTGTGATAACGTCATTGTTCCCGATAATCAGGGTTGCGGCCATAGCCGCGCTGGTTCTCCTGCACGGCACGCTTTCAGGCAACGACGTCATGATCTTCCTATGGTCCCTGACCGTATACAACGCCCTTGTCGGCATTTTCATTTTCTGGAAAACTGGCCTTGACTTCGGCTGTTTGGGCGCGGCGATGCGCCATCTGCGCGATGGCCTCCCGAACGGCCTTTGGTTCTACATAGACGGTTTGGGCGGCACGCTCCTGAACTCCATAGACAACTTCATGCTCGGCGCGTTCAACCTGAAAAGCCAGATAGCCGGATACAACGCGGCGCTTGGGCCGAGCAAATACATCCAGCTTGCGATACCGGCCAACCTCGGAACCGCGATTTTCCCGGTGCTGAGATCCGGCAAATTCAAGGAAAGCAGCAGCTCAATAGCCGAATCAGGGATAAAATGGGCCATACTGCTGTTTTACCCGATAACGGTCGCGGCGTTCCTTTTTCCGGAGAACATCATAGCCGTGCTTTCGCCCGGATACACGGAATGGGCGCTTTTTGCGCGCATCTTCATCTTGGGGTTCTTCCTTACCCCGATATCAGCCACAGTGAGGCAAATAATGATAAGCATGGGAAGGGCGAGGGTAGCCGCGCTGACCGCGCTTTCTGCATCGTTTTTGACGATAACGCTCAACCTGGTTTTCTTTTATGCCCTTGGCATGGGCGCATTGGGCGTCGCGATAGCCCTTGCAATATCCAACTTCACCTATGACTTTGCCATTATAACGATAAGCGGCATACTGCCGCTCAAAAGGATAGTCCTGGACATTCTGAGGCTCGTGGCCCTTCCCACGCTGCTGATGGTCCCTGTGACGCTCTATGTGGGCGGCATGCTCGATTTGCCCATACAGATTTCAATACTGAAGAGTTGCCTAGAGTTCGGCGTGATAACCGCGATTTCATACCTTATCGCGCTTCCCTTCATCTGGTTCAGCGTGACTGCCAAAGAAAAAGAGCTTGCGATGTCCATGCTGGGTCCCTATCTTTCAAGGATAAGGGATTTGGTGCAGCTGTAATCCCTTATTCAAGCACTATGGACGGCTTCATGGGCGTTGAGAGCTTCGCCTTCTCGTGCTTCGCGCCCTCCTCTTCCGCAATTTCAATTTCGCATCCAAACTGCCTTGACAGGAATGCCTTTGCGTCTTCCATCTGCGCGCGCATCTTTTCCCTTGGCACCGGCTTCTCCATCATGTAAAGCCTGTTGCCAAGGCCTTTCATTGTTTTTGCTATGAACTCCATTTTGTCGCCGTGCTTTTCCCTTGCCCATTCCATTGTCTTGCTGAAGTCCCTTGCCTCTGCCATATAGCCAAACAGGCCGAACTTCCATTCCGCCGGCAGATAAACATATATTTTCTTGGGCTTGGTTTTCACGATGCCCATCAGCCTTTCAATGTCCTCCTTGAGCAGCTTTATTGTTTCCTCCGCCCTTATGATGTCATTGTCGTATTTTCCGGGCTTCGGCATGCCGCTTGCAAAGACGCTTCCCCTGTTTCCGAGCCTTTCCCTCCAAACATATTCTGACGTGAATGGCATGAACGGCGCCATGACCTGAGACCATTTTGATATGAGCCCCTTCAGCCTCGGCTTCCCCTGTTTTCTTGCCATGTACCAGTTGATGTCGCTGTAAAAGTCATAGAAGAATCCAAGCGCTATTTTCCTGAACTCGAAATTATCGAAGTTATGCTCAAGCGTCTCCAGCTTCTGGCTGAATTTCGCGTCCATCCATTTGTCTATGGCCTCTTCCTTCCCCTCTTCATTGCCCAGCTTTCCGACAATGTAGTCCAGCCTTTCCCCTATCCCGTTTGCGACCGATACGCTGAAATCAGTGTCCTCCATCAGCTCCGCGCCGGCGACAACGGAAAACCTCACGACGTCTGCGCCGTACTTTTTGACCGCCTCCCTGAGCGGCAAAATGTTGCCAAGGCTCTTGCTCATCTTCTTTCCGTCCATAAGGACGAAGCCGTTGAGGACTATCTGCCTTGGCCACATCTTCTTTTCGAAGATTGCGGCGTGGTTCATCACAAAGAACGGCAGATGGTTTTTCACAAGGTCCCAGGCGGTGTGGCTTGAATCAAGCGGATACCAGTAAAGGAACTCCTTCCTCATTTCAGCATGCTTCTTGTTTTTTGGCTTTCCCTTGCCCAAAAATAGATAGTCAAAGAACTTCCCGTCCAGCTCATCCGGCTTGAACTCCTTTATCCTGTGCGCAATGGTGTAGAACGCCATGTAAATAGTTGAGTCGCTCAATGACTCTATTATCTGCGTTTTGTCAAACGGGAACCTTGTCCCCAAACCCTTTGCCCTTGTGCACGCCTTCATGTCCAGCCAGTCTATTGTTGCAAGCATCTCCTTTCTTCCGCCTTCGGGGATTATCGACATCTTGTTGATCATTTCCCTTGCCTTGTCCTTCCATTCCTTGTTTCCGTAGTTGATGAACCACTGGTTGCTTACCTTTTTCACAATTACCTGGTCCCCTTCCCGCGTGTAAACCGGCGCGTTTGCTATTATCCACAGCGGGAACGCATTTTTCTGCTTTATGAAAAGCGCCTTGACCTCCTCTTTTGCCTTTGAGACCGGAAGCCCGGGCTTGTAAACGGACATCTTTCCGTTGTGCGCCTCTTCCTTATACAATATCTTTGTCGCCTCTTCCAGCCTTTCGTCGTTCTGGTCCCTTATTCCGAATTTTTCAACAACCTCCTTTGCCGGAATCCCCTTGTATGAGCTTTCTATTATCTTCTTGCTCAAGCCTTCCTTTCCAATGTCCCTTAGCGCAACATAGTCAAACGGCGCGTGCGCAGGCACGCTCATCACTATGCCGGTCCCGATATCTGATTTCACGAACGACGCCTTGAATATCGGAACGTCCTCGTTTGTCGCGGGATTCTTTGCCGTTCCATCCAACATCTCATTTGCCTCAACCTTTGAAACAACCTCAATGTCAAGCTGGTTGGCAAGCATCCCTGCCGCCTCCTCGCCGAGATAATAAATCTCCTTGGATTTTTTGTCCTTTGCCTTGACGTATGGAATATTAGGATTCACCCAAATGTTTGTGGCCCCGAAAACCGTTTCAGGCCTGTATGTCGAGACAACAAGGAATCCGTCCTTGAACTTGAATTTTATTGCCGACACTTCCTCCATCTGCGGGTCAACGTCGCCCTTTGTGTCATGCGAACCTACGGCGCTGTTTAGCTTCAGGCTCCATGGGACATAGTGCTCCCCCTGCGCTATCAGCCCCTTTTCCTTTAGTTTTTTGAACTGCCATTCTATGAACCTGTTGAAATGCGGGTCGAAGGTATAGAACTTCCTTCTCCAGTCTATCATAAGGCCGATTTCCCTCATGCCAAGCTCTATTTCCCTGCTGAAATGCATCACCAGGTCCTCTGGCTTCGTGAGCTTTTCCGCGTCCCTCCTGCTGATGTGGTATATATTTTCAAAAATGTCAAGTATCTCCTTGTCCTTTGCCTTTATCCTGTCCGCCATTGCCAGTATAGGCGTTCCGGTGACGTGGAATGCCATGGGGAACAGCACGTTGTAGCCCTTCATCCTGAGGTATCGCGCGTGGATATCCGTTATCGTATAAGTTCTTCCGTGGCCGATGTGCTGCGGGCTGTTCGGATAGGGAAACGCCGCTGTTATGAATTTCTTTTCCCGCTTGTCAGGGTTCGAGGCGTCCATCCCCTCTTTTTCCCATAGCTTTGAGATATGCTGCTCAATCCCGCCGGAATCCATGCTATCCATCTGCCGGCATATCTTTTAATGTTTGCTGTTTTTGAGGGAAAAAAGACAAGGAAAGGGTTATTTATTCTTTCCTTTCTTGGCCAGCTTTCTCATCTCTGCGGCCCTGAGCTTCTCGGCTTCCCTCATCTTCTTTGAAACTGCCTTAAGGCCCGCTGCGCCGCCAGCAAAAATCCATGGGAGGGTTATGCTTATTACCGCCACCGCGGTGGCAGACTTGTAAAAGTCGCCCATGAAGTCCGGGGCCTTCTGCCCCTTGCTAATCGCTGCCTCAGCGGCCCTCATCTTAGCCTGTGCGTTGTCAAGGCCCAGCCACGCCGCATCTATCTGGCCTGCCAAGGCTTTATTATCGGTTGTGTTCTGCTTTTGCAGGGCAGTCAGTTCATCCCTCATGCCATTGATGATTTTGTTCTGGTTGAAGAAAAACTGCCTTATTTCGCCTTTTTTCATGCTGCGGAACATGGAATCCCATGAGTATTCAAACGTCCCTCCAGCAAGCCCGCCGGCAACCACTGCACCAGTCCCGATTCCTGTCCTTACAAGCCACTGGTATATCGGACCAAGCTCCTTTTTGCCTAGCTTGGCGTATCCGGCTATACCCTTCTCAAGCAGCTTCGCCTCTGCCCTGAGCGCGCTGACCTTTTTCAATTGTGCGGCCGCGCTTTTCAGCCCTTTGATTCCCTCCTTCTTCCCTTTCCTAAGCGCAATCAATGCGGCTATTCCGGTTCCGACCGGCACTGCCCAGTCCATCGTTCCCTCAACCACCCCTTTTTTGTGGGCAGACCTGTATAGGTTATAATCCCTTGTGGATGCTATGGAATAACTGTTCAAGCTGCCCAGGAAATTGGCAAGCATTCCATTGAGTTTTTGTACGTCTGCTTCCTTGTTCTCCAGATAATTGTGGAGCCTGTCGTATGAGGTCGTCAACTTTATGTATGCCGTGATTGCGCGCTCCGCGGTTTCCTCGCCGATTTTTCCGACAAGGTTTTTATGCATCTTTTTCACGTGCTCCATGACGTCCTCAAGCTCCTTTGCCGGCTCGTTAGAGAGCTTTATCATTGCCTGCGCCGGCGCCTGCTTGGCCTGCGGCACAATTTCTTCTGTCCTTGGCGCCGCCTGGGCAGCGAATTTCTGGACCGGCTTCAGCGCCGGAACAACAAGCTTCAGCCTCTGCACGGGCTTTGGCACGGTTTTTTGAGCCTCTGCGCCCCACGAATAGTCCTTCTTTTCCTTCTTCTTCAAATCAGGCAGTTTTTGAACGTCTCCCATTTCAGGCACCTAATACAGTTGCCGTTTTTCTGTTTAAAAAGCCGAACCTTTGCTTTTTTAAACGCCGGCTTCTGCCAACCTGTATTTTATTTATTATCAGAGTCTGAAAGGACTACGGGAACTGTGCTTATCAGGATGGTCTTTCTCCGCATTGCCATTGACACGGCCCTTGCTATCGGTTTCTTGACCTTTGCAGGAAGGAATGGAAGGGCAAAAAGCGAATAAATGGCCATCATCTTCCAGCTCAGGTGGCTGATGGGATTTATTTCGCCCATTTCCTTCATATTTTTCGCAATGGCTAAGCGATAGACTGGTACCAGCGCTTCCGGCAGGGCACCGCTTTTCCCAAGCGCGTCTTCTATGTCCTTCCTATCCTTCGCTTCAGGGGGAAGGTTCACCAAGGCATTCAGGAATTTGGATTTTTCTGCGGTTTCCCTTGCTATCTTCGGTCCGATGACCGCGGGCGCGAGCACGCCTTTGCCCACCATGGCGGTCATGGATCCGGCCACAGGATACATCATATTCTTATAAACCGACTTTAGAAGCTCGCTGCGCAATTTTTTTGCGACCTCTTTCTTGACTATAGGCTCCAAAACCTTGCGGCTGACCTTCCTTACAGCCCACCAAGACCCCTTGGCTATGCCTGCTTCTATTGCGCTTGCCCCCCATGTGAAGGGAATCATGACAATGCTCACTGTGGTTGCCCAGTTAAGCGGCTCTGCCACAGCATCGACATACCTGAACCAGAGATCGGTCCTCTTGGCGACATAGCTTGTCATTGCCATCTGCAGGGTGTTAAACAGCTCCTCTACGCTTTTGAAATATTTGCGCTGGGCCTCTTCCGATTTAGGATCGTTATAAGTGGCCTCGAAGGCTTTTCTATATATGACCTCCTTTTGCATGAAAGCGACATAGTATTTTGACAGGAACTCCGCCGCATGTCCTTCTTTGTCGGTAAATGCCGAAGCAAAGCCCTTGCTCAGCTTGATCAGGTCCGAGTTCATCAGGCACATAATATCGTGCATCTTCTGCACCACAAGCCCGTCCGCAGCCTTAATCATCTTGCGCCTTTCCTCAACTGGAATGGACGCCCAGACTGGCCTCTCCTTTATTGCCGCGGTTTCGTATGCCATGCTAGTACTTAAGCAGAAAACGGTTTAAATATTGATGTCTACGGCGGCTCCAGCTTAAACCATTCTTCAAGCGGCCGCTTTGCCGAAAAGTCCGGCAGTGATTGCTGTTTTTGATGGCAAAAGAGAGAAAAGAAGGTTTTATGTCCTTCTTTTTTTCGAGGCCTTCTTGATAAGGTCCTGAAGTTTCTCGGTGCCAGTCTTGCCTTCACCCACAACATCCTCTGCCTTCAATCTCGCTGCCGCTATCTTTTTCGGGTCTTCCTGTTTGAGTGCCTTGTTTAAATCTCCAATGGCTGCGTTGATTTCCTTATCCCTTGCTTCCTTGTCCAGCTTGCCGACAAGCTCATCAAGCGTTCCTTCAGCTTTGGTGGCCTTCTTGCCTTCTGGCAGGAATCGGTTCCTCTTTTCCAAGGCATCCTGCAGCTCCTCCTTGACCGCTTTCTGTTTGGCAGGGGTCCCGCTTTTAAGCGCAGTCTTTGCTTTTGCCGCAATTTTTTCAACTTCTTCAGTTGCCTGATTCCACTTCGTGCGCTGGACATGTCTCTTATTCAACAATTCCCATCCGCGCGGAGTCAATATGCCAAGCGCAATCACTGCTGCCGTCACTTCTAGGAGATCCACCCCGAAGCTCGGCGCCCCTTTTTTGGCTTTCTTTTCATTACGCGCCAATTCAGCATCGGCTTCATTTACTTTCCCTGTTGCTGAATCTATCAATTCTAGCATTGCCGGGTTTTTATCGTTCTGTTCCTTGAGCTTGCCCAGTTCGGCTTTCATCTCTTTTATTCCATTGCGCTGTGACTTCAAAAAATCCCGCATGCTGCCAGTCCTTCCGTCATACACCCAGGAATCCAAGCCGTATTTCATGCTGCCCCCCACAAAACCTGTCACCGCGACCGGCATGGCAGTGCCCACGCCAAACCTGGCCATCTTCTGGCCGAGCGATACTTCGATCTCCTTGCTTGCCAGACTCTTGTAAATGCTTTTTCCAATGCCTTTCTCAAGTCTAGACAGCATCTGTTTCTCCACCAAGGTTCTGTTTTTGGCATACACTAGGCCAAAAATCATCGGCACGATCATTGGACCGCTGAGCGCCCCTTCAAGCCGGCTTTCCGGATGGGCTTTTTCATAATTCGCATAGGCTAAGTTCGAGACTGTGATGTATTCATTTAGCTGGTTCAAAAAAGTTTGCATCCGTTTATTCAGCGTGTTGACGTTTATTTCTTCCGCCACACCTTTTTTTATACAATCAATGAGTTTGATGAATGCGCTTTCTACATTATCATATGCCTGGTTTGGGCTTAATGTTATATCTGTTTTTTTGCCTTGAATATCGCGGGAATATTGGATTAGCGTACCCATATCATCCCCGATCATATCTCCTAGGGAATTTTTGGCCAAAACGACGCCTGCCAAGATATTTGCAAGACCTGTAGAGTCATCTGAGGCAGACGCTTCATCTATCTTTATCATAACCGGCTCGTTTCCTGGCTGCTGGCCCTGCTTCGGCTTAGGCTTTAGTGCCGAAATTCTGGCAGAGTCAAGGCTGCTCGGAGAAGGCGTTGTCACCCCGGACAGTTTCCCCCCCGCAATCCATATGTTATACGAGGATATGCTACTTCCGTTTGCTGTTTTGTACGCCGATGCGCATGCAGATGAGAATTTCTCCATCGAGCTCTTTGTGATGCTATTCGCTTCAAAGTACTCCAAAAAGAGCGTTCTTAGATTCTCTTTTTCGTTCGGATCTATATTTTTAATGACGCTCAGTATGTTTGCAACTATGTCCTTTTTCTTATTATCAAAGTCTTGGAGATCTTGCTTACTGCCTGGTCCATATCCAACCCGGGGCCATTCGGTTTTATACGCCCTGGTTTTATAATCGAAAGTTTTCCGTTCTGTAAATCTTGGCTTAGGTTTTGCAGCCGACACAAGCTCATTTACAGCACCCAATCTTTCGGCATCGCCTTCGGCGTCGAATATCCTGTTTATCCTTGTCTCTTTTGTTTGGGCTGCAGCCTTTAGCGTTGGCACAACCTTCTGGGTCTGTACAGCCTTCTTCGGCGTTGTTTTCTGGGCTTCTGCGCCCCACGAATAATCCGTTTGCTTCAAGCTTGGCAGTTTTTGAGCGTCTCCCATTTCAAACACCTAATACAGTTGCCGTTTTTCTGTTTAAAAAGGCGAACCTTTGCTTTTTTAAACCTCCAATCGCCGCCACCTTTAAATAACTTAAAGGGCCTAATGGGCGCATGGGATTGCTTGAAACAACAATTGCGATAATACTTTCCATAATTGCGGCATGGCTCATATTCGGGGCCTTCCGCGACATAAAGAAGGTCATATACAACGGCGTCATCGGACTGGTCGCAATGGTCGTGCTCAACCTGCTCGGCGTCGGCATACCCATCAACATCGTAACTGTCATAATCGTGGCGCTGACCGGCATCTTCGGCCTTGCGGCCATAATAGTGCTCCATTTCCTGGGCATAATGTTTTGAGTGGTTATATGCCGGTTGAAAAAACCATGGAGGCGCACATGGCCTTCAAGGACGAAATTGAGAAGGAGCATATAGGCCCGCTTGCCGATTCTGGACCTGCAAAGATTGCCCTATCGCCCAAGGAAGAACCTATGCATTTGGACCCGAGCCATGACAAGGAAATCTCAGAAAAGCTCATCCCAGGCATAGAGGCATTCGCGAAAAAGCCGATAGGCGAATGCACAGCCATCCAGAAGCTGGAGGCATTGGTGCATGTCATGCGCTCCCAGAAGTTCCTCGGTTTTGATTATATCCTGAATCAAGACGGCGACCCAAAGACCGTTGAACAGGTCTATGCCGCACGCGGCGGGGACTGTGACGAGCTGTCCCGCATGTTTGTTGCGCTTGCGGAAAAACTTGGGATAACGGACATCAAGCAGTTTTATGTTACGTTCAGAAAGCAAGGCGTCGAAGAGGAAAAAGGCCATGCGGCCCTGTTTTATGTTGAAGGCAGGGTCATATATCTTGACCCGACGTTCAACAAATCGATTGTGTTTGGCAAGGTGTTCTCTTCTGCGGAAGAAGCGATACAAGATCCCGCATTCCAGAAAATGCAGGAAGACGCCAGGCGCCAAGAAAGCGGCAATGGTTGGGCAATAAGCGAGATCAACATAATACGCAATTCCACTGGGCCCGAAGCACTGTATTATTATGAGAAGGGCGCCCACGCAATGAAAAATAAATCATGGGTTGGTGCCATCCATTACTATAACCTTGCAATTGAAAAAGGACTCGAAAGCGCTGGCATATACGGTAGCCTTGGGTTTGCGTATCATAGGATAGACAAACAGGAAGACGCCATCCCTCTGCTGAACAAAGCCATAGAAATAAAGAAAGACGACCCTCGGCTTTATTCAATCCTTGGCTATACACACTTCAGTTTAAAGCAATATGACAAGGCAGTTGAATCATTTGACAAACAGATCGCCCTGAATCCAAAGGATAGCCAAGCCAAATACAACCTTGGTATTTCATATCATGAATTGGGCAATGCCGCAATGGACAGTAAAGAATTCGGTAGAGCGCTGGATCTTTATACAAGGGCGGAAACTATTTTAAAAGAAGTGCCTGCCAGTTTTGGCTCTTACAAGGAGGCGATACATATCTTGGAGAATATAAAATCTGAAAAAAAAGACGCAAAAGACGGGCTAGACGGCAACTAATCAAATCTAGCCGGCGCATAATCCTTTTCTGGCAAAAGGTCAAAATGCTTCCTTTTCGTCTGTGGGCTTTCTGCCTTTTTCTCCACCTTCTTCGGTATCGTATCCGAAGAAATCGCCGGCTTGGCAACTTCCTTCATTGCCACCTGCGCAACCCGCGTGCTGTCATTCATACATATCGCCTTTTCATGCATTGGCTCTTTGCACCCAAAAACAGCCATGGCCGCGGCTAGCACCACGGCAGCCTTCATTGGACGCATAGCCATCGTCTTCATAACCCCATTATTGGGCACAACCCCGTATAAAGCTTATGGTTGCCGTCGCAATCCCGCCCCTGCAACCTTTAAATAATGCACACCGCCTGATTGAAACCAAGGGAATGGGATGAACTTCGCAACGTCGATACAGAACGCCATAAAGGCCTTCATGGGAAAGACCGTAGTGGACGAGCAGGCGGTCAACGACCTTGTGAAGGAAATCCAAAAGGCGCTCATAACGGCGGACGTCAGCGTCAAGCTTGTTTTTGAGCTTTCAAAAAGGATGAAGGAAAAGGCCCTTTCAAAGGAGATGCTCAAGGGCGCGACAGTGCGCCAGCACGTAATCAAGGTCATTTTCGAGGAGCTTGAGGCAATCCTCGGCCAGTCGTACACGCCGCGCATGGACAGGCACAAGGTCATGCTTGTCGGGCTTTACGGAAGCGGAAAGACCACAACGTCCGCAAAGATAGCCTACCATTACATGAAGAAGGGGCTCAAGCCCCTCCTTGTGTCTGTTGACAACGACAGGCCTGCGGCAAAGGAGCAGCTTAGGCAGCTTTCGGAAAAGATAAAGGCGCCGTTCTGCACGCACAACGGCTCCTGCGTTGAAATAGTCAAAAAATGCATGGAAGGCTCCAAGGCGGACATCACAATCGTTGACACAGCAGGAAGGAATGCGTTTGACGAAGGCCTTGCAAAGGAGCTCAAGGACCTTTATGCGGAGTTCAGGCCTGACGAGGTCTTCCTTGTCGTTTCAGCCGACATAGGGCAGGTCGCGGGAAAGCACGCAAAGGCGTTTTCCCAGGCGGTTCCGATAACCGGCGTCATCGTGACAAAAATGGACGGCTCAGGAAAGGCAGGCGGGGCGCTTTCCGCGGTCGCTGAAACAGGGACAAAACTGGCTTTCATTGGCCTTGGGGAAAAGGTGGACAATTTTGAAGTCTATAACTCCGAGCGCTTTGTTTCCAAGCTTCTTGGAATGCCCGATTTCCAGAGCCTGATGGAGCAGATGAAGGAGATTGAGAAGAGCATCAAGGTGGAAGGCGAGCAGGAGTTTGACCTTGAGACATTCTATGCGCAGATGAAGGCCGCGAAAAGCGCAGGGCCCCTAAGCGGGCTTATGACGAACATGATGGGCCAGATGAACGTGTCAAAGGACATGGCGGAGAACATGGACACCATGATGGCGAAGTTCGAGACGATAATCAATAGCATGACGCGCGCGGAGAAGAAGGACCCGGAGCTGATAAGGAAAAGCTCGACAAGGGCGGAAAGGATAGCGAAAGGGTCCGGGACAACCGAAAAGGAGGTGCGAGCCCTGGTCAACCAGTTCATGAAGTCAAAGGAGATTTACCAGAAGCTTTCAAAGGACAGGGGATTCAGGAACAAGATGAAGAAGATGTTCGGCGGAAACATTCCGGGGCTTTGATTATGCTTACGTACAGGAAGGGCTCCCGCGTTGAGAGGGAGGTAATGGGCTACTTCGTAAGGCAGGGGTTCTGCGCCATCCGCGCGGCAGGCTCCGGCGTTTCGTCCTTGTCTCCTGATATCCTTACCTTCAAGAAGGGAAGGCAATACATCTTCGAGGTCAAGGCGCACGAGGGCATGAACCTTTCGGTGAAAAAGGACCAGATAGCGCTGCTGAAGCAATGGCAGGAGGTTGCGCAGATGACTCCGTTCGTTGTCTGGAAAAGGAGGAACAGGGAGCCCATCTTCATCCCGATAAACGTGATGAAGGAGAACGCGGGCTCGTTCACGATTTCGCTTGAGAACGCGGAGATGAACGGGTTCAAGAAAGAGGACTTGGCGTTTGCGTAACTTCTGTATTTTGGGATGCGCAACGAAAGGTATAAGTATATAATGCAAGATAAAGCAAAAAGGCGAAAAACATGGTTGACATACTTGAGATAATATTAGGAATTGGGCTTGTGTTCGCGGGCATTGTGCTGTTGATGGCCATAAGGATCATCCCGCAGACGCACCGCGGGCTTGTTGAGCGCTTTGGGAAGTACAAAAGGTACTGCGAGCCGGGGATTACATTCATCGTGCCTTTTGTGGACACTGTTAGGTATGTGAACATAACCGAGCAGATGTTCAATGCCGAGCCGCAGGTCGTGATAACCAAGGACAGCCTGAATGCGACAATAGACGCGCAGGTCTATTTCAAGGTGAAGAACGACGAGGACAGCGTGAAAAAGAGCCAGTATGCGGTAAACGACTACGAGACGCAGATAACCGCATTGGCAAGGACAACGCTCAGGTCAATCATGGGCGGCATGAACCTTGACGAGGCGAACTCGCAAAGGCAGAAGCTCAACGAACTGCTTGGCGACACGCTGAAAAGGGAGGCGACAAACTGGGGAATAGACATCGTCAGGACAGAATTGACCGAGATATCGCCGCCGCCGGATGTGCAGCAGACGATGAACGAGGTCGTGATTGCGCAGAAGAAGAAGACAGCGGCGGTAGACTTCGCTACCGCGACCGAAACCGAAGCGGACGGAAAGAAAAGGGCCATAATCAAGGTGGCTGAAGGAGACAGACAGGGCGCCATACTGCGCGCCGAAGGCGAGGCGGCCGCGATAAAGCTTGTGAATGAATCAGCCAGCAAATCCTTCGTTGGGCCGGCAGTCGAGTTCAAGAGGCTGGAGACGGCAAGGGAAGTGCTTGCGAACAACACCAAGATAATCGTCCCGCAGGGAGCAAACCTTGTCAATGTGATAGGCGAAGCGATTGGCGGGCAGATAATCCCTATAAATCCGAAGAGGAAATGACTGCGTCGAAAAAAGGTTAGAAAGAAGTGCGGACCTGGGGATTTGGCGGTTGCGTGAAGGAAAGGGAAAGTTTTAATAACAGTTATTCCAGATACCATATCATGGGCAAGTTTTTGTCTATA
>JBGQMB010000015.1:0-22166 GCA_041500405.1 Candidatus Micrarchaeia archaeon | reverse complement strand
CCTCTATTGCGTTGCCGCCGGTGTAGTTGGTTGCCTGATTATAGCCATTGTCTCCGTAGCAGGTGGAGTTGCCGTTGCTGAGCAGGTAGCAAGTCGTATATCCGCCTCCAGACACGGAAATGGCGTCGCCGCCAGTATAATTGATTGACTGGCCGTTGCCGTTGGAGCCGTAGCATGTCGAGTTGCCGTTTGAGCGGAGGTAGCAGGTGTAATCATAGCCTGCAGCTACGGATATCGCGTCGCCTCTGGTATAGTTAGATGACTGGTTGTAGCCATTGTCTCCGTAGCAGGTGGAGTTGCCGTTTGAAAGAAGGTAGCATGTATGGGAGGAGCCTGCGGCTATCGTCTTGCGGTTCAGCATGTTGAACGAGGAATAGTTGTTCACGCCGATTGAGGCGTTGTAGTCAAAGCGCCCGCCGTATATGTTTAGGTGCATAATGTTTGTCCAAAGGCCTCCTGTGACCATGGAAAGCTGGCATGAGCTGAGGTCCTCGCTGGAGTTGATGAGCATGGTCATGTTGTTTATGCGGGTTAGCGTGTTATTGTCAGGCGTCGGCGCCGAGAATGCCAGCGAAGGCGGCGTGTGGTCCGCTATAAACGTGAAGTTCCCGCTTGAGTTGCATGTGCCGCTTGGCGTGCACGATGATATGTTGAAGTGGTACAGCTGGTTTGGCACAAGTCCCTCTATGAATATGCTGTGCGAAACCGATGAAGTGCTGTTGTATGCCGCTGTCCCGAGCGCGGTGGTGCTTCCGTATCCAAGCGTTGAGTTGGAGTTCTTGTCGCTGTTCCATGTTATGAGCGCAGTCGTGTCGCCCTCCAGCACCCTTGCGGAAACGTTGTACAGCAACAGGCTCAGCTCGACCGTGAAAGTCCTTGTTTCCGTCCTGTTGGTGCCTCCGGATTCGTCCGTGCAGTTGACGGAATACGAAAAGCTGCCTTCGGATATGTTGTACAGCGGAATGTCCGCCGTCGTGCCTGCGCCAGCGTTGGCAATGCCCAGCGACATGCTGCTGACGTCCCTGAACGGGAATTTCAGGTTTCCGTTGGTGTAGTTGGGCACCGGCGTTGAGCTGTAAGAAGAACCATACAGACCTAATGACATGGTATAGTTGTATGCGCCGTAGCAGGTGGAGTTGCCGTTGGTGAGAAGATAACAGGTGTGGTAAAGGCCTGTTGAAACCGCTATGGCATCGCCTCCCGTATAGTTTGCGGTCCTGTTGTCGCCGCCGACAGTGGCGCGTGGCGGTGCTGTGCATGTGCATCCGGAAGAGTAAAGGCCGATATAACACCTGCAGCCTGGGGCGGCGATATATCCTACGCTAGCGTATGCACTGCCGTCAGTCCCGTAGCATATCGAGTTGCCGCTTGGCTTGAGGTAGCACGTATGCCAGCCCCCTGCGGATACTGCTATCGCATCTCCTTTTGTGTAATTGGTTGCCTGGCCGCTGCAGATTGAGCTTCCGCTGCCGTTGCAGCTGTTGTCGCCGTAGCATGCAGAGTTGCCGTTTGAGCGGAGATAGCAGGTATGGTATACGCCTGCCGAGACCGCGATTGCGTCGCCTCCTGTATAATTGACTGACTGGTTGTAGCCGTTGTCCCCGAAGCATGCAGAGTTGCCGTTGCTGAGAAGGTAGCAGGTGAAGTTCCTGCCTGCCGCAATGGCTATCGCGTCGCCCCCTGTGTAGCTTGTCGACTGGTTGAAGTAGCCGGAGCAGACCGGGTTCCCCATTATTACAATGCAGCTGGTTGCTCCCCAGCAGGACGAGTTGCCGTTGCTGAGCAGGTAGCAGGTATGCTTGTCGCCTGCGGCGACCGCTATGGCATTCCCGCCGGTGTATGCGTATGCCTTGCCGTAGGTGTTGTCGCCGTAGCAGGTGGAGTTGCCGTTGGACAACAGGTAGCACGTGTGCTTGCTTCCTGCTGCCACGGATATGGCGTTGGTTCCTGTGTAGTTGGTTGCCTGGCCGTATGAGTTGTTGCCGAAGCAGGCTGAGCTGCCGTTGCTGAGCACATAGCACGTATGGAAGTCCCCTGAGGCGATTGTCTTCCTGTTATTCATGTTCGGCGATGAGTAGTTGTTGACGCCGGCTGATGCGTTGTAGTCGAACCTTCCGCCGTATATGCCAAGGTGACTTATGTTTTCCCAAAGCGCGAACGTCGCGTTGGTGCTGAGCGTGCATGACGTTAGGTTTTCGCTGGAGCTTATGTTGACTGTTATGTCCTTGTAATGGACTGTCGTGCCGTTGCCGAGCGTCGGGGATATGAAGTCAAGGGCCGGCAGGACGTTGGTTAGGAATGAGTATGGGCCGGATATGCTGCACGTGCCCCTTGGCGTGCACGAGGTGATGTTATAGTAATAGGTTGTCTGGGGCGTGAGTCCCGTGATTACTATACTGTGCGAAATGGATGATGTGCCATTTGAGAGCCCTGTTCCCAGGTCCGTCGTGTTGCCGTAGCTTAGCGTTGAATTGGATGCCTTGTCCGTTGTCCATGTTATCTGTTCCGAGGTCTCGCCCGGCTCTGTGTATGCCGAGATGTTGGATATCTTCAGTAAAAGCTCAACCGAGATGTTCCTTGTTTCCGTTGTGTTCGAGTTACCTGCGATGTCACTGCAATTTACGCTATATGGATATATGCCGTCCTGAAGATTGTATAAATCCACACTTGCCCAGGTGCTGGCATCCGCATTGTTCAGCGCCATATACCTGCCTGAGCTGAACTGGAGCTTAACGTTTCCTCCGCTGTAGTTGGCCGACTGGTTGTAATCGTTCCTACCATGGCAGGTGGAGTTGCCGTTGCTAAGAATGTAGCAGGTGTGCCCGTCTGTTGCCGAGAGCGCTACCGCGTCTCCTCCTGTATAAGCAGTCGCCATACCATAGCTGTTGTCGCCGTAGCATATTGAGTTGCCATTGCTGAGAAGGTAGCAGGTATGCGCATATCCAATCGAGACTGCAATCGCGTTGCCGCCTGTGTAGTAGATTGACTTGCCACTGTTGTTGGAGCCGTAGCAGACGGAATTGCCGTTGCTCAGCAGGTAGCAGGTGTTGTCTATGCCTGCAGCGACCGCTACCGCATTTCCGTTTGTGTATGGGTTGGTGCTTCCGCTGGTGTTGGCGCCGTAGCAGGTGGAGTTGCCGTTGGAGCGGAGATAGCAGGTGTTATAGCCTGCTGCTGAGACCGCAATTGCATCCCCTCCAGAATAGGCCGTTGTCTGGCCCGAGTTGTTGAAACCGTAGCAGGTGGAGTTGCCGTTGGAGAGAACGTAGCAAGTGTGATAATATCCTGACGACAATGCTATCGCGTTGCCTCCGGTGTAGCTGGTCGATTCGTTATATTCGTTGCTTCCGTAGCATTGTGAGTTGCCGTTGCTGAGGATGTAGCAGGTGTTGCCTAAACTTACAGCGACTGCGATGGCGTTGCCGCCGACATAGCTGGTTGACTGGCCTTGGCTGCCTATGCATGGCGTATTGCCGTTGCAGCTAGTGTCGCCGTAGCAGGTGGAGTTGCCGTTGGAGAGAACGTAGCAAGTGTGATACATGGCTGCCGAGGCGGTTTGCACGTTGGTGTTCCACATGCCAGAGACATTCATGCTGAGCCTGCAAGAGCTCAGGTTCTCGCTGGAGCTTACATTTATTGTCATGTTGCCGCTGAGCATCGTATCGCCATTGCCCGGCGTGGGGAAAAGGAATTGCACTGTTGGATAGACCGTGTCTATAGTCACGTTCCTTGTCTCGGTGCTGTTTTGCACCCCGGCTGTGTTGAATGCGGTGGCATTGAAATAGTAAAGGCCGTCCGGAATGCCGGTGTAGTCTATGAAATAATGCTGGTCTGCTGATGTGTTGGAATAAAGAAGGCCTGTTGAATTGTACAGATACGCCGTTACATTGGCAAAGTTCGTGTCATCTATGGAGATGTTGATTGCTATATTGCTTCTAGTGACATATGTGTTGCTGTTCGGCGTCGGCGAAACGAACGATATCATTGGCGAGGTGTTCATGACGAACTGGTACGGGCCTGACGTATTGCACAAGCCCAAAGCGGTGCATGACGTCACATTATAATAATAGGTTTCGTGCGGAGTCAGGCCGGAGATTGTCACGCTGGGCGATGCAGAGAGCGTGCCGTTCGAGGCGGCTGTTCCGAGCGCATCGGTAGTTCCGTATTCCACAGTTGAGTTTGAGGTCTTGCCAGTAATCCACCTAACGGACGCTGACGTGTAGCCGGCCAGGACTGTTGAGGTGACATTGGAGATCGGAAGCATGTATTCTATATAGAACATCCTGTTTGCAGACACGTTTGAGTTGCCCAGCATGTCGGTGCAGTTCATGTAATACGAATGGCTGCCTTCCGGAAGGCCTGACGGCGAAGTTGTCACGGAAGTGTCCGCGCCCGCATTGTTAATGGCAAGCGACAGGTTGGCGCTGTAGAACGGGATTTTTATGTTGCCGCCGGTGTAGTTGGGTGACTGGCCGTAGCCGTTTTCGCCATAGCATACGGAGCTGCCGTTGGTGAGAAGATAGCAGGTTTGGTATTGGCCTGCCGAGACCGCTATCGCGTTGCCTCCTGTGTAGCTGTTTGTGTCGCCGCTGCTGTTGTAGCCATAGCAGACTGAGTTGCCGTTTGATAAGAGATAACAGGTGTGGAATTTGGAAGTGATGGGATACTCAGTGTATCCTCCTGCAGAGACAGCAATTGCGTTGCCTCCTGTGTAGCTGTTTATGCTTCCGCTGACGTTGTACCCGTAGCAGGTTGAGTTGCCGTTTGACAGGAGATAACAGGTGTGCCATGGGCTGGCAGTTATCCCTACTGCGTCGCCGCCTGTGTAGTTGGTTGATTGGCCGGTGCATGGCGTGTAACCAAAGCAGGTATCATCGCCATAGCAGGTGGAATTTCCGTTGCTCAGGAGGTAGCAGGTGAAATATTTGCCAGCCGCGACCGCGATTGCGTTGCCGCCTGAGTAGTTAGTTGCCATTCCATAATTATTGGCGCCATAGCAGGTGGAGTTTCCGTTGCTGAGAATATAGCAAGTGTGGTAAGAACTGGCAAAAACCGCAACAGCATTGCCTCCTGTGTAGCTAGTCGTTTGACCGTAGCTGTTGTATCCGTAACATGTGGAGTTGCCGTTGTTAAGCAGGTAGCAGGTGTGGTAATTGGTGCTTGACACCGCAATGGCGTTGCCTCCCGTGTAATTAGTCGATTGACCTGGGCCATAGCTGTTGTCGCCATAGCATGTCGAGTTGCCGTTGCCGAGAATATAGCATGTCTGGCGGCCGCCTGCCGCGACGGTCTTGCGGTTCAGCATGTTGAACGATGAATAGTTGTTAACGCCGGTTGAGGCATTGTAGTCGAATGTGCCTCCGTATACGCCAAGCGCTCTCACATTGTTCCAAAGGCCGAATGTGCCTAGGTCCGCAAGGCTGCATGAGCTCAGGTTTTCGTTGGAGCTAACGTTCAGCGTCACGCTGTTGGAATAGACTGTCGAACCGTTGGCCGGCGTGGGCGCGACAAAGGCGAGCGACGGCGGGGTCAGGTCCGTGGTGAAGTTGTACGGGCCGCTGGTGTTGCATGTCCCTGTTGCCGTGCATGACGTGACATTATAATAATAGAGCATCTGGGGCGTTAGGCCCGCGAGCGTGATGCCGTGCAGCGTTGACCGTGTGCCATCGGATGACACGGTTCCGAGCGCCGTTGTTGTGCCGTAGTTGACACTTGAGTTCGAGCTTTTGTCGGTGTTCCACAGCAGCAATGCGGAGGTCTCGCCTGGCAGGACGCTTGACGAAACGCCATATATCGAAAGGGAAAGCTCCATGACAACGCTCCTGTTCCTAGTCGTGTTGGAGTTGCCGGCCCAGTCGGTGCAGTTCATGGAATAAGAGTATGCGCCATCTGGAAGGCTGAAGGATAGAACAGCAAAGGTGCTGGCATCCGCGTTGCTTATGCTCACGTTACTTGCGAAAACGAACGGGATCCTTATGTCTCCGCCTGTATAATTGGTCCTCTGGCCCCAGTTGTTGTTGCCGTAGCAGGTGGAGTTGCCGTTTGAGCGGAGGTAACAGGTGAAATAGGCTCCTACGGATACGGAAACGGCATCGCCGCCGGTGTAGTTTGTTGACTGGCCGTCGCCATTTAAGCCATAACAGACGGAATTCCCATTGGAAAGGAGATAGCAGGTTTGGGCATACTTGGTTGACACCGCGATCGCGTTGCCGCCGGTGTAGTTTGTGGATTCGCCGGAACACGGGGAATTGCCGTTGCATGCGTTGTCGCCGTAGCATGTGGAGTTTCCGTTGGAAAGGAGGTAGCAGGCATGGGTATCCGCAGCCGCCAGGGCGATTGCATTCCCTCCGGTGTAGTTTGTCGCCTGGCGGACATCGTTGAGGCCATAGCATACCGAGTTGCCGTTGCTGAGCAGGTAGCACGTGTGATAATAGCCTGCTGCAATCGCTATTGCGTTGCCGCCGGCATAAGGCCGGATTTGGTTGCTGGTGTTGAAGCCATAGCATACCGAGTTGCCGTTGCTGAGCAGGTAGCAGGTGTGGTAATATCCTGCCGCAACTGCTATTGCGTTGCCGCCGGTGTAGTTTGTTGACTGGTTGTAGCCGTTGTCCCCGTAGCAGGTTGAGTTGCCGTTGGAGAGAAGATAGCATGTGCTGCTATCTCCTGCGGAGACCGCGATTGCGTCGCCGCCTCTATAATTGATTGACTGGTTGTAGCTGTTGTCCCCGAAGCAGGTTGAGTTGCCACTATTAAGCAGATAACAGGCATGATCCCATCCTGTGGCAATAGGGTTGCGGTTTATCATGTTGAATGAGGAATAATTATTGGCGCCGATTGAAGCATTATAGTCAAAGCGCCCGCCAAAAAGGTTAAGGTGCATTATATTTGTCCATAGCTGGTTGGTTATGTTGATGACAATGGAGCACGAGGTCAAGTTCTTGCTGGAGCTGACATTGACCGTCAGATTGCGGGCATGAAGCATTGCGCCATTGGCAGGCGTCGGGGCAATGAAGTCCAGCGACGGCGGGGTCAGGTCTGTGGTGAAGTTGTACGGGCCGCTAGTGTTGCATGTCCCTGTTGCCGTGCATGATGTAACATTATAATAATAGAGCGTCTGGGGCGTTAAGCCCGTGAGCGTCTTGTTGTGTAATGCGGCGAGGGTGCTGTTGAATGTTGTGCTTCCAAGCGCTGTTGTTGTGCCATAGTTCACGGTGGAGTTTGAGGGCTTATCGGTTGCCCATATTATATATGCGGATGTTTCCCCTGCTATGACTGTCGAAGAAACCCCGGAGATTGGAAGCTGGTACTCTACAGCAACCGTCCTGTTTGCGGTGATGTTTGAATTGCCATGCGAATCCGTGCAATTGGCGTAAAATAAATAGTCTCTCTCAGGAATGCCGGAGAATGTTGCGTTTGCCGACGTATCGGCGTCCGCATTATTGATGGTTATTTGCATATTGAATATGAACGGAAGCGCGCCCTGGAACTGAGTTCTTATGTCTCCGCCCATATAGTTTGCGGATTGGCCGCTGCTGTTCCTGCCGTAGCAAACGGAATTGCCGTTGGACAGCAGATAGCACGTATGATACCAGCCTGCGACTACCGCAACGGCATTGCCGCCCGTGTAGTTTGTTGCCTCGCCAGGGCCTTGGTCATTCCTGCCGTAGCAGGCTGAGTTGCCGTTGGAGAGCAGGTAGCAGGCCTGGTTTTCCCCTGCGGAGACCGCGATTGCGTTGCCGCCGGTGTAGTTGGTTGCCTGGCCGTAGCCGTTGTTGCCGTAGCAAGCGGAGTTGCCATTGGAGAGAAGATAGCAGGTGTAATACCTTCCTGCGGAGACCGCGATTGCGTTGCCGCCGGTGTAGTTTGCCGATTGGCCTTCGCTGTTGGAACCGTAGCATACCGAGGTTCTGTTGTTCAGCAGGTAGCAGGTGTGCAGATGTCCGCATGCCAAACCTACGGCGTTCCCGCCCGTGTAGTTGACCGTCTGTCCAGCCGCGCCGCCCTCTCCGTCATAGCTTCCATAGCATACTGAATTGCCGTTTGAAATCAGATAGCACGTGTGGTCATAATTCGCTGAAAGAGCTATGGCGTCGCCGCCAGTGTAGTTTGTCGACTGGTCCCAGCGATTGTCTCCGTAGCAGGCGGAATTGCCGTTTGAAAGAAGGTAGCAGGTGAACTGCTGGCCTCCCGCGGCCGCTATTGCGTCGCCTCCTGTGTAGTTTGCCAATTCGCCCATGCTATCGGAGCCGTAGCATACGGCATTGCCGTTTGTCAGCACATAGCAGGACTGGCGCTCGCCTATTGCCATAGGCAGACTATTATACGTCATAATAGGCGCAAGGCTACAGGAGCTCAGGTTCTCGCTTGAGCTGATGTTTACGGTAAAGCTGGTTGAATGGACGATTGAGCCGTTGTCCGGCGTGGGCGGAACAAAGGCGACCGACGGCGGGGTCAGGTCCGTGGTGAAGTTGTACGGGCCGCTGGTGTTGCACGTGCCGGTCGCGGTGCATGACGTAACATTATAATAATAGAGCATCTGGGGCGTGAGGCCCGTGAGCGTGACGCTGTGCGAAGCTGAGAGTGTAGCGTTTGGTGTGGCGCTCCCAAGTGCCGCCGTCGTTCCATAATCAACCGTTGAGTTTGAAAGCTTGTCTGTAATCCAGACCGTATTTGCGGATGTCTCCCCTGAGAGGACTCTTGACGAGACATTGGAGATTGAAATGTAAAGCTCAAGTGTCACTGTCCTGTTCCCGGTTGTGTTTGAAGCTCCCGTGACGTTCAAGCAGTTTGCATTGTATAAATAAGAGCCTTCTGAAAGGTTCAATGATACGCCTGCCCAGGTGTCTGCATCAGCATTTTGCACATTCATGTTCCTAGCAAGCGCGAACGGGATTTTTATGTCGCCGCCGGTGTAGTTGGTTGACTGGTTGTAGATGTTGCTGCCGAAGCATGTGGAGTTTCCGTTTGAAAGAAGGTAGCATGTGTGTTCATAGCCTGCAGACAGGGCGATGGCATTTCCGCCTGTGTAGTTGGTCGACTGGCCGCTGCATTGCGCATATCCCTTGCAGTTGTTGTTGCCATAGCAGGTGGAGTTTCCGTTGGAAAGGAGATAGCATGTGTGGTCATAGCCTGCGGAAACAGCGATTGCGTTGCCGCCCGTATAGTTTGTTGTCTGACCGTAGCCGTTGTAGCCATAGCATATGGAACTGCCGTTGGAAAGGAGATAGCAAGTATGGGCTACACCTGCAGAAAGCGCGATTGCGTTGCCGCCCGTGTAGTTGGTCGCCCTGCCGCGGTCATTCCAGCCATAGCAGGTTGAGTTGCCATTGCTAAGAAGATAGCAAGTATGGAATTGTCCTGCCGCAACTGCTATTGCGTCGCCGCCGGTGTAGTTGGTTGATTCCCCATTGCTGCCAAAGCATGGCGAGTTGCCGTTGCAGTTGCTGGTGCCGTAGCAGGCGGAGCTACCGTTTGAAAGAATATAACAAGTGTGATGATATCCTGTCGCGACCGCGATTGCGTCGCCGCCGGTGTAGCTGGTTGATTCGCCGTAACTGTTTTCGCCGTAGCAGGCGGAGTTGCCGTTGCTGAGCAGGTAGCAGGTGTGTTCCGTATCGCCCGCCACAGCCGCAATCGCGTCGCCGCCCGTATAGTTGTTTGCCTCGCCATAATTGTTGATGCCCACGCATGTGGAGTTGCCGTTGGAAAGGAGATAGCAGGTGTCGAATGCGCCTGCCATAACAGTCTTGACGTTCAGTGCATTGGATGATGCATAGCCGCCTGCGCCTATTGAGGCATTGTAGTCAAAAATGCCGCCGTTGACGCCCAGATGTTTTACATTGGTCCATAAGCCGGTTGCGTTGATGTTAAAGTAGCATGAACTCAGGTTTTCATCGGAAGTGACGTTGACTGTAATATTGTTTGAATGAACTATAGAACCGTCGTCCGGCGTTGGCGAAACAAAGTTCAGCACAGGGCCTCCGACGCCCATAATGCCGTAGCCTTCCTCCCTGGTCTTGTTCTTTGGCGGCTCGGGAACGGTCTCGTTGATGGTTTGGTTCATCTCCGTTGCGTTTTCTAATTCCGCAGATTCATTGCCTTCAGAAACATTGGAGATGATAGTTTGGTTCTCTTCAGTTATGTTCTCCTCTGGCGGGGATACTGTCTCGTTTATGGTCTCGTTTTCTGTTGCTGTTTCGACGCTTTCGTTTTGCGCGGACGCGTTTGCGCATTCGGCCGTTGCCTCAAAAACCGCATAGCCCGCGTTTCCTGCCATGTCCAGCGCCATTGCGGTTATGGTGTACGCGCCGGCGGACACGGGCGAAATCTCAATGAATACGGATGAATTTCCAGAAGCGGACATAACTAATATCCCAGACGCGTCGGTGGCGTTTGCCTCGATGTAATACGGGTTGGCGTCATCTGCCGATGCGTTTATTGAAAGCGCATTGTTGCTGCATGCCGCGTTTATTGAAACAGAGGGCTGGACAGTGTCTATAACAAGTATGCCGGATTCTGCAATGGCTGAGCCACCGGAATCAGAGCACCGCATTTCCCACAGGTATTGCCCGTCGGAAAGGGATGAATTGGAACGCGCCTCTATCTGCGTTCCGTTGGCAATGGAATCATTGGAATAGACGGAATTGCCGCCTATGGACAGCTCGCAGGCTAAAACGGCATCAGTGTCGCTTTCCGCGTAAAAGCCCAGCATGGGGAAAGATGATTGGCTATAATGCGTTTCCCCGACTTGGTTTTCCCCGGAAATGAGCATGGCAGCGCCCAGCAGGGCGACGAACAAAAGGACTACTGTATATAAGCTATTGTTGGCGGATGCCATATTCCCTTTTATTGAAGAAAGGGTTTAAAAAAGTGGGTGAATGGCAACATCTGCAAAAGGCAGGTATTTAAACGATTTGTGGCAAGACCAGCACCATGATAGACATCGAGCTTATCAGGAAAGACACCAAGGCCGTTGCTGATGCATTGAAAAACAGGCAAATGGACCCCAAAATGGCGCAGGAAATGAAGAAGCTGGATGATGAGTGGAAAAACATAAAGGCAAAGCTGGACGAGCTTAGGGCAAAAAAGAACCAGACAACCCAAAAGATAAGCGACGCCAAAAAAGCAGGAAAGGACATCAAGCCGATGCTTGAGGATTCGAAAAAGATAGCAAAGGGCATGGCGGACCTTGAGGCAAAGGAAAAGGAGGTCGCTGACAAAAGGGAAAGCGTCTGGATGGTCATGCCAAATATCCCGGACAAGAGCGTTCCTATTGGAAAGGATGAAACGCAAAACAAGGAAATAAGGAAATGGGAAAAGATAAGCAAGAAAAGCAACGACGTGCTTGCGCACTACGACTTGGGCGTGAGGGAAGGCGTGCTTGATTTTGACAGGGGCGCGAAACTTGGAGGGCATCGGTTCACGGTGATGTCCGGATGGGCCAACAAGCTGGAAAGGGCGCTTATCAATTTTATGCTTGACATGCAGACGCAGAAGGGATACAGGGAGATGTGGGTTCCGTACGTCGTGAAGGAAGAGATGATGGTTGGAACAGGGCAGCTCCCGAAGTTCAGGGAGGAGTTTTACTCAACCGAGGGTGATGGAAACAAGCTGTGCCTTATTCCGACAGCCGAAGTGCCCCTGACAAACCTGCACAACGGGGAAATTTTGGAGGAGGCGGAGCTTCCGAAAAAGTATGTTGCCTACACGCCGTGCTTCAGGAAGGAGGCAGGCTCCTACGGAAAGGACATAAAGGGCATTTTGAGGCAGCACCAGTTTGACAAGGTGGAGCTGGTCAAGATAACGACGCCGGAGGACAGCTGGAAGGAGCACGAGGCCATGCTCGCGGATGCCGAAAGGATACTGCAGATGCTTGAGCTGCCGTACAGGGTTATAACGCTCTGCACCGGGGACTTGGGGTTTGCCTCAGCAAAAACATATGACATAGAGGTCTGGATTCCGAGCCAGGACAAGTACAGGGAAATAAGCTCTGTGAGCAACTGCACGGACTTCCAGAGCAGGAGGATGAAGACAAGGTTCAGGAGAAAGGGCGAATTGCTTTTCCCGCATACCCTGAATGGCTCCGGTCTCGCCGTAGGAAGGACTCTAATAGCAATAATGGAGAACTTCCAGGAAAAGGACGGATTGAAAATACCCAAGGCGCTTGTTGATTATATGGGAACGGATTTCATACAATTCAGGAAATGACTACTTCTTTTCAGGAATTTTTCCCTTGAGCTTTGCCATTATCTCGGCGTGCACGTCCTCTATCTTCCTTGTCGCGTCCAGCCTTATCCATTCCTTTGCGTAGAATTTGCTTTTGTGCATGTCCTCGTAAACCGAGCGCACTTCCTTCATGAACTCAAGGTCCTTTTCGTACCTGTCGGGAGTCTTGTGGTTGGCCTTCCTTTCAAGTGCCGTTTCTGCCGAAATGTCCATCCAGAAAACAATGTCCGGAATAGGCGGCGCGATTTCCTTTATTATGCTCATCGCCACTTTCCTGTCCAGTGTCCTTGCGTATGCGACAGTTGAATAGACATACCTGTCAAGCAAAATAGGCTTCTTCTCAAAGCCGGATTTGTAAATGCCTTGGCAGATGTCCGCAAGGTACATCAGGAAAAGGGCCTTCGGATGCACCTGTATCTTTCCCTCAAGGAAGTCCCTTATCTGGGGCATCGTGTTGTAGTCGGGAAACCTGAGCTGCTCAATCTTCAGGTCCGACGAAAGCAGGAATGCCTGCGTGGTCTTTCCGCACCCGTCGATGCCCTCTATCGCGACAATCATGGTCATTCCTCGGCCGCCAGCTGCTTTTTTACCTCTTCCAGCTCCTGATGGAGCTTGAAGTTTTTCTTCAGCGGATCCTTCCTTGCTTCTACCTCAAGCTTCTCGAGCCTGGCCTTGAGGGTTGACTTCCTCTTCAAAAGGTCCCTTTTTGTTTTTCCCATGTTGTCACCTAAAACGGTTAGATATTTATTCCTTCCTTTTGGCAATGCCGTCCGGCAGGACAAACACCGCCGCGGAGACCACTATTGTCCAAACGCCTTCCTTTCCCATTGCCGTTTGCGTGAAGTTTGTTGTCTTGGATATCCTTGGGCTCTTTTTGCCAAGCGCGGACGCGAGCATCGAGGCCGCAAGGCCTTCGGCATAATCCCCCGCCTTTTTTTCGGAATCACTGGACGAATGGTATTCGCTCAGATAACCATAGCTGTTTTTGTCTGCGGGCAGTGCGCATCCTATTGAGGCTGAAATCGGCGCGGCCTTGTTGGTTGATGTCCTTGCCATCACGCAAAAGACAATCTCGCCCGGCTCGAGGCATTTCAGGCCTTTTGAGGCAGGCACGATTTCGCAATGCAGGGGGATTATGCTGGAAACGGTAACGAGGTTGAACATCTGTATGCCGGCGTCCCGAAGCGCCTCCTCGAATGAGTTCAGCCGGTCGGCGTGCCTGCCGACGCCCTTTACGAAAAACACTTTGCTTGGAACAAGGCTGTGCATAATGATTCACGCGATTATGCAGTTGATGCACAAACTTTATAATAAGGCCCTTTCTTTTGCGAAAGAAAGCCCCTGGGGAAAGAAGAGTATTTCTGCTCCGCAGAGCCCAAAACGCTTTCTTTTTCCCCAAGAAGCTTTTTGAAAAAGCTTCAGCAAAAACGTCGGTTTTTCCCTGGGCTTTTTCTGAAAAAGCCCAAAAGAAAAAGGACTTTTCCGCTGGCGCTTTTACCTGGGCCCCGCACAGCTGGCTGGCCCTGGGAAAAGGGCCAAGGCCGGGACCGGGAGTTGAACCCGGATCTAAGGCTCCACAGGCCTCCACGCTAACCATTACGCTATCCCGGCGACAAGACTATTGTGTGCCTCAAAACGTTTAAAATACAGTATTATATAATGCGAAAAAGCATTTTTAAACTGGACTAATCATACAAAACCATGCTCTTCAGGGAGATTTGCGAGATACTTCAGCAGATTGAGGGCAAGTCCGGAAGGCTCGAGATAACCAGCATCCTTGCCAACATGTACAAGACAATGAGCCCTTCCGAAGCGGAGAAGATATCCTACCTGCTGCAGGGCAAGCTGAAGGCCGAATATTACGGCGTGGAATTTGGAGTGGGCGAAAAATTCGTCATAGCCACGCTCGCAACAGCAACCGGATACACTGAAAGGGAGATAAACGCGCTGTATGTGAAAAAGGGCGACATCGGCATAGCCGCATCGGAGCTTACCGGCGGAAAAAAGCAGAAATCATTGTCCTCAAGGGACCTTTCATTGGAAGATGTCTACAACTCGTTCATGAGGATTGCGCAGGCCAGCGGCACAGGAAGCCAGACCCAGAAGATAAGGTTCCTTTCGGAAATGTTCAACAGCACCACCCCGATAGAGGCGAAATACATAGCAAGGATTGTGCTGAACAAATTGAGGATAAAGGTCGGGGACGCGACCATACTGGATGCATTGAGCTGGAGCAGCACAGGGGACAAGACGCTCAGGGAAAAGCTGGAAAGGGCGTACAACCTGTGCTCCGACCTTGGATTGGTCGCAAAAACGCTGTTTGAGGACCCGAAGGGCATAGCCAGGTTCAAGATAAAGGTGTTCAGGCCGCTCAGGCCCGCATTGGCAGAAAGGCTGAATGACGCGGAGCAAATCTTCGAGAAGCTGGAGAAGTGCGCGGTTGAATACAAGTACGACGGCTTCAGGATGCAGCTGCACAAGAAGGGCAAGGAAGTCAGGATATACTCAAGGAAATTGGAAACAATGGAGCACATGTTTCCGGACATCGTGGAAAGCGTGAAAAAGCTTCCGCAGGACGAGATTGTGTTTGAGGGCGAGGCGCTCGCGTTCAACGAAAAGGAAAACAGGTTCTACAGCTTCCAGCAGACCATGCACAGGAGAAGGAAATACGGGCTGGAGCAGGCAAGCAAAGACTGGCCTTTGCACATATACGTGTTTGACATAATGTCGCTCAACGGCGAAGACTGCACCGCAATGAAAATGAGGGAAAGGAGGAAGCTCATAGAGGGCATATTCCCGTTCGGGGACAACCTGAAGCTCAGCGAATGGAGGATGGCGAAAAGCGCTGATGACATACAGAAGGCGTTTGACGAGGCGACTGAAAAGAGATTGGAGGGAATAATAGCCAAGAACCTTGAGGCCCCATACACCGCAGGCAAAAGGGACTACGCATGGATAAAGCTCAAGAAAAGCTACGGCAAGGCAATAGACACCCTAGACGCGGTCATAATGGGATACTATTTCGGCAAGGGCTCAAGGACAAAGTTCGGGTTCGGGGGCCTGCTTTGCGCCGTGTACAATGAGGACAGGGACGCGTTTGAGACTGTCGCGAAGGTCGGAAGCGGATTCACGGAAGAGGAGATGGCGAACTTCAAGGAGATGCTTGAATCGGAAAAGACAAAGGAGCCTCCGAAGAACCTCAGCCACGCCATGAAGCCCGATGTCTGGGTTGAGCCGAAGCACGTTGCCGAGATCGCGTTTGACGACATAACAGTAAGCAGCCAGCATACCTGCATGCAAAGGAACGGCAGGGGATACGCGCTAAGGTTCCCGAGGTTCGTAAAACTAAGGGAGGACAAGGGCGCATACGAGGCGACGACCGCCCTTGAAGTGGAGAACATGTTCAAGCTGATGAAGGGAATGAGAAAATGATGCTGTGCCGCGCCTGCAGCATGAGGTTCAGGCATAAATTCTCCATTGGAAATTGCCATATTTGCGGAAACAGGATGGACAACGCAGAAAAGGCAATCGCGGGATATGATTTCAATGGAATCGGCGCAAAGGGCGTGAAAAAATTCTCGGTCTCAAGCATAATAGGCAAAAAAACGCTGGCTGTGGAGGAGGACGTTTTTGACGTCTGCCTTGGCGAAACGGTAAAGAGGCAATTGAACAGGATTATGCGCGAAACGATAGAAAGGAAAACCGGTCTAGAATACAATCCCGATTACCCGGACGTGTCCTTTTGCTTCAATCTTGAAACAGGGGCAATGTCCCACAAGATGGAGCCGCTGTTCATTTTCGGAAGGTACAAAAAGCTTGAGCCGAATGTCGCGCAAAAGGAATGGTTCGTGAAACGGTTTCCGTCATTGGAGGGCATAATCGGGGAAAAGATGAAGGAAGCGGCCGAAGCGCACTCGTTCACGATGCACGCGTCGGGAAGGGAGGACATTGACGTGACCAACACTGCCGGCAGGCCGTTCGTGATGGAAATCAGGGGCGCGAAGGCAAGGGACACGGGCCTGAAAGATATGGAAAACGAAATCAACTCCGACAAAAGGGTGAAAGTGAAGCTGATTGGATATGTGAATCCGTCGTTTGTCGCCCTAATATCGGACTCGCATTTTGACAAGGGATACAGGGCTTATTTTTCAAGCGAAGAAAGCATAGATGAAAAGGACCTGGAAACAATAAGGAAGCTGGAAGGCATAACAATAAGCCAGAGGACGCCCGAGCGCGTGATAAACAGGAGAGCGGATTTGACAAGGAAAAGGAAAATCCACTCCTTGGAAGTCGGGAAGGACGGCAAGGGGTTTTATGCCGAAATAGGGTGCGAGGCCGGCATGTACATAAAGGAGCTTATCAACGGGGACAACGGAAGGACGGAACCCAACTTCTCCACCGCAACGCATAAGAACATCAGGTGCGATAGTCTTGTGGTTACCAGGATAAGGGACAGGTTCCTTGACACGGTGAAGCCATGATTGACATATCATTCATATTGGGATATGCGGAAATGCCTTTTGAGCAGCTCAGGATAGTGGCATCGCTGATTATGCTTGCCGTTTGCGCGTATTTTGACCTTTTCAAGAACAAGAACATACCGGACAGCGTGCTTTACTGTGTACTCATTATTTCAGCGCTCATAGCCCTGCCCGCGCCAAAGGACCTTATCATGATGGAGGGGGCGCAGGCCATCGTGCTAGGGATAATATGCTACCTGTTCTACAGGATGGGCTACATGGGCGGGGCGGAGATGTTCATAATACCGTCGATGGCGCTTCTGCTTCCGATAGCGCCTGTTGCCGCAGGCGTTTTCCTGAATTTCCCGTTCATCCTGTTCGTGCTGCTGTTCAGCGGCATGCTGTTCTCGATAACCAACTTCCTGTATTTTGTATACAGGCTTGCCAAGCTGGGGGCAAAGCTGAAGATGAACCTGGAGGGCGCGAGCATGGCCGTAATGACGCTTTTGTTTGCGGCATTGTACGTAAACTCGCCAATAGGCAATCCGGCCATACTTGCGGTTGTCATAAGCCTTGGCCTGATGTCATTCCTATATTATACGTACAAGGACGAGCTTGATGCCATAATGAGCGGAGAGGCGGATGTCAATGAAGCAGAAGAAGAGGTCGTGAACCCCAAGATGCTGGACGAGCGGGCAAAGGATATCTTCAAGTCCTCGCCGCTTGTGACAAGGGACGCAGTGAAAAAGCTCAAGAAGCTCGGCATAAAAAGGATAATTGTGATGAAGGGCATGCCCCCGTACATGCCGTTCCTTCTCGGCGGTGAAATCGTGGCGATACTGTACGCAAAGCTGTTGCTTTTTTAGCAGGGAAATCCTCGCCCAAAACGCTTTTTCTTTCCCCAAATTGCCTTCTTTTTCCCCAAGTGCTTTTTCTTTGCGAAGAAAAAGGACTTAAGCAGTCAGTCGCTGTCATGCCTCATCATTGATCAGAGGTTGTTCACGTCATCATCCTGCAGTTTATGAATGGCCGCAATAAGTTTAAAAACGATACCAAACCATCGGGATTACATGGACGGAACAGGGCAGAAGGACTATAGGAAGCATGGCGCACTGCAGTTTTCGGTTGGGGAAAACATGCAGCGGAAGTTGGTGTTCTTCGGCGCCGCGGTGATAGCGATAGGCCTTTTTGCGGCAATCGGCATACTGATGTTCTTCGGCTCTGCCAATCTGTCATTCCGGGACTGCGTCGCCGTCGTGAACATTGACGGCGAAATTTCGTCCGAGGGAACGCCTGCAACGCTGTTCTCCTCAGGCTCTCCGGGGGGAGAGGAGATTGCCAGCGCTATATCCGCACTGGACGGCAGGGATGAGGTCAAGGCTGTTGTTGTGAGAATAAACAGCCCGGGCGGAAGCGTCATACCGTCCCGCCAGATATACGAGGCGGTTAAAAACCTCAACAAGACCAGCGTGGCATACCTTTACGAGACCGCGGCAAGCGGAGGCTATTATGTTGCCCTGGGGTCTGATTATATAGTGACTGAACCGGAGACCATAACAGGAAGCATAGGCGTGATATCGCTCACGATGGACATAACGGGCCTTATGGAGAAAGTGGGCGTCAACATATCCGCGATAAAGAGCGCTGAGCACAAGGACTTCCTTTCTGAGTACAAAACCGCCGATGCCGAGGAAACGGCAATAATGCAGGGCATAATAGACGAGATTTACCAGGACTTTGTAAACGTGCTTAAGCAAAGCAGGGGCAACAGGATAAGGAGCGCTGACCTGGCAAACCTTACAGACGGCAGGATAGTGTCCGGAAAGCAGGCGGTGAATTACGGCCTTGCGGACATGGTTGGCAGCAAGGACGACGCGATAAGGAAGGCCGCGGATTTGGCAAACATGACATATGACAAAAAGCCAGACGTCTGCGAAGTGTCATACTCCTCGAGCCAAAGCGGCGGGCTGTTCTCCGAGATTGAAAGGTCCATAGCAACAATATTCATTGGCAATTACCAGAAAACGGGGATATACCTAAAATGAGAACATACAAACCGTCGCATAGGCCTGATTCAAGGTACATCGAGCTGGAAAATATAGGAAAAACAGACATAGGCGCGTACCTGCTCGGCTTTTTCGGCACATCCGGCTTCGGAAGAATCATGTTCAGGCCCATAAGGAAGGACGGAAATGCTGAAACCATAAGGGTGGAAAGAAGCTCTGCGAGAGAGGTTGCCGCGGCGCTGTTGTGCTCAAAGGACAGGATAAAGATAAAAAGGATAAGCGGAACGCTGGCATCCCTGGCAAGGAGGAAGAAGAAGGATGAATAAGGGCGCATTGGCCGTCTTGTTTGTTATTATTCTAATTTGCGGATGCGCAGAGCAGGTCAGCAACGAGGATGTTGAAAAGGTCCTGAACGGGACCGACAGGAAGAACGTGAGCGTAAGCATACTGATGTATTATGGGGACGGGTGCACGCACTGCGAGAATACCATGACGACGTTGAACGCGCTGAACAAATCTTACAATATTAGCATGGCAAAGAAGGAAGTGTGGAACAACAAGACAAACCAGGACGAGATGAACGCGAAGTACGGGGCATTCGGGTACAATCCAGACGATGGCGGCGTCCCGACCATGGTAATCAACGGAAAGATGATGATAATCGGCGAGCTGTCAATCAAAAACTGGATAAAGGCGATCGAGCTTTGCGGAAACAGGAAATGTCCGTCCGGCGTTTTCGGCAATTCCGAAGTCTCTGCCCTAAGCTAAAGAGAAGGTATTTAAATGGTTATAAAAAAATCCACATCTATGAACATTGCCAGGATTCTCCTTGCGCTGGCGATAATGGCAGCCATCATGCTTGCCCCAGGATGCCTAGGCGAGGCAATTGGCGGCGAAGGGAACGCAACAATCAAAACCAACGTGACCATGGTGATGTACGAGGGACTGGGGTGCCCGCATTGCGCGAACATGATAACCTCGCTTACAGACATAACAAAAACATACAATTTCTCACTGGCCCTGAAGGAAGTGAGGTACGACCCTGAAAACAACAAGGAGCTTCTTGCCATGTACGGGAAGTTCGGGTATGATGCCTCGCAGGGCGGAATACCGACGACCATAATAAACGGCAAGCTGATGATAGTCGGGGAGCTGCCCAGGGAGGACATAATAAAGATAATCCAGCTTTGTGAAGATAAAGGATGTCCCGCAGGCGCTTACACGAGCGTGCAGATGGAACAATTGATGGACAAAATAAGGCAGAACGAGAGCTTCGAATATCAAACCGGGACAGACCTCAACCTGACCGGAAACGCAAGCGTCTCGTCCACACAAGCGTCAAACGAGATACCGCTGATGGTGCTGATACCCGCGGCGGTTGCAGACTCCATAAACCCATGCACCATGGCAGTGATGGCCATGCTGCTTGCCATAACGCTGGAGAAAAAGGGCAAGAAGAGCGTGCTGATGAGCGGGCTTTTGTTCACGGCAGTGGTCTTTGTCTGCTATTTCATGATGGGCATTGGCGTGATGAAGGTTGTCGGCGACATCAGCATACAGAAATATTTCTTCTATTTGATGGTGGCAATAACCGCAATCATAACAATCCTTGAGATAAGGGCGTATTTCTCCTACCGCCCAGGCATGGAATCCATAGAGATACCGCTTTTCCTGAGGCCGCATCTCCAGAAGGTGATGGCAATGGCGACCTCGCTTCCGATGGTGGCGGTTGTTGCGGTATTCTGCTCATTGTTCCTTTTGCCGTGCTCTTCAGGCCCATACCTGATGATACTCAGCATGCTGTCCCTGACCAACATCTGGACTGCGGAATTCTTCAAGGCAATAGGGTACCTCCTGTTTTATAACTTCATATTCGTGGTTCCGCTTGTTGCGATAGCGGTCATCGTCGCGTTCGGCATAAAGGACCCAGGAGAGATACTTGCGATGAGGGACAAATATGTCAGGCAGATGCATCTCATTGCAGGAATCATAATGCTGCTGATAACAATAATGCTTGCGGCGTTCATTTTCGGAAGCTCGCTGTTCAGGTGAGGCCTTGAAGCGAGAGGAAAAAATAGTTTCTTTTTCCCCAAGTGCTTTTTCTTTGCAAAGAAAAAGGACTTTGAGATTACATTTAAAAACAGCCCGCCGCAAACGATATCCATGGAAGACGCCAGGCCCCTGAAAATGGTGCTTGAAAGGATAAGGCCATCCAGCAAGGAAAAGGAAAAGATAAACAGCACCGTCTCCCACATAAAGTCAAGGCTTGAGCAACACCTGCCAAAAGGCGTCAGGATGCTGCTTGCCGGCTCAATAGCAAAAGGCACCTTCCTGCACGGGGAAGGCGACATAGACCTGTTTCTGCTGTTTCCAAAAACGTTCAACAAGGAGGCAATGGGAAAGCTTGTCATAGACATAGTCAAAAAGGAGTTCCGCAGGTATGAGATAGCGTATGCCGAGCATCCATATGCCAGGATATTCGTCAACGGGATAAAGGCGGACATTGTCCCTGCTTACAATATAACGCATGTCGCGCACATGGGCTCCGCTGTTGACAGGAGCAAGTTCCATGTGAGCTTCGTGAAAAAGCGCCTGAAAAGCGTGGACAGCGTACTTCTGATGAAGAGGATGCTCAAGGCATTCAGAATATACGGGGCTGATATGAAGACAAAAGGCATATCCGGCTATTTGACAGAATTGATAATTGTAAAATACGGGAGCCTGGAAAAGGCGATGGAAGCCATTTCCAGATGGAGGTTCGGCGAGGTCGTGGAGATAAAGGAAAGGTGGAAGGACGTTGAGAAGGCAAGGCAGAAATTCCAGGGCGCGCCGCTCGTTTTCATTGACCCGACGGACAGGAACAGGAATGTCGCGTCCGCGCTCTCTGCGGAAAACTTCTCAAGGCTTGTGCTGCTTGCAAGGGCGTTCTCAAAAGGGGCGGATGAAATGCTCTTTTTCCCGAAGCAGAGAAAGGCGAAATACGTGCCAAGGCTCATAGGCATAACGTTCAAAAGCCCGAAAATAATAGACGAGACAAAGTATGGGGAGCTCATGCGCCTGGCCTCAAAGGTCGCAAGGCGCCTTGAGTCAAGCGGATTTGAGGTCATATTGGTAGGGGCGCACGACAACAAAAAGACAAGCACGTGCGTCATAGGCGTCGCAAACGAGCTGGTCGGAAAGAACTTCCTCAGGCACGGCCCGCCGCTGGAGATAGCGGAAGGCGTTGCAAGGTTCGTAACCGAGAGGACATTCTTCAAGGAGGGAAAGATATTCAACATGGCGCAACGGGAGGCGACGCTTGCGGTCGAGGAAGCGCGGAAGGCCTGCGCGTCAGGCGCATTGCCCAAGCACTTTGAAAGAAGGACAATGAAGGTCTCTTATTTGAAAAAGGGAAGCGCGGCCTACAGGGAGATGGAGCGCGGAAGGGCGCTTGACGAGCTTATTCTTTCGCTCCAATGACATCATTTATCTGATT
>JBGQMB010000014.1:0-24925 GCA_041500405.1 Candidatus Micrarchaeia archaeon | reverse complement strand
ATGATGTGCAATAAGTCCGCGTCAATGTTTCGTGCGACTTCTATTGCAGGGCCTATCTTCCTGAGCGAGCTGTTGAAAAACGAGTAAAACAGCTTTCCCCTGAGGCAAAGCCTGCACCCCTTCAAAGAAGCTTACCCCCAAGCTTTGAAACCAAAACCGCTTCCTCCTTGCCGCTTTTCATGTCCCTCAGAACCGCCTTTCCTTCAGCATATTCCTTCGGGCCGATTATCACAATGAACGGTATGCCCATCTTGTTGGCATAGTCTATCTGCGCGGAAAGCGACCTTTTGGAGTAGTTCAGGTCGACGTTCACGCCTTCTTCGCGAAGTTTTGACGCAACCTCGAACGCCTCCTTGTCCATGTCCTTCACCCAGGCGACATAGGCTCTTGCATACGTCTTGGCAAGAGGCGGCTTCTGGCTCCTTAGCAGGTAATAAAGCCTCTCAAACCCGAAGCTTATGCCGACAGCGGAATCCGGCTGGCCGTACATGCCAAGCAGCTGGTCATACCTGCCGCCTGCGCAGACAGTGCCAATTTCGTCGCTGAGCTTAAGCTCGTATATCGGGCCTGTGTAATAGTCAAGCCCGCGCACAATGAACGGCTTAACCGCAACGTTGCTGAAGCGCTTGCATATATAACGAAGCTCGTCAACGCCTTCCTTGCTGAACTTGGAAAGATAATCAAGCATCTTGTCGTTGTCCTTTTCAACAAAAACGTCCGACGCAATCTCGTCCGCCTTCTTGCTCCCGAATGCCTTTGAAAGCTCGGAAACCACGCCTTCTTTCCCAATCTTGTCGAACTTGTCTATTGCCCTGAACGCGATGTTCTTGTCAACGCCCCATTTCGAGGCCATGCCTTCCAGTATCTTCCTGTTGTTCAGCCAGAACTTTGCCTCTGAAACGTCAAACCCAAGCGCCTTCAGGGCCTCAAAAGCCATCGCAAGCAGCTCTATCTCCGCAGACTGCTCCTTTACCCCTATTATGTCGCAATCCGCCTGAAGAAACTCGCGGTACCTGCCCTTTTGGGGCTCCTCGTTGCGCCAAACAGTCCCTATGGCATACTTCTTGAATGGCTTGTATAGCGAAAGCCTGGAGGCCGCGTAGCGGGCAAGCGGGACTGTAAAGTCAAACCTTAGGCCGATGCCCTCCTTGTCCAGCCTGAAAATCTCCTCCTTGACCGCATCCCCGCTCTTTTTTGAAAGCGTAGAAATGAACTCCAGCGAGCCTGTTTCGGCCGGATAGAAGCCGTATCTGCGGAACACGGCCCTGAGGCTGTCCATCATTGCCTCCCTTTGGATGCTTTCCTCTACGGAAAAGTCCCTTATGCCTGTTGGAGTCTGCTCCATGGAGAAATAAGAAGCCTGGAACAATATAAAAGATTAGCGCTTTTTGGACTTAAAGACCAGGCAGCTGGGAAACAAGGCGGCGGGCGCGCTTTTTTGCGCCGGATTTCTTTGGAGCCGCGGCGCGCCTTTTCGGGGTGTGCTTCATTCCGACTGCGCTTATCCTTGCGCTGAAATCAATCATGTCCGGCTCCGTTATGGCGAAGCCCTTTTCAAGCTTCCTCTTTATTGACCTGAGGAATATCTGCGCCCTTACGACGTCGCTCCTCTTCCTGGCAAGCTCAAGCGCCCTTCCTGTAATGGAGCCGAACTCAAGCCTCGGGCGCTTCATGCTTGTCGAGTTGCTGAGCAGAAGGTCCATTGCTTCCTTGAGCGCCCTCTTCTTCCTGCCTTTTGAGGAAAATTTGCGGGACATTGAAGATGCAAGCAAAAATATGCCTGTTGGTATTGCAACAACCATAGCAATCCACGCCACTGCATAGGCCTTGCCCGGTGCCGCAAACACTTTTTGCGGCGCGCTGGTCACCATTTCTGACGTAGTCAGGTAAGCCTTGCCAAGCTTGTCCATGCCGGACTTGAATATGTGCTTCGCGTTTGCCCAGAATGAGAGCCCCGGCTTTTCCTTTGGCTGTTCAAGCGGCTTCACTGCTGCTATGCTCCCTGCCGGCCTGTGCTGCCTTGGCGCGGCTATTGTGCCGGCCTGCTTCTTGTGCTTGTGCTTGGCTGCCTTGTTTATGGAATTGAGTTTGCTTTGCAGGCTGTCGCCCTTTTTTATGAGCCTTACCTGCTCATTATAGGCCTTCCTCATATGCCTTTCGTAATCGGCATAAAGATCCCTTATCGTTTGCTCATTTACGGCAAAAACGGCCTGGTTGCTTTGCGCAACAGGCTTCTGCGCCGCTGTTGCGGCCGGCGTCGGCTTTGCCGGAACTGACGTTGCAGTCGCCTGTGGCTTTGGAACCGCTGTATCCTGCTTCGGCTTCGGAACATCATTCCTAAGCTGATATGGGCCAGGATATACTATTGGAGCAGCAGTCGATTCGGGCGCAACCGCAGCTGCCTTGGTCTCTGTTACAGGCTTTGCGGCTTCTGTCTTGCCGCTTTCCCAGGAATAAGTCTGCGATGCGGCCGCGGTTGTTTGCGTCAATGCGCCGTCTGTTGGGGACCCTGTGCAGTATGTAGTCTGCAGGTCTTCCAGCCCAATCATGACAATGAGGGGCGACCGCGGCACGTACCTGAGCCTGGTTGTGTCGCCCTTTTCATAAAGCATGTAAAGCGCAAGCTCTGACGGCGTGACCAAGTGGTATTCGCCCTTCTTTGACTTTATCTCATCAAGTATGTTCCCAAGGAGCAACAGCGACCTGTTATTCACGCCCTTTGCCTCAAAATACCTTTTCACGATGCTGTTTGTCTGCGCGGAATCTGTTGTGTTGTTTGAAAGCCAAAACATGTTGTCCCTTGCATTCTTCTCTGCCCCGCTTAGGCCGTCTTTTCCGTAGTCTATGAACATTGGGTTTGTTGCCCACGCCTTTGCTGCTGCCGGAGTGCTGTCAAAAAGAGGCGCGTTGCTTGCAATGGCCTTTGCAGGCATGGCAAAAGAGACTGCCAGCGCCGCGGCTGTCAAAACCCTAGGAATAGTCCTCCTAAAGCCAGAAATTTCCCTTTTTTCAACGGACGTGGTCTTTTCCATATATATCCACTATTACACAAACACTTTTTAAACCTTTTTCTTATCCCCGCCCTTTAAAAAGGTCAGACGGATTTTATGCCCCTATAGAACGGCCTCAGCCGGACATCATAGGCATCGAACTCTGCTGTCAGCTCCGCATCTACGGCCAAAAGGAACTTCTTTGCTGCGGTTTTTTTTGGCATCTTTTTTGCAAGGGCCAGTGCCTGTTTTGTTATTGCATCCACCGTGAGCGCGGGCTTTTTCATGGGTTTTGGGCTATAACACAGCGCCTGCGCCATCACCACGCGCCTTGCCAGCCTTAACGCCAAATTCTCCCTTTCGAAGCGGGTCGGTATGCCCTTGGACACTGCTTTGTGCCTGCCCTTTTTTCTCCTTTTTGCACGAAGCGACCTTATGCCATAGATCAATGCGAAAAGGCCGATGCCTGCAAGCACAGATGCCCAGAACGGCGCGCGCCTGTTTTCCTTGCCGTGGCTTGAAACTGAAAGCGCGTCAGGCTGCGCAATGGCCATTGCCGGCGCCTTTGTCGCGGCGCATTTTATTATTTTGCTTGCCCTTATGCGCTTTGCGCCCTTGGGCTTTGCCTTGGCAGCCTTTTGCGGGACAGGCTCTGTCCAGGAATATGCGGAGTCATGAAGCGGGCTCTGGTTTGCGACAAATGGGCCTCCGCAGGATATTGAAGATGCCGCCAATGCAGCGCCCGTGAACAGCAATAGCGGAAGCCTTGCCCTTATATGCCTTTTCGCAATTTTTTTCGTTTCAATGATTTTTGCCATATTCATTCACTCCTTTAGGAACTTCCTGTAAACGTATTTTGCCTTTGAAAGCGGAAGCTCCGACCTTACCAGCGTCCTTTTGAAGAAATCCGGAAGTATGACGTTGAACAGGCTCGCGCCGTAGTTGGTGAACCATTTCCAGCTCTCATCCATGGTCTCGTGTTTTGTCGGCGCCCTTGCGGGCTCGTAGTCCATTGCGCCCGTAGTCGGGTTCATCTGGCAATAGGCGTAGTAGTTGACCGCAACCTTGCCGTCGCCTGGCTCGTTGTCCCTGTTTTCCTTTGCCTTGTTCAGCGCAGCGAAAAGCCCGTCAAGGGACTTCTCCACAGCGCCCTCTATGAATGTGACCGTCCTTCCAAGGTGGTTCATCTCCGGCTCGTCCAGGCTGAAGTCGCCGTACCAGTGCGTGTCCGGCTCGCCCATCTTGAGTATGCCGCGCGTCAGGAGGTTTCTCCTGACATAGTGCGCGTATGCGATGCTGAGCGGGTTTGAAAGCGCGGTTTGAAAGCCCCATTTTCCCACGGCCGCCTCGCCTACGAACTTGCTTGACTCCGCTGCCCTTTCTGCCCTTTTCGCGACCCATTGGCTGATAAGCGGCATTATGCCGCTGGAGCAGGCGACGATGTGCTTGCCGTCAAACGAGAACCTGTGCGTCTCGTCGTTCACCGAGGGGTTGTATGCAGCAACCGCGTCGGCGAATCCCTGCTCAAAAAGCGAAATGGACCTTGCCCATTCCATGTCGCCGCTGGTCATCCTGTTTCCCACGCCTACGGAAGGGAGCCCAAGCTCGCAGAACGGGTGCGCGACCATGATGAACACGCTCTTTTCATACTTTGTTTTCAGCTTTGAAGTAGTTCCGAAAAGGTCTATTCCCGGCGCGGAGAGCGGCGGGAACAGCACGTCCTTGTTTAAGAGCATGGCAGCATGGGTCTCAATCGCCATCTGCGGATGCCTGAACATCGCGACCACGTGCGGCCCGTTCAGAACCCTTATGGGCCTCAGTTCCGTTCCGTAGTTGTCGTTGTACCAGTGTATCAGCGTCTCGACAGAATGCCAATCATATGCCGAAAACGAGTTGCTCTCCACGTTTATCTTGACCTGTTGCATATCAGTAAGGTTCCTTGTTATTTCTACGTTCATGTTGGGCTTGATGTCGACAGTCACGGCCCTGCTCAGCTTGGTTTCCATGTCTGTCAATATTATGGAGACGTCTTCCGGATTGTATCCATAAAGCGGCATTGTGAACTCTATGCCAGGGACAATTGTCATGCCAAGCGCGGAGCCGATGGAGTCCACCGCCCTGTACACTGTTTCGGAGAAGTTGTTGTGCGACGTCAAGGCGAAAAAGTCCCCGCCGAAAAGCGCCGCGCTCATCATCATGTCGAACGGGTTTGACTTTCCGTCGTCAAGGGGCCCCCTCTCGCCCATTATCTCGTCCTTCTTGAGGTCGATGAGCCTGCGCGGCTTGCCCCCGTAATAAACATATCCGATGTGGTTGTGCGGCCAGAGGTAATACCTGTTCTCTGGCTTCCTGGATGACATCTCATTTATGTGGCTTACTGTGTCGACAATGAACGGATCGATGGGCGCGGTTCCGTTGTACGCCCTTGTGACTATAATGTCCTTCCTTGTTTCCTTGGCCGGAATTGAGTTGTCCCCGTCCCTGAAGTTGAACTTGACGTCGGGCGGCTCCGGGTTGTAATAAAGCACCTGCAGTTCGTCCCTGCGCAAAAGTTTTTTCTTTATCCCGAGGAAAACAAAGTAATTCGACTTCTTGTTGCCAAGCCCCCTGTTCATAACGGAAAACTCGTCCCAGGAAGGGCCTGAATTCTCCCTTCCATACTGCTTGGCGCAGTCAAGCAGCCTGTCCTTGCTGGCTTCCTTGAATCCGTTTGCGTCAAGCTCTTTCTTGATGGCATTGTAGGCCGCTTTCGTGCTCAGCGCGTCCTTCTTGAACAGGATAGACATATTATAATTAGTGTATATATATGTTTTTAAACCATGGGGGCGGATTACATCAGGTTGGCTAGGTATGTGCGCCTTTCGTCCTGGTCCATGAACTCTACATCCCTTAGCACGCCCGCCGTTCCGATGTGCCCGTTCAGAGTTGCATGTGTGACCGCATCCTTGCCTTCAGCGTCTGTTGCCGCCATGTTCGCGCCCTTTTTGAGCAGAATCACGCATATGCCGGTATGGTCATGCGCAGCGGCATATATCAGGGCTGTCCTGCCGAGCGCATCGGCTGCGTCAATGTATTCCCTCTTTTCTATCCTTTCGGTCAATAGCCTGGCTATTCCCGCGTTTCCGTGCGATGCGGCAAAAATCAGCGCAGTCCTGCCGTAACTGTCAATCGCGTAAATATCCGCGCCTGCCTTAAGCAGCCTTTCAAATTCTTCATCTTTGCCGTCTATGGCGGCTTTCAGCAGCGCGTGGTCCATCTCCTTCTGCCGCCCGTCCGTCATCTTCCCTGCATCCGGCTGCGGCTTGAACTTGTTTATGAAATCCCTTGCCTTGGCTATGCATTCTACAATCTTGGATTTCTCCGGCTTCAGGGCCATGTGTCCTTTTATGGGTAAAGGGGATTATAAGACTATGCGGGGCTTGCCGCTTTTCCGCCTTCCAGCTCGCGCTTGCCGCGCCGTCTATTGGCAACGCTGCAGTATGGCTATCGCTTCCTTGTCGTCCACTTGTGCGAACTTTTCATAAAATTGGCCTATGGCATGGAACAGCGGCGGAACAAGCAGGCAAACCACCTCGTCAGCCTCTGCCCTGACTTTTGCCAGCCCGTCAGCAGGCGCTACCGGAACCGCCGCTACAATCCTGGCAGGCCCCTGCTTCCTTATGACGCGGATTGCCGCAACCATGGTGCTCCCGGTCGCTATGCCGTCGTCAACTATTATTACGGTCTTGCCTGCAAGCTTCGGCTTCGGCCTGTCGCCCCTGTACTGCCTGTATCTCTCTTCTACTGCAGCGCCAAGCCGCCCACGCTCCTGTGCGATGTAGTCTGGTGAAACGCCGGCTGCGCCCTCGGAAATGACGTATTCGCCGTCAGGGCCGACAGCCCCGATGGCATATTCCCCGCTCATGGGATGCCCTATCTTCTTGGTTACGATGATGTCAATCGGCGCCCCCAACTCATTGTGAAGCTCTTCGCCTATCTGCAGGGCGCCCCGCGGTATCACAAGGATAAGCACGTCCTTCCTGCCCCTGTACCTCGCAAGCGCCCTGGCGAGCTGCCTTCCGGCATCATGGCGGTCAATGAACATGGTTGCTTTTTGTGCCTGCTGGTTTTTAGTGTTTTGCAATATCAGCAGGGCTTGCCGCTTTTCCGCCTTCCAGTTCGCGCCTTGACTTCAGGAAGAAGAACCCGATGCAGGCAAAGGTTGCAACCGGAGAAATGTATTCCGGTATCGCCATGCCAAGCCCGTCAAGCAGCATCACCGCGCCAAGCAAAAGTATTGAGTACATGGCCCCGTTCTTGAGGAAAACGTATTTCTTGATGCTCTCTATGTTCCTTATTGTTATTTCCCGCACCAGGAACGCGCCAAGGCCGTTTCCAATCAGGATTAGGGGCACGAAAAGCGTGAACGCGAACGCGCCAATCACGCCGTCTATGGAGAACGTCGCGTCAATCACTTCCAGGTAAAGCAGCTTGCTGATATCGCTCATGCTTGAGCTTCCTTTGCCTTCCAGCATCTCCTTTTCCCTGAGCTCCGCGTTCTGCTTGAACCCGTGCGTTATGAAGAAAACCGTTGAGCCTGTAACCGCGGCAAACGCAAGGAGCGGCTCCTTGTTTATCGCAAACCACGTTATCGCAAGCAGGAGGGCCGAGACCACGGCATAGAACCAGATGCCCTGCCTGAAGAAGAAGCGCTCGCCGATGAGCCCGAACCGCTTGGGCTCAAGGAAAAGCCAATGGAAAAAAAGGAATATGAGGAAAACGCCGCCTGCCAGGAGCAGGAATGAGGAGCCCTTTTCCATTGCCTCGGCAACCGAGCTGTCTCCGCTGAACATTGCCATTGTCAAATCATAGGGATTGAGGCTTGGGTTTGCAATCCAGAGCATCAGCGTGGGAAGCAAAAACCTCACGCCAACGACCGCAATCAGTATACCGTAAACCAGGAACCAGCGCCTCGCCCTTTCGCTCATCTTGGAAAGGACCTCCGCGTTTATGACGGCGTTGTCTATGCTTGTTATGGACTCGAAGAGCGCAAGGCCGATGATTGTCAGCAGCATCATCAGAAGGTCCATGCAATTGCATCCCACCCAAGGTTTAAAAACATGGAATGCGAGTTATGGGCATGGACTTCTCTTTCAGGAAAACGGCGCCCCCGGATTTTCCAAAGGAAGTTTTGGGCGACGCCGACACGATATCGAGGGGGCTTGATTATGACGACGATGTTGGCATTGTAAAATACGTTGACGGAAAGAAGATAGGCGTCTATTTCATACCGTTTTCCCTGCACCTCGCGCTTAAGAGATATGATACGCCGGCAAGGATGGCCGGCGTCATCGGCGTTGTGCAGAAAGGCGAAAGGTATATCATCACAAAGCAGTCAAAAAGGGCCGTTGAGGCGAAGGGCGTGGGCAAGCTCATAGAACTCCCTGCAAGGAAGGGATTGAGCTTCCAGGGCTTTGCCATGGAATGGGAAAACGACATTGTCGAGTCCGCGTATGCGGAGCTTGAGGAGGAACTTGGGCTCGAGAAGGACGATGTGACTGAGATGAAAAGGGACGTTATGATAGGAGACAGAGAGGTCCTTTTTGCCGTCCTTTTCAGGACTGAGCTGGAGGAAAGCGTGATACGGAACCTCAAGTCAATGGCAACTGACGGCTGGGAAATCGAGGACCTTATGCTCATGGGAAAGTCCGAGGCAAGGGAATACCTCAAGGGCAGCGGCGCGCTTGCCGTGTTCGACAAACTGGTGGGAATATGAAAATCAGGATACTGCACAATCCAAAAAAGGCGTGGGCGATAAAGGCGGCAAAGGAAGCCGCATCATATCTAATAGGCAAAAGGAACAGGATATGCAAAACAGGGGCAGACGCGACCGTGATAATAGGCGGGGACGGAACTGTCATACACCACAAGAACGAAATAGAGGGCATATTGGTGGGCATAGGCTCCAAGCGCTCCGGCATATGCCAGCTCAACAAGGACGGATGGAAAGAGAATATCGAAAGGGTATTGCATGCAAAGCCGGAAGAGCTGTCCATGCTTGAGGCCAGGATAAGCGGAAGGAAATATGAGGCAATAAACGACATCGCCATAAGGGGCCCGGATTTCCGCGCCATCCATACGAGGATATCATGCGAATGCGGCGAATGGGGATTTTTCGGGGATGGAATAAACGTGTGCGCAAGGCTTGGCTCAACAGGCTATAACAAGTCCCTTTTCGGGCCGATGCTGCTCAAAAACGACATTGTCGCGATAGCGCCCATCGCTCCGATACTCCAGCAGCCCAATGCGATTGTCATGCCGTTCTGCAAAATAAGCGTGAACTGCCTAGAAAGCGCATGCTGCGTGATAGACGGCCAGCACACTGTGAAAATCGGCAGGGGAATGGAGATACGCAAAGGCAGGAAAATTCTTTACGGAAAGGCCTGATGCTCAGTCGCCTGCCGCAGCCCTCAGGAAAAGGTCTGTGCAAAAAAGGTCGTCAAAAAGGTTGTAAAGCCTCAGCCTGAGCTCGTCTATGTCTTCCGTTTTTGGGTTTTCGCCTTTTTTCAGCATTATCGAAAGCTTGGGCTCGCCTTCCGTCTCCACGGAGATTTCCACGCCGTCCCAGCCCTTCCTGATTGTTATCAGCTTTTTCCAGTTCTTTAGGCTGTCGGTCAGCGTAACCTTGTCCTCGGCGCTGGAATAGTCGATGTAATAGTCCACGTTCTTCTCCGCCTGAACGCCGAGCGCCTCGTGCATTATTGCCTCCATCACGAGCATGAACGCCCTGTTGTCGCTGTTTTCCTGGACGAAGGAATCCACGTCCTTCATTAGCTTCACTACTTTTTTCGGGTATATTGTGTCCTTTCCGGGCTCTTTGAAGGATGAGATGCGCTCAAGCGTGGGAAACATGGATTTGGCGCTTTTGGCCGCCACCTTCCCGTTGTTGGCATCAACGCCGCTGTGCTGCCCGCCGAATGTTGGCAAAAACGCAAGCAGGGAAGTGAGCATGAAACCGCCTGCCAGCCTTGCGAGCCTGCCGTGCCCGGCCTTTTTTTCATTCTTGAAGCTGGATAACTCGTCCTTTTTCCGCGCTTCTGCCGCGGGTGCGGTTTTCTCCAGCCTTGCCATGTTATCGCTTCCTCGCAGTCTCCGTCATTCGGACTTTGTCCTGTTCTGCACAGCGGCAAGCTTGCCGGCGCGCTCCTTCGCCTCCATCTTTTTTGCTTTTTTCTGCGCTGTGCCGATATCAACGTTTTTTACCGGCATCGGCTTTAGGAGGTCGATATTGCCGCCTTCCCTTGCGTAGGGCAGGATGCCCTTGTTGCGCACTTCCCTTGCCACCTCCCTGGACTTTCCCCTCAGCCTCTCTTCTCTCAGCCTTTCCATCATCTTCATCTTGCTGAATCCCCTGTCGCTCTTTTCAATGCCAAGGCTTTTCTTGAAATTATAAACTGACCTTATGTTGAAATAAGAAACATAGTCCTTGAAGTCCCCCTTTTCTATGGAGTGGAACCCTTTCGTGTCATATTCCTTATGCAGGGCCGTCGCAACCTTGTCATAAACATTTTCAACAGGCTTCTCTTTTGTTCCAGGCATGTTTTTCACCTATATGCGCTTGTGCATGAAAGAATTTTAAAATGGGTGTGAGCCGGCGGAATGATGGGTAATTATGAGCCCGCCCGGGATCGAACCGGGGATTTTCTGCGTGTAAGGCAGACGTCTTGACCGCTCGACTACGGGCTCCTGTATTATTCGGTACTTGAGCCTGTAGGGCCTTTGGCGCAAACGCCAAAGCGGACTACGGGCTCCTGTTTTTTGTCTATTTAGTATTAGCCGCAATTAAAGTTTAAAAGGGTTGCACAAAACAGCCAATCATGCCAATAACCACGAAAACCGGGGATAGTGGCAGGACCGGAACGCTTGCCGGAAAAAGGCTGAGCAAGTGCAGCCCAGAGATAGAGCTTTTCGGGGCAATGGACGGCCTTGTCGCGATGTTGGGATATGCGGCCCATGAGCTTGGGAACAAAGAGCTTATTGATATCCAAACGGAAATAGAGCTGATTTTCAGGAAAGTTGCGAAGCTTGACGACATAAGCCGCTCGTTCATAAAAAAGATTGAGCAAAAGATTGCCGTAAAGGAAAGATCCTTGCCGCAGATAAAGGGGTTCGTGAGGCCGACGGGAAAAAGCGCGCTTGTCCATATCTGCAGGGAATGCGCAAGGAACACGGAAAGGAAGGCGGTTTGCGCCTACGGCAAAAAGGGAATGGCAAATATAACAATTTACCTGAACAGGCTGTCTGATTATATCTTCCTTATAGCATGCGAAGAAGCCTCAAAAAGGAATGAGTTCAGGCTCTTTTAGCTGTGCTTTTCTTCGGCACTATGGCGCTTTCTGTCGCTGCCTTGTCAACCATATTCCTAAGGTGCTGGATTGACCACAGTATCGCGCCGAATGTGAAAAGGTAAAGCACGTGCACGTTGAGCCCGAGGAACGTCGGGCCCTGCGCGAACATTATGCCGGACGCTATCGCAAAAAACGCTGACACTATCGCCCCGAAGAGGCACAGCGCGCTTATCACAAGGAAGAACTGCCTTGCATCCATCTGTCCTGCCATATTAATCACTTTTTTAGTCAGAAGCTACTCCGTTCATCATTAATCAGACTGGAACGGTCTCATCATCCTGTATATGATGGGGTTGGAAGAATTTATAAAGGTTCGTTGCCGCTGTTGGCGATGCGCTTGTGGTTCGGCACCATGTTGAGCGCCTTTTCGCCGTCAAAGAAGGCGCATCCTAGAACAACGCCGTTGTGCGAGACCGCAACGTATCCGCGGGAGCACCATCCGTTTTTAACTGGAATTTCCTTGCCATGGCAGAACGCCCTTGCGCCCTCCTTGTCCAGGAACAGGACGTTGCGCGTGCACATCCAGCCAAAGGCCTGGAGAAAGTCGGAGGACGGCTTGAAGGCGCCGTTGGTTTTGCCTGCAATCATGCCGCGCGTCTCCTCGTTTTTCGCGTTGAACAAATCAAGCGATGAGGTATAAACAAGGTGCTTGCCGGCCCCCGCCTCCTTCATGGAAAGGCCTGGCCAAAGGGTTATCCCGAAACGGCTGAAAAGATAGGCAATTACGGCGCTCATTTTGCCACTGCAGAGCCTATGCCGCAGAAGCGCCAGCGCTGGCCTATTCTCCTGCTTATGGCGATTTTGTCGCTCCCGAACACGATGATGGGCCTTTTCAGGGAAACGGACGCTATGCCCTTGTTGAGCTTCGCTATCACGCCAACTGAAGTCGCGGAATGCGCGTTTATCAGCAATGGCTCCCCGACCCTGAGCGGCGCGTTGTCTATGTCCTTCCTGTCAATCAATTCGTACTTCATGCTTATGGCGGAAACAGGGTCCGGTATCGCGCCCTTTATGCTTATTGTGTTTCCTATGAGCGTGTCTGATTTTGTCAATGACGGGTCCAGGAAAGTCCCTATTCCGACAAGGCCGCCGGGCTTTGCTTCAGAGATGTCCTCGTCGCCAGCCCTGAGGCCGGAGATGGATGTTTTCAATGAAGTGAAGCTTTGCTCCGAGCCGTAGCCGGGCTTTATCTCGATCTCGTCGCCAATTTTGAACGTTCCCTTTACTACGGCGCATCCGAGCACGCCGCCCTTCAAATTCTTTATCTCCTCGCCGGGCCTGTTGACGTCAAAGCTCCTTACGACGTAAGCAAGCGGAACATCGGATTCCTCCCTTTCCAAGGGCTTCATTATGGCGTCTATCTGCTCGACCAGCTGCTCCAGGTTGAGCGCATGCGGCGCCGATATCGGGATGATTGGCGCGTTTTCCGCGAACGTCCCTTTCACGAACGCCTTTATTTCGTTGTAATTCTCAATGGCCTTTTCCCTTGTGACAAGGTCGGTCTTTGTCTGGACTATTATTATCTTCGTTACGCCCATCTTCTCCAAAATCATGAAATGTTCCTTTGTCTGCTCCTGCGGGCATTTCTCGTTCGCGGAAACAAGGAACAGCGCGCCGTCTATCACGCTTGATGCCGATATCGCGGTGGCCATGAGCGATTCGTGGCCCGGCGCGTCAACAAAGGAAAGCTTTCTTATGAAAGTGCATTTGCCCCCGCACGCAGGGTGCTTTTCCGCCGTCCAGTATTTTCCGCATGATTCGCACTTGTAGATGTTCAAATCCGCGTAGCCGAGCTTTATCGTGATTCCCCTTTTCAGCTCCTCGCTGTGGGTGTCTGTCCATTTTCCGGTAAGTGCCTTGACAAGGGTTGTCTTTCCGTGGTCGACATGGCCAAAAAGTCCTATATTGAGTTCAGGCTGCAAACAAGGTCACTCCTTCTTTGCTTCCTTGGGCTTCGGCGGCTTTGCCACCGTGTCTATGGCGACGCTCCCTTCAGTTGTTGCGGTTGCGTTCACCTGGACGACCTCCTGGCCGTAGGTGTCTCCCCTGACGTTCTTTTTGAGCCTGGCTCCCTTGGACTTGGGCTTGTAGCCTGGGCCGGAAGAAAGCAAGACCTTCTCCCTCCTTTGGCCGTGGACATCGTGCCTCATCGGTATCCCGCTCTTGTCGCTTCCGCCGCTGAGCTTGATTGTCCAGCCTGCGAGGCCTATGAAGCCTGCGTCCATCTCCTCGCCGATTTTTTTGCCGACAAGGAAATGCTCCTTCTCCGCCGGCACATCGACCTGGTACGTCTTTCCGGATTTCGTTCCTATGTTTAGTATCATTCAATCCCCTAAAAGCAAGGTCTTTGTCAGCGGTATTGTTTAAAAAACTATCCCAGAGCGTGCCGCAGAGCCTCCCATAGTTTCTTTTTCCCCAAGAAGCTTTTAAAAAAAGCTTCAGCAAAAACGTCGGTTTTTCCCTGGGCTTTTTTAGAAAAAGCCCACGCCAGGGAGGGGATTTGAACCCCTGAGCCCTTGCGGGCACCAGATCTCAAATCTGGCGCATTACCGGATTCTGCCACCCTGGCACTTTGTAATTGTCCCAAGAACGTTTTAAAAATACGCGCCTGCCCTCCAACGGAATCTTTTTATTGGTATTGAAGCCAATTCCCCTTATGATGCTCAAAACCAGCGAAATATCCAAGATGGACGGCAAGGAGGTCACTGTCAGGGGATGGGTCTACAGGCAAAGGTCGATGGGCGACAACGTTTTCATAGTTTTGAGAGACTCGTCCGGCGTTGCCCAATGCGTTGTCAAGAAGGGCGCTGTTGACGAAAAGACCTACAAGGAAGCCGCGAACCTCTACATAGAAAGCTCGATAATCATAACGGGAACAGTGAAAAAGGATGAAAGGGCGCCCGGAGGCGCTGAAATCAAGGCGTCAAAGCTGGAAGTGGTCAGCAGGGGCGAGTTCTACCCGATACAGAAGGACCTTAGCGAGGAGTATCTGCTTGACGTTAGGCACCTCTGGCTCAGGAGCAGGAAGATGGTTGCGATAATGCAGGCAAGGCACTATATAATGAACTACCTCAGGGAATGGCTGAACTCTGACGGGTTTTTCGAGATAACGCCTCCAATATTGACAAAGGCCGGCGCAGAGGGCGGCGCCGAGATGTTCGAGCTTGATTATTTTGGGGACACCGCAAGCCTCACGCAGTCAAGCCAGCTTTACGGCGAGGCCATGATATTCGGGCTTGAGAAGGTTTATACGTTCGCGCCAAGCTTCAGGGCTGAAAAGAGCAGGACAAAGAGGCACCTGACGGAGTTCTGGCACCTTGAGCCTGAGATGGCGTGGATGGACCAGAAGCAGAACGAGGAAATCCAGGAAAAAATGATATCCTATGTTGTGCAGAAGATGGTGGAGAGCCATAAGCCGCTTCTGGAGGCTGCCGGGCAAAACATTGAAACCCTGAAAAAGGTCAAGCCCCCGTTCAACAGGATATTCTACGACGACGCGGTCGACAAGATAAACGAGCTTGGCGGAAAGATGGGGCATGACCAGGACCCGGGCGCAGACGAGGAAGCGCTTTTGCTGACCATTTACGACAAGCCGGTTTTCGTGAAAAACTACCCGTTGAAGATAAAGGCATTCTACATGAAAGAGGACCCGAAGAGGCCCGGAACCGCGCTCAACGCGGACCTGCTTGCGCCGGGCGTAGGAGAAATCATAGGCGGAAGCGAGAGGGAATGGGACTTCAAGACGCTTGAAAAAAGGATGAAGGCCCAGAAGATGCCGCTTGACGCTTTCTCGTGGTACCTTGACCTTAGGAGATACGGAAGCGTGCCGCACTCCGGATTTGGTTTGGGCATAGAGAGGTTCGTGAAATACATACTGAACCTTGACCACATCAGGGACGCGATACCCTTCCCAAGGACGATAAACAGGCTTAAGCCTTGAAGTCATGAAGCTCGCCGAAAAGGGCGTCCTCTATTTCGGCCTCGGTCTTGTATATCTCCTTCCTGAGCTGGCCTATCCTTTCCGGATTCGCGTTGCGCGAGAACGAAAGGAACCTTTTGAGCACAAGGAAGGTCTCGGACGTGCTGTTCAGGAAGCTGTTGGCCGTCCTGTTTGAAATGAAATGAAGGTCGTTGAAAAGATACTGCGAAAGCCAGAGCTTGCTGAAATCCCTGTTTTTGAGCAGCGCGTTCGCAAGCTCAAGCGTCCAGTGCAGGGGCATTCCCCCTTCGGGGACATGCTCGATGGAGGCAAAGACGTCCGGGCTGAAGTTTTTGTTGTTGAGCAGCATGTTGACATAGTACAGGTCCCAGTAAAGGTCGTCCTTGCCGGACTTTTTCACCATCTTTGATATCAGGCTTACAGTCTCCGGGCAGAATTTGGCGCTGCAGGACGCCAGTTCCATGCATTCAAGCGCCTTTTTCCTGTTGAAAATGGTTTCGTTGTTCAGTATGATATCAAGGCCGAAATAGAACATCCTTGTGTAGAATGCGCCGTTCGATATGAGCGAATTGAACATCTCCAGGCTTTCCAATGCCGGTTTGTCCTGGCATGATATCAGGTAAAGGAACGGCACCATGGACAATGAGAAGCTCTTGCTGGACGCGATGTCCCCAATCCTATTCATGCCTTCTACCCTTTCCCTGCAGAACCTGCGCGACGCAAGGTTGCTCAGGGCCTTTTCAAGAAGCATCTTCTCCGGCTCGTACGCCTTGTTTGCGTCCAGGGACTGCCAAAGCTTCATCACGCTGGCGGACCTTGCCGTGTTGTGATACCTGTCCGCATTCCTGTTGAAATCAAATTGCATCAGCGGCTCGAATTGCTTCAGCTCTGCGAATGTCCTGGCTGCCGGGCCAAGCGGCCTTCCCCAATGGAATCTCTTGCCCTTTGCGCTGGGAAGGGACATCTTGGTCCTTTCGCGGAAATGCATGTCGTAGTTTGTGGAATAAACGGTTTATAAAACGACTACAACGGGGAATGCGCGGGGCGGCGCAGGCATTGCAATCATTTATAAATCAAATCTGACAACTGAAAAACGTGGGAAAAATAACCGAGAACAAGGCAGGCATAGCCCAATCGCCCGTCTTTAACAATGTGCAAAAAACGGCAAAGCAGGGCAACATCCCAAATTGCAATATAAAGGATTATGTCGGCATGTTCAAGGAGATTACAGACTCCGATTCGTTCCTTGTTCCCATATCATCCGCCGCTGTCGGGCAGAGGCTGGTCCGCAAGACAATCCGCACCGAGACAATAGGCAAAAGCGACAGGGCGTTCGGGATAATAAGCGACACTGAGCGCTTTGCAAATGAAAATGGGAAGACCCTGAAGCTGATGCAGGCGGTGTTCATAGACAACGGCGAAATAAAGAGAATGAAAGTTGAGTATGACATTACGGAGCTTGTCAATGCCGGCGCGAAGCCGCACGAAATACCAACCCTTGAGTTCATAATGGACGGCAACGGAACGCTCATTTACGCAAGCAGGCAATACGACGACAACATAGACGCCTACAAAAGGAAAACCGGATATGACAAGGGCCTGCACAGGGACAGGGTCATCGGGAAATTCAACATCAGCAGCTTCATGAAAGGGGAACAGAAACAGGAAATGAACAGCATTTTCTCTAATGCAAAGGCAGGCTGGCACGTGATAAGGGAGATAAACGTCCCTTTCTTTTTGAGCTTTGGGCTGCACTGTAAGGACAGCAACATGACAAACGTCGTTGTCTCGTATATGATGCACGACGGCATGCTGTTTTACGGGGCAATAAACAACTCCAAGCAAAGCGACAGGGAATGGGGCAGGGCCATTGCTGGCAAGGCAAAGGCCAGGCGCGCCATTAGAGATAGGGCGGAAATTGCCAGGCTCATGTCTGGTACAAAAAAAGTTGGCGCTGGCGCTTCTGCAATGCCAGTGTTTGCGGTTTTTGCGTCTGCGGGAAGCGCGGGAGCAAGATCAAGGCCGGCCGCGCCAATGGCAAATGCGCCCAAGCCGTTTTTCGGAGCATGGAAAGCGCCAACAGGGGCAGCCAAAAAGGGGATATCATTCTCGATGTCATACTTCAGGGCAAAAACCGCAATCAGAATAGGAAGCGCGCTTGCCTTGGTGCCGAGGGCGGCGCTGAGCAGGTCCAAAACCGGCCTTTCCGCATCTGCGGTTTGCGCAATCCCGCTTGCGGCGCTCGGCATCAGCATGATAAGAAGCTTAAGCGTCTCCTCAATGAGGGCGCTTTTCCTGAGCCCAGGAAAAACGAAAGCCAGGGCGCCTGCAGCCGCCTTAAGCGCGGCGAAAAAGGCGTCGATTGCAAAAAGCAGGGCAATAGGCTACATCCTCGGAATAGCGGCGTCGTTCAGGAAAGCCGTTGAAGGCATTGACGCAAGGCTGAGGCTGTCCGCAAACGGCATAATGATAAGGGTTCTTTCCTATGTCACTTTCGGCGTAAGAAAGAGCATCGAGATACGCAATGTCTCATACTACCCTTATGTCGAACGTCTTGGAAGTCTTGTCTAGGACCTTTTCGAAGTCAAGGTAGTGGTCAAACGCAACGATTTGCATCGAGTATGACCCCTGCTCCGTCTGCGGGGAGCAGAACACCCTTGCAATGAAGGATGACTCGCCGTGCGGCGGTATGGTTCCGAGGTTCTTTGTCGCCTTCCTGTGCACCATGGTCCTGTCGAATCCGAGCAGTCCCTTGGAAAGGATGTTGATGTCAACAGAAACAATCTTCTCCTCTTCAGCGGTGTTGTGCACCGTGATGGTCAAATCGGCCGTGTTGTCTGGCCCCCTTGTTGAAAGCCTCAAAGGAAGGAGGCTGTGCGATATTTTCAGTCCGGGCATATTATTATCACTGAAAGGCTGTTGTCATGATGTCTTTTTATTCCTTTTCCTAAGGCCTTCAAGGATTGACTTCGCGGTCTCGGAGTCGTACTTCCGGCTTTCGGAAAGGCTTTTTGCCACAATGCCTATTTCCGCGCCCTCTGCGCCCGCCTGTATGGCGATGTTCCTTGCGTGCAGCTTCATATGGCCCCTCTGTATGCCTTCCGTCGAAAGCGCATAAGTGGCGGCGAAGTTGTTGGCAAGGCCTATGCACCCCATGACCTGCGCCAGCTCGGCGGCGGATTTCACCCCAAGAAGCGAAAGGCACGCCTTTGCGTGCTTGAGCGTGCCTATTGCGCCGCCGGCGGTGGCGACCGCAAGCGGCCCCTCGAAAATGCCTATTAGGTTTCCTTTCTCAATGGAATATGAGATGAACGGCTTCATGCCAATCATAGCGGAATAGGTGTGCAGGCCCGCCTCTATCGCCCTCCAGTCGTTGCCTGTAGCAAGCGCGACCGCGTCTATGCCGTTCATCGCGCCCTTGTTGTTGGTCGCCAATCTGTAAGGATCGTTGAGCGCGAATGCATATGCGTCAATCACGCCATCCACGCCTTCCTTGCCTATTTTCTCCTCTGTCCAAACCGCCTTTGCCCTTACCATCCTTCTTGTGGCGAGGTTTGAAAGTATCCTGAGCACATACCTGCCGTTGACCGCCTCGGCAACATATTGGCCAAGCTCTTCCGCAGCCGTGTTTATCCTGTTCGCGCCCATGGCGTTCCCGACGTCAACATAGAAATCCGCTATCAGGTAGTCGCCGTTGAACGTCTTGAGCGCCTTGAATGACATGCCCCTCCATCCGCCCCCGTATTTCTCAAGGCTTGAAACGGATTCCTTGCCGAGCCTCTCCATTTCGGGCCTGGCCTGTTCCGCAAGCCTTTCCGCGGCCGCCGCGTCGCTGACTTTCACCTGTATCTGGCCTATCATCTCATTGCCAAGGCTTTGTGCGATGAATCCGCCCGGAAGCGTTAGCTTACACGCCTTGCTTGCCGCGGCCACCACTGAAGGCTCCTCCAGCATCATCGGGACAAGATATTTTTTGTTGTTCATGACAAAGTCTCGCACTACGCCTATCGGAAGCGAGCCTGCGCCGATGGTGTTCTCCACCATGCCGTCAAGCTCATCAACAGACATTGGATTTGAGATTGCGTCAAGGCTGGCCTTTGGAACCCCCTCCTTTGCAAGCGCATCCCTTCTCTCGGAAATGCCCAGCTCATAGAACTTCCTGGCTTCTGCCATGACTGTTGGTGGCAGGGCACGTTTTAAAAAGATTGCCAAGCCCCCAACGTCGGATGACGACGGAAACGGCATGCTCCTGAAAGGCAGAGGGAGCGGACGCTGTTTTTTAAATATTTGCCGACAGCATATATGTCCAGGGGCTCATAGCTCAGTGGTAGAGCGCTCGCCTTGCACGCGAGAGGTCGGGGGTTCGAATCCCCCTGAGTCCATTTGGGCTTTTTCATAAAAAGCCCAGGGAAAAACCGGGCGTTTACCATGGCCGAATCCAAGGGAGCAAAAATCGTGATTGAGAAGGACGGTCCGTACCTTGTCTCCGGCGGGCTTAGGCTTGCAAAGGAGATAATCGTTCCGGGCAAGGACGGCATACCGGAAAAATGGAAAAAGGGGGAAGGATATCCTGCTTTTGAGAAGTACGCGCTGTGCCGCTGCGGCCAGTCGAAAGGCAAGCCTTATTGCGACGGAACGCACGCCAAAGTTGGATTCATAGGCACTGAAACCGCGTCGCGCGAACCGTTCAAAAAACAGGCAAACACAATCTTGGGCCCGAAGCTGGATTTGGCGGATGCGATTGAATTGTGCTCGCTTGCCAGGTTCTGCGAAAGGGCAGGAAAGGTCTGGAGTCTTACTATGCATTCGGATGACCCCAAGGCTAGGGAAACCGCAATAAAGGAGGCGTGCTACTGCCCGTCAGGCAGGCTTGTCGCGATTGACAAAAAGACAAAAAAGCCTATTGAGCCGCATTTTGAAAAGTCGATAAGCCTTGTGGAGGACCCGGGCGCGGGGGCAAGCGGCCCCATCTGGGTAAAGGGCGGCGTGCCGATAGAATCCCAGAACGGCAAAAAATACGAAACCAGGAATCGCGTCACGCTTTGCCGCTGCGGATATTCCGGCAACAAGCCGTTCTGCAACGGCGCCCACATACAGGCAAGGTTCAATGATGGCGACAGGTCGCTGAAGAAATAGTCATTTTTTCTTTATCGCGTCAACGAACTGTTTGATTTTGTCCTTTTTGCCATCGCCCTCGAAGGCCGTGCCGACCTGGATTATGTCGGCTCCGGCCTTGACGACCGCCTTCGCCTGCTCCGGCGTCCTTATGCCCCCTCCTACTATATAGGGTATTGAAATGGACTTCTTGACCGCGGATATGAACTCAACCGGTATGTGGCCGTCCTTTGGGTTGCTTCCGGCGTCAGTCAAAACGAACTTGAACCCGAACGTTTCCGCAACCATGGCAAACGCAGCCGCTATCTTGGGCTTTGCCCGTGGTATTATGTCGACGTCCCCGACCCAGCCCACCGTCCCGCCGGGCTCGACGACTATGTAGCCGACCGGAAGGGTCTCTATGCCCATCTTCTTGACAACCGGCGCAGCCATCATCTGCACCCTTGTTATCCAATAGGGGTTCCTTGAGTTCAGCAAGCTCATGAAATAAAGCGCGTCAGCGTACTTTGTCACTGTCGCGATGTTGCCGGGGAAGAGTATGACCGGCACGTGAACGCTTTCCTTTATCCTTTTTGTGACATTGTCAAGCATCTCGCCCTGCACGCCGAGGGAGCCGCCTACCAGCACGACGTCCGCCCCGGCCTCGTCCGCGTTCTTCGCAGTCTCTACCGCCTTGTCGATGCTTATATAGTCCAGCGGGTCTATGAGCGAGAACAGCATCTTTTCCCCGCGGTTGAACTTTTCCATTATGTAATCATATGTCTTTCCCATATCTTCCACCCGACTTGTAGTAGATTGCCATATTCCTTATGCCCTCCTTGGCATCGGAAGGCTTAAATCCCATAGCCCTTTCCGCCTTTTTCGTTGAAAACGGCCTGTCGTTCGCCATTATGCCGAGGCGCTCGAAGTTCATGAAGCATTTGCCGATATATTCGCAGTAGGCTGCATAGAGCCAGGCAAGCCAGTATGGGACATGCTTCGCGGCCTTTGCGCCAATGTCCCTTGCCATCTCCTCCATTGCCTCCTTCTGCGTTATATGCCTTCCGACTATGACAAAGGTTCCGTTCGCCTTCTTGACCATGGCAAGCTTTACCGCATTCGCCACATCCCAGGCGTTCGTGAACGGTATTATGTTGTTTCCATTCCCGATTATCGCTGCCTTTCCCTGGGCGCACATGTCCATCATCTTGAGGTAGTCGTGGTATTTTGTCCCGTATATCGGGCCCGGCCTCAGTATCACGTGCCTTGCTGCCTTCTGCCTGACGAGCCTTTCTGCCTCCTCTTTTGTCTTCGCGTACGCGGAATCGGGCCTTAGCTCTGTCTCCTCGTCGGCAGGCTTTTTAGCAAGGCTCTTGCCGTAGACCGATATTGACGATATCTGTATGAACGCGCAGTCCTTCGGCATTGCGGAAAGCAGGGCGTCCGTGGTTTCAACATTCGCCTTCTTTATCTCAGCATATGTGCCGAACACCTTTCCAACCGTGTTGATTATCGTCTTTGCCCTCTTAAGCTTTTCCTTAAGGTCCTTTACCGAATAGTCCGTGTTTAGGTCGCATCCCCTTGTGCCCAGAGTCTTTGCGCCAGGCAGTATCTGCCTTATGTAGCTGGCCAGCCTGCCATTCCCTCCGGCTATGACAATCAAGGAATCACCGCTTGGGCGCCGGTCCGCCCTTGCCTCGCTTGGCCATGTTCCTCAAAAGCATGTACCAGAACGCCGCGGTGCCTGCCCCGAGCACGACCGCGCTTGCAGTGAACATGTCGCAGGCGGCCCCTTCAAACAGCATCGTTGTTGCAGGGAGCGCCGCGTATGCCAGCGACGGGATGATCGGGACGTTTATCCTTCTCATTACCAGGAACGAAACAGCCATCAGCACTATTGATATCGCAAGCAGCAGCAGGTGGTAGTCCTGCGTTATGGGCACGACTGGGTAGGCCCTGAACGGCAGGTCGCATATGGTTTTGCTGTCGATTACATTGACCGTTATGTTCCTTATTGAGTATCCGGGCTTGAGCCCGCCTATGGCCGCGTCCCCGCTGTTGGGCACGCTTACTGACGCCCGGCCGCTCTCGTCCGTCTTTGCCGAAAGCCTGCCGTTGATGAATATGTCGACTGAGCGCACCGGCGTTTCGTTGAGGTCCCTTACCGCGACGCCGAACTCCCTGCCCTCTATCGGCAGGCCCTCCACGAATATGTCGGCTATCCGGCTGACGTCCATCTTCTTGCATATTGTCTCGTTGCCGAAGACTATGCAGATTCTGCCGCCGGGCGGGGCTGTGACCGTCGCGCGGCCGTCCTTGTCCGTGAAGCCGTCCCCTATAACCTGGATTCCGGGTATCGGAACGCCGTTTATGTCCACGATGACGATCGAGACGCTCTGGTTTTCGGCAGGCTCGCCTTCCTGTATGATTATGAATTCGGCCGCAACGCAGGTGTGGTTGGCGCACTGCTCCAGGGCCCCGCAGTCGGAAGCGGCGCAGCACTGGTACGGGAAGAACGCGTGGCTGGAGAAGTATCCGCATTCTCCGGGGATTTCCTCGCATTTGCCGGCTGTGCAGACCTGGCTCTCCGCGCAGTCGGAGTCGCCCCTGCATTCGCCGCACACGCCGCCAAGGCAGCTGTTACTGAGGCACTCGCTGGATTCGGTGCAGGATGCGTTGTCAGGAAGCCTGTCTATGCAGGCATTTCCGCTGCAGTGCTGGGTTGCGGGGCAGTCTGAATCCAAAACGCACTGCGAAACCACCGTTATTGTGAATGTCCTGTTCGCCTCCGCATTTCCATTCCTGGCGAACGCGGTTGCGCTGATATTTCCGGAGCCGGAAGGTATCACTGCCATGTTCGCGGTTACCGACTCGTTGGCGTACAGGTTCGGTATCGTGAAGTTGATGGAGACCAGGCTGCCCTCGATGTATACCTCTATGTTCTGTTCCGCCGTGTTGCCAGTATTCTTTATGACCATTGCGACATTTGTGCTGTTGCCCATTGTCGCGGTGATGTTGCCTATCGGCAGTATCTCAAGGTCGTGGACCGTCGGGACCTCCTCGGAAGGCCCGCCATGGCTTTCCCCTCCTGTGGCCAGGCTGCAGACAAATGTCCTTGTCCCGGTGCTGTTGAAGTTCCCGTCGCCGTCGTACGCCGTCGCGTTGAAGTAGTAAGTCCCGTATGCATCCACGCTGAAGTTCGCAAAGAGCGGGCTCGTCGTTGAGGTGCTGGAGTTTATCAGCGCCCCCGTGGAGTTGTACAGGAATATTGTCACGTTGCTGAGGTTCATGTCGGTCGCGGAGACGTTTATGATGACGTACAGCCTTCTGTATGTCGTGCTTGAGTTGTCTGTCGGCGCCGCGAAAACTATCGCCGGCCCTGTCGCGTCAATTGTCATGGTCCTTGTTTCCGTGCTGTTGAGGTTGCCTGCCTTGTCCGATACGGTCGCGTTCCAGTAGTACGTTCCGTCCGGGAGATTGGTCCAGTTTATAGAGGATGTCGTGTTTGTGGAGTTGTACAGTCCCGTCGCGTTGTACAGATAGAGCACTGTTTCGTTGAGGTGCGCGTCTGCCGGCGAGACATTAAGGTATATCCATGTCTGCGCTGTTGAAGCCGTTGAGTTGGTTGTCGGGTCGGAGAATTCTATTGTTGGGTTGACCGTGTCGATTGTGACGTTCCTTGTCTCTGTGCTGTTCGCCCTTCCGGCGCTGTCGTTGACTGTTGCGTTGAAGTAGTAGGTCCCGTCCGGAAGGCCCGTCCAGTTTATGAAGGACGGGCTTGTTGTGGAGTTTGTGGAGTTGAAGAGCCCTGTATCGTTGTACAGGTATACTGTTATCGTGTCAAGGTTTGCGTCTTCAGCCGAGACGTTTATTGTGACGTAGTCTGCTGCAGTGTAGTCTGTTGTGTTTGTTGTCGGGCCCGGGAACTCTATCGTCGGGTTTAGCGTGTCTATTGTCACGTTCCTTGTCTCGGTGCTGTTGATGTTGCCCGCGTTGTCCGAGACAGTCGCGTTGAAGTGGTAAGTCCCGTCCGGGAGATTGGTCCAGTTTATGAAGGACGGGCTTGTTGTGGAGTTTGTGGAGTTGAATAGTTCCGTTTCGTTGTACAGGTATATTGTTATCGTGTCAAGGTTTTCGTCTGATGCCGAGGCGTTGACTGTTATGTAGTTTATTGGCGTGAAGTCGGTCGAGTTGGTCGTTGGGCCTGGGAACTCTATCGTCGGGGTGACCGTATCAATGGTTATGTTCCTTGTCTCGGTCTTGTTCATGTTCCCTGCATTGTCGAATGTTGTCGCGTTGAAGGAGTAGTTCCCGTCATCGTTCACGCTGAAGTTGGCGGACAGCGGGCTTGATGTCGAAGTGCTCGTGTTTATCAGTCCGCCCGTTGAGTTGTACAGGTAGACTGTTACGTTCTTGAGGTTCGCGTCTGTTGACGTTGCGGTGATTTCGACGTACCTCCTCGCGTATGCTGCGCTGGAGTTGTCTGTCGGCGTTGTGAACGTTATTGCCGGGTT
>JBGQMB010000013.1:0-27024 GCA_041500405.1 Candidatus Micrarchaeia archaeon | reverse complement strand
ATACTAAGAGATATGGAACAAGTAAACCTAAAATTAAACCGGCTACGGCACCTATAATTATTCCTTGCCAAAAACGATTATTCTCAAATTCTTCGAGTTCGAGTTTCTCTTTTATCTTGTTCCGCGTCTCAACCAAATCTGAATACGTTATGTTAAGTGTTAATATGTCTAGACTAGCATATTTGATTTCATCACGGATTTGCTTGAGTTTAATTAAATCTTCGGCAAATGTTTGACCGCGAGTAGTACGCTTTTCTACGCTATTTATTAGAGAACCAGCTGACTTTGATATCAACTCCTTCCAGAATCCTTTAGTTTTTACTTCTAATTCGTCTAATAAAAAATCAAGAGTATCAAGATTGTATTCTCTACTCTTTTCAATATCATTAATATATAAAGATAATTCAGAAGGACATGCCTCGCCAAATTCATCATAGTAATTTCTAATTTTTTGGAGATTAGATAATAACTCCCAGTAATCTGATTTATAGACTCCGGATTTTGTGGTACGTTGCTTTTTCATATTACCAACGCCAAAAAGAATGTATTCTGGGTCTTACAATATAGTAAGCCCGCATACCCTTATCGTAGTAAATCCTTTCATTATGCCGTACATCATGTTCTGCATCCGTACGAGAGGGATACCAATAACGCCCATATTTGTAATAACGATTCATTGTACACCTCATTTCAGCTATAATTAATCTCATTTGTAAGTATTTATATCTCTTCCTAGATTAAGTCTACTCCATCCTGTTAACATCATCTTAACAAGATTTATAAATGTTTGTTAACAACATCTTAACATGCCACTGGGCAACAGACGGATAAGCATAATAATAACGCCAGGGGGAATCAGGAAAAACGTTGAACTGAAGGGGGATGTGCCCCCTGCGGGTCCGATGGAGGAGTTCGCGAGGATGCTCAACTTCATCTCCGCGCGCGACACCAACCGCACCGCGCTCCAGGTCTTCCGCTGGGTGCTGCAGAACGCAAACCAGAACATATCCAGCTCCACAATGAGCGACGAGTGCGACATGAACCGCCTTACGTGCCTGCACCACCTCCGGAGGATGGAGGCACTCGGCATAGTGAGGAACGTTGATGGAAGATACGTGGTTGAGACGGAAAGCATGGAGCAATACATCGACAAACTGGAAAACGAGGCAAAGGAGACGTTCACGGCGCTAAGGGAATTGGCGAAGAAGATAGATGAGAAGTATACGAGGAAGGAGATAAAGGTGAGGTAAATGATGGATGAAATTATTAAAATTAAATTTAAACTTGCTAGATACAGCGGACAGGCTTTAAAAGAAGACGTACTTGAAACAATGGGAGTTACTCCACATATAAGGAAGGCATTAGAAGAAGATGGATTCTTAGAATATGAACCTAGATATACGAGATACAAGATATATCGTGTTATGGATTCACGTGATATGATAATAGCAAAAGAAACTTGGAAAGCTGGTGAAGAAACCAAAAAACTTACTTTGGCTATGCTCGTAGTTAGCATACTTTTAGCTATTCTAGCCGGTATCCAGATTTGTCTTCAACTTCAATATTCTATATGGTATGCAATTATGGCAAGTATAATTTTTGTTATAGGCATATTTAGTATGAGTAAAATCATTTAAAGAATATTCAAACTGTGATCATGATGGCAGACGAAAAACCAATAACATTGAAGGTTTCGGAGTCGCTGAAAAGCGACGTGGGCAGGAGCATTGCAAGGCTTGACTCAAAGGCAAGGATGGCATTGGGCCTTTCAGTCGGCGACTATATCAGGCTCGGAGGCAAAAAGCAGACAATAGCCATTGTCTGGCCGGCCCACCCTGAGGACGAAGGCCTGGACATCGTGAGGATGGACGGCATACTCAGGAACAACGCAGGCGCAGGCATCGGCGAAAAGGTCAAGGTGTTCAAGACAGAAATCAAGGAGGCAATAAAGGTCATCCTTGCGCCCAAGGAGGCCATAAGGCACACCCCGGAGCTGGAGGCATACGTGCACAAGAGGCTTGTCAATAGGCCCGTAATCAAGGGCGACATGCTGCCAATAGGGGTTTTCGGCACATCCCTCCCATTGTCCGTGGTCCAGACAAACCCGCAGGGCGCGGTCATTATCGGAGAAAACACGGAACTGAACATAAGGAGCGAGCCTGAAAAGACCGAAGGAAGCATCGCAACAGTGACGTACGAGGATATAGGCGGGCTGGACGATGCGATACAGAAAATCAGGGAGATGGTCGAAATCCCGCTCAGGCACCCTGAACTGTTCGAAAGGCTGGGCATAGAGGCGCCAAGGGGAGTTTTGCTTTACGGACCGCCTGGCACAGGAAAAACGCTATTGGCAAAGGCGGTCGCAAACGAAAGCGACGCGTCTTTCTTCTACATAGGCGGGCCTGAGGTCGTAAGCAAGTACGTGGGGGAAAGCGAAAGCAACCTAAGGAAAAAGTTCGAGGAAGCGGAAAAGGCAGCGCCAGCCATACTGTTCATAGACGAAATAGACGCGATAGCCCCAAAAAGGGAGGAAAGCCAGGGCGAAGTGGAAAGAAGGATGGTCTCACAACTCCTAACGCTGATGGACGGGCTGAAAAACAGGGGAAACGTCGTAGTAATCGGAGCGACAAACAGGCCTGATTCAATAGACCCGGCGTTAAGGCGCCCGGGAAGGTTTGACAGGGAAATAGAAATCAGCGTGCCTGACAAGAAAGGAAGAAAAGATATATTAGAAATCCACACAAGGAACGTTCCGATAGACCCGATGCCGGCAAGGCCTGACGCAATGGCAAAGATGGTGATAGAGGAGCTTAAGCCAGCAAAGGCAAAGGAAGAGTTAGAGACGTTATTCAACATGCTGTTCTCAAAGGAGGCAATAGCGGAGATAGTGGCTGAAACGGCGTATGAAAAGACAAAGGACATTGACAGGGAAAAGATGTTCTCGGCATTGACAGGAGGCGCGACAATAGGGGAGGCAATAGCAAAGTCGCAGAAAAAAACAGACGTGAAGATAGAAGGATTGAACGCCGACAAGGTCATATCCCTGGATTACGTGCTTTCAGACATCAAGGGCGCAATCAAAAAGATGGGCGACGAGGCAAAGGCTGCGGCAAAGAGCGTTGAAAAGGCAGGAATAAGCCAGGATGAGCTTTCGCGCATGGTTTCAGGATTGGCAAAAAGCGAGGAGTTCAAGGACAAGCTAAAGGAGGCGCTGGTCTCCAATCTTATATCGGAGCTTTCAAACATAACGTACGGATATACAGGGGCGGATGTAAGCGCTTTAGTCAAGGAGGCTGCAATAAAGGCGCTAAGAAGGGTATTGCCTGTATTGAACATAGAGAACGCGACAGAGCAGATACCGCCGGAGATGCTGGAAAGGATTTACGTGACAGAAGAGGACCTGTTCAACGCTTTGAACGAGATTCAGCCGTCTGCGCTAAGGGAACTGTACATTGAAAGGCCGAATGTCAAATGGGAGGACATAGGCGGGCTGGACGAAATAAAGAAAGAGCTGAAAGAGGCGGTGGAACTGCCGTTAAAGCATCCGGAAGTGTTCGATGAGGTCGGCATAAGGCCGATGAGAGGAGTCCTGTTATACGGGCCGCCGGGAACAGGAAAGACCATGCTGGCAAAAGCAGTGGCAAACGAAAGCGAGGCAAACTTCATAGCAATAAACGGTCCTGAAGTGCTGAGCAAGTGGGTGGGCGAAAGCGAAAAGGCGGTAAGGGAAATATTCAGGAAGGCAAGATTGTCGGCCCCGTGCATAATACTGATAGACGAGCTGGACGCAATAGCGCCTTCAAGGGGAGGAGGCGATGAAGGGAACAAGGTGACTGAAAGGATAGTCAACACATTATTGACTGAAATGGACGGGATGCGCGGACTGAAAGGCGTTTTTGTCATAGGCGCAACAAACAGGCCGGACATTCTGGACCAAGCGCTGTTAAGGGCAGGAAGGTTCGACAGGAGCATAGAGATACCCATGCCTGATGACAAGTCAAGAAGGGAAATCATAAACATACACACAAAAGGCATGTCATTGGCAAAGGACGTTGACAAGGAAAAGATAGTCAAGGCGACCGAAGGCTACAACGGCGCGGACATTGAAAACTTAGTAAGAGAAGCTGGAATGAACGCGATAAGGAGAATTATGTCAATGAAAACAAAGCCGAAGGACAAGGCAGTGAGGATGGACGACTTCATGGACGCATTTAAAAAGATAAACCCCGCAATGTCTATTTCAAGGAACGGGAGAAAGATGGAAGAGGAGATTTACAGATGATGCTGAAAAAGACCGTTGCGCTGCTTGCGTTTTTCATTGGAATGTCGCTTGTGGCGTTCTCGCTCATTCCGGGCATGGAAATGATGGACCTTGCGAAAATGCTCGCGCTTTCAATAGGAGCGACAATCCTGATAAGCCTGGCCTATGATAGATTAAGAAAAGTAAGCCTCGGGGACAGGGTTGTTGTGGTATCGTCAAGCTTCTACCCCGCCATTTTCGGAAGGCACGGCAAGGTAGCCAAGGTCTCCAAGAACGGGAATGAGGTCAAGGTCAAGCTGGACGACGGAGAGGAGGTAGTCGGCATAGTGGAGAGCCACGAGACATTGTTCTCGCCGCCTGTCGTAAGGGCGATGTACAGCGAAAGGAAGATAGAATGAGCTTTGGAAAAAAAATAGCCAAGGGCTCCGAAGCTGAAATCTACGAGAAAAAGGGCAATATCATAAAATACAGGAAAAAGAAGGACTACAGGATAAAGGAGATTGACGCCGAAATAAGGATAGGAAGAAACAGGAGAGAGGCGAAAATCCTCAAAAAGGCGAAGGAAATCGGCCTTCCTGTGCCTAAAGTAATAAGCGAAGGAACTGATTATTTCATAATGGAAAAAATAAAGGGAAAAAAGGGAGAATCGTCTTTGGAAACCGCGAAAAACATAGGAAAAGCGCTGGGAAAGCTGCACAAAAACGGAATAATACACGGAGATTTAACCCCGGCAAACATCATCGGGAACAAAATAATTGATTTTGGATTGAGCTTCATGTCAAAAAGGACTGAGGACATGGCAGACGATTTGCTCGCATCCTACTACTCATTAAGGGAGCATGAAAGGACATTGTTCAAGGCATACGAAAAAGAATTCAAGGACGGAAAAAGGATAATCGAAAGGATGGAAAAAATCAAGGGAAGGGTCCGCTATGCGAACGACAAGGGCTGCTAAGGGCCAGGCATCATTGTCATTCCTTCTGACGTTTGCGGCAGTTGTCGCTGTTGTTGCAATATTGTTCTCTGCGCTGCTGCAAATCTCGAAAGACACGGGAAACGCGGTGTCAAAGCTCGGGCTGAAAGCAGAATGCGCGGAGCAGGCAGCGGAATACGCGGCATGGGAAAACGGGTTTCCGGGAATAACATACATAATAACGAATAGCGTAATGCTCAGCGAACAAAGCGCATACATGGTGTGCATGAAGGGCAATTTGACATGGGGCGAGTACCTGGAGAGGGGCAGGAATGAAAGGGCATGGGAATAAGGCTGTCTTCTCAATAGACGCGCTGGCTGCAATGCTGCCTATCCTGGTGATAGTCTTCATCGGGCTTTCAACAATGGTTTTCAGGGAGGAAGCCGCGGCAACGGAATACCAGAAAGGCAGGGTGCTTGACTTATTGGAAGCGTCTGAAAACATAATAAGGAACAACGCAGTTTGCGAAAACGGCGTGTGCCATTATGGCTGGATAAACGGGACTGATTTCGGCAAAAGCAAAAGGTATGGCGGATATAGCGCAGGGGCAAAGAAGCCCAGGGAAAATTGCATATACAGGATAGCGGCATATGGCGAAAATAAGGACATAGCCAAGGTCTACGTCTGCCGCAGGTAGGGTTTATAACTGTTCAAGGCGCAATGGAAACGATGGCCGACGTTCTGCTGTATCTGGCATTATCCACAGGTAGGATGTTCGCAGCGTACCTGATATCCCTTGTCGTTGCGCTGGTCCTGGGATATTACATGGCCAAGGAGAAAATCATAGAAAGGGTGCTGATGCCGCTAGTGGACGTGCTGCAGACGATACCCATATTGATTTTCTTTCCGCCTGTCATTTACTTCGTGATAGACAACGTCCCGGGCTGGATAGGCGTTGAGATTGCGGCCATATTCCTGATAGTGACTAGCATGGTCTGGAACATGATATTTTCCGTTTACGAGGGGTTCTCCTCCCTAAAGGGAAGCATGAAGGACGTGGGCAAGCTGTTCAGGGTGACGGAGATGGACAAGCTGTTCAAGATTTATTTTCCGTACATCTCAATGGGGCTTATCTCCAACTCCATGGTGTCCTGGGCTGTGGGATGGTATTTCCTTATAGCAACGGAAGTCATCTCAGTGGGCCAAAGCACGTTCAGCCTGAACGGGATAGGGCATTTCATCATGACGTCCGCGAAAAACGGGGACACGGGCGGCATATTGACAGGCATTTTCCTTGTCTCAGCAGTGATAATATTCATGGATATCCTGATTTGGAGGCCTTTGATGAACCTCACCTCAAGGTATTTGAAGGGCAAGAAAGAGGAGATGATATACGACAAGATGCTGGACGCAATCCCGAAGTCCCCGATAAACCTTTCCGGCCTGGCCAAGTTCGCCGCCAATTGGGTTGAGACCCATATCATAGAGCCTGTGACAGCGGCTGCGCGGAGCCCGTTCATAAACAACGGCATAATAGCAATCAAGGAAGCCATAAAATACGTCATACTGCTTTCCATAGCCGCGATAGTGGCGATGTTCCTGTACGTATGCTATCTGATACTGCCCACGGTAACCATTTCCGACATTTCCACAACGCTTTCCGCGTTCGCGTATTCATTTGCAAGGATAATCATCGCGTTCCTGCTGTCCCTGCTCTGGGTTGTCCCTGCCGTATACCTGATAACAAGGGACAAGAAGCTGGAGGAAACGGTCATAAGGTACACGGAAGTCATATCGTCCATACCCGTTTCCGCGATATTCCCGCCCATAATCCTCATTTTGGCATCCATTTTCGGGAACTTCGACATAGTCGCCATACTGTTCCTTATGACGGGCATGGAATGGTACCTGTTCTTCAACCTTTACGGGGGGCTGAAGTCCGTGCCTGAATATGTCTATGACCTTAAGTCCGTTTTCGGCATAAGGAACGAAAGGTTCCTTAGAAAGGCGATACTCCCATTTATAATGCCTTTCCTGCTGATAGGGTCGATAGCCGCGATGGGGAGCGGATGGAACACCAGCATAGTCGCTGAATACGTGGTGCTGGGGGACAATACGTTCCAGGTGTGGGGCATGGGAAGCCTGATACAGAACGCGCTTGCGAACGGGGATGTGAAGACGATGTTCCTGTGCGCATTCACGGTATGCACGATAATTCCGCTGATACAGATAGCGATTTCAAGGCCGATGATGAGGGCGTCGATAAGGAGAAGGGGTCCGGTGGTATGACAGACGGAAAGGAATGGGTTTCGCTGAAAAACGTGGGCAAGATGTTCTACGAGAACGGAAGGGAGAAATGGATAATAAAGGACATAAGCTTCACGCTGCACGAGAACGAGATAATCGCGATAGTCGGGCCGAGCGGAACAGGAAAGACCATGTTATTGAGAATGATGGCCGGGCTTGAGACGGTTTCGGAAGGCCAGCTGTCCTTTTTCATAGCGTCCACAAAAGTGAGCGACCTTGTTTCCATGGTGTTCCACGACTTCGCGCTTGTGCCGTGGCTCAGCGTATGCGAGAACATCGACCTTGCAGTGGACCATCTCAGCATAAGCAAGGACGACAAGAAGGCGCGCATAAGGAAATACGTTGAGATGATGGGCCTGGACGGAAACGAGAACGCCCAGCCGTACGAGCTTGCAAGGGGATTGAAGCAGAAGGTCGGGATAGCAAGGGCGCTTGCGGTCGAGCCGCTGATACTGCTGATGGACGAGCCGTTCGCGAACCTTGACCCTTTGACCGCGCAGTCCATGAGGGACGAGCTGCTTGCGCTGTGGCAGGACAAGGAGTTCCCGACAAACAGCATACTTATGACGTCGCACAGCATAGAGGAGGCCGTTTACATGGCAGACAGGATAATAGTGGTTGACGACAGGCCGGGCGTGATAAAGGCCGTCCTCGACATAGACCTGCCAAGGCCAAGGCAGATGAAAAGCGAGAAGGTCGAGAAATACGTCTCGAAAATATATGAACTGATGGTGAGGTGAGCAGGATGCAATGGGTTCCGTACGCAAACATAACCGAGATAATGGGGCTTGTGGACATACTTTACAACAACAATGGCTCCATGAAGATAGAGGAGCTGCAGAAGTACATCGGCGTCGAGATTGACGAGCTTATCCCGGTGATAGACGCCGCAAAGCTGCTGGGCTTTGCCATGATAACCAGGGACTGCATAAACATAACAAACATGGGAAAGACGCTCTACACGATGAACCCGGAAAAAAGGAAGAGCCTCATGTCCTCGCAGATATGCAGGATGCCGGTGTTCAGGAAAATCGTTTCAGTGCTGAAAAAGGAGGGGCCCAAGCCGAAGGCGTACTTCCTCGGCATGATAGAAAAGGAGCTTTTCGAAAAGGAGTCGGAGCTCCAGTTCAGGCGGATAATCCAGTGGGGCAGGTATGCGGAAATCATAACATACGACGCCGCAAGGGACGAGATGACCATAAACGCGGCATGCGCCCTTTCGAAGCCGCGTGAAGAGGATTAGGGATAAGGCAATGGGTATCCTGTTCCGCCACAGCCATCTGCGAAAGCACCAGAGCGAGCTGGCGCAGGACGCGCTGGACGCGCTTGAAAGGGGAAATATTCTGCTTGCAGAGGCGCCCACAGGCCTCGGAAAGACGGATGCCCTGCTGGGGGCGGCGCTTACTGTGGCTGAAAAGGAAGGGCTTACAGTATTTTTCCTGACTCCCAAGATATCCCAGCACAGGATAGGGCTTGAGGTCGTAAGAGGCATCAACAAAAAACATAACAAGGGCTTTTCAGTTGTTGACGTGATAGGCAAAAGGCACATGTGCATCCATCCCGCGCTCAGGAACGCGGACACCGAATCGTTCTACTCCGCGTGCAATGCCATGAAAAAGGACGAGATGTGCGAGTTCTGCAGGAAGGCAACCGGATACAGCAGGGCGGAGACGGAGATGGCGTCCTCGCTGTTTTCCTCATTGAAGCCAAGGATTGAGAACGCGTCCCATTCCGAGCTTTTCCGCGCTTGCGCGGAGAACGGGGTTTGCCCGTTTGAAATCATGATGAAAATGGCAAAGGAGGCCAACGTCGTCATTGCGGACTATTACCATCTGTTCATTCCGGCAGTGAGGGACACGTTCCTGGCGAAAACGAAAAAGGACCCTGCAAAATCAATCATAATAATAGACGAGGCGCACAACCTGCCGAAAAGGCTGAGGGACTATGCGTCAGCAACAGTGACGACAGGCCTGCTGAAAAGGGCGGACAAGGAGCTTGAGCAGCTCGGGTTCGAGCCATTGGGGCTTTCGGACATCCTGCTTGACTGGTCATCAAGGAAAATAGGCAAAGAAAGGGAGATTGGGGCCAATGCGGAAGATTTCATTTTGGCGCTGGGCGCGAATTACGATATTGACAGCCTTATGGAAACGCTGATGCAAAAAGGGGACGAGTTTGTGCTCAAGACCGGGAGCAAGAGCGCGCTGCTGAAAACGGCGTCGTTCATGGAAAAGCTCGCACTGGCGCAGGGCGACGGGCACGTCGACATACTTGGCAGGAAGGAAAAGGGCCAGTTTTCGCTGTCGCGCAGGTCCCTGGACCCGGGGCCATTGAGCAAGTACATCAACAAGTTCAGGGCCGGGATTTTGGCAAGCGCGACGCTTAGTCCATTGAACATGTACATTGACCTGCTCGGCATTGACAAAAAAAGGGCCGTGGCAAAAACATATCCCTCCCCGTTCCCGAAGGACAACAGGATGATGATAATAACAGAGGGGATGACGACAAAGTTCACAAGGCGCGTCTTCGAGGAGTTCGTGAAGTACGCGTCAAAGATTGAGAGGATATACGAAAGGAGCCCGGGAAGCGTCGTTGTGTTCTTCCCTTCCTTCAAGGTCATGAACGAGATTGCCCCGCTGATAAAGGGAATACCGTGCCTTATCCAGAAGGAGGGCTCCGGGCCTTCAGAGGTCGCGGAGATGACGCACGAGTTCAAGAAAGGCAAAAAGCTCATGCTTGTCGTGCAGGGCGGCTCGTTCTCCGAAGGCGTGGACTTTTCCAACAATGAGATAAAGGTCGCTGTTGTGGCCGGCATTGCGCTTGCGGAGATGGGCGTGGAAATTGATGCGGTCATAGAATATTACGGAAAAAAGTTCGGCAAGGGATGGGAATACGGATACATATATCCTGCCATCACCAAGGCGCTGCAGTCCGCAGGAAGGGCGATAAGGAAGGAAACTGACAAGGCGGTCATAATATTCATGGATGAGAGGTTCGCGTGGCAGAACTACAAAAAGCTTTTGCCTGATGAAAGATTTATAATAACGAGCAATCCGGAAAAATATGTCGAGGTGTTCTTCAGGTGAAGGCATGAAAATCCCGATATTGAGCTCTTTGACGCCGTTCCAGAAGCTTGTTGCAGTGTATATCCTATGGCTTGCGTCATGGATGCCCCTGTCATCAATCATTTTCGTGTATTTCAACGAGGGCGGCATGTCGCTTACTGCCATATTCTTGGCCATGGCGTTCATATACCTGGCGCCTCTGCTGGCAATCCCGCTTTTCAGGGGCTTTGCAGTACGCGATTTCATGGTTGCGGGCATGGCAATATCTGCGCTTTCAGTAATGGCCCTAATGGTTCTGCCGCTTCCGCTGGGGGCATTTGCCAGGCTTTTCCTTTCAGGGCTTACCTGTTTCTTTTTCTGGGTGCCGTTCAACACGATGTATTATGAGTTCAGCAAAGGGAACAACGCACAGCTCGGGGCGCTCTATTTTTCCGTAGGCCCTGTCCTCTCGCTCCTGGTTCCGGCGCTTGCCGGCTTTTTCGTGCAGTCATTCGGGTTCATGGCGCTTTTTGCGCTTTCACTGGCGGTTTTCATTGCATGCATTCCGGTATTTTTCTGCCTTGTCGAGAACCGCAAGTATGAATATTCGCTCATAAACAGCATAAAGTCCATTTCAGGGCTTAAGTCCATACTGTTCATGGAAGGGTTTGCGGCAGGAGTGATAGTCTATGTTACGCTGGGCGTCATTCTTCTGCGCTATGCAAACACGCCGCTGGAGTTCGGGATTTTCACGTCATTGGCAACGATTTTCTCGGTTATTGCGACATTCGTGGCAGCGCGGTTCTCAGACAGGATAAAGAGGCGCAGGGAGCTCCTGCTTCCGCTTGTGGCGTGCTTCGCGCTTTCCGCCATTTTCGCCAGCTGGGCGCAGGGCGCGGCAATGTTCATACTGGGATACGGCCTGGTCAACTTCTTTTCGTGCATATTCTTCCCCTTGCCGCTTGCGCTTGTTGTGGACAACAGCAAGGACCTTGTTTCGAGCATGGTTGGACGGGAGTTCATGTTTGATACGGGCAGGCTCTGCGGCGTGCTGCTAGGATATATAATAGCGATAAGCTTCTCATTGGAAACGGCACTGCTGTTTGAAGGCCTTGCCCTGTTGTTATATATCCCAATCTTCGAGAACAGGAAGAAAAAGCTTGCAAGCCACTGAAAGATTTATAACGGCAATGAGCCAGAATGGTGTTTCAAGGTGTTTGATTGAAGGCGAATGTCATAGGGTTCAGCATAGCCGGCTCGCTGATGGCTTCCGAGCTTGCGGACAGGGGGCATGGCGTCAAGGCGTACGAGGAGCACAAAAACGCCTCTGATTCCATAGAGTGCTCCGGCCTGATATCAAACAGGGGGATGGACGGGCTTTCAAAAAGGATAAGCCTCAAATCCGCAATACGGAACAGGATCAATGGCGCAAAGATATTCATAGGCAGCGAGTGGATTGACATCAGGAAAGGAAGCAGCGTCGCATATGTGGTGGATAGGGAAAAGGTCAACGAGATAAGCGCAAAGGCGGCCGAGAAAAGGGGCGTTGAGGTTGAATACGGAAAAAGGAAAGCCGCCAATGAAATAGCGAAAATGAGGAACGTCATCGGGGCGGACGGGCCCTGGTCGGAAACTGCTGTTGCATTCGGGTTTCCCCCTATAAGGAAATACGCATACACAATGCATGCTTACGTGGACAATGTCTGGGAAAAGGACATGGTCCGCATATTCATAAACGACGCGTTCAGGGGGTTTTTCGGATGGATAATCCCAAGAAGGAGCATGTCCGAGATAGGGTTCGGCACAACCGACAGGGCCGGGCTTGGAAGGGGGCTGAAATTCTTTGAGGACTGCGGAACAGGCGTGAAATGGAGGGGCGCGGTCATCCCGATAAGCATGAGGGAAAAAATCCAGGACAGGAACGCGATGCTGTTCGGGGACGCTGCGGGATTGACGAAAAGCGCGACAGGGGGCGGAATAACGTTCATGTCAATAGCGCTGCCGTGGTTCGCGGACGCTTTTGAGGGAAAGTGCGAAATAGACAAAAGGATAAGGGAGTCCCGCCTGATGAGGGAGATAAGGGCGCACGACGCCATCCAATCAGCCAACGAGATTGTGCCGTTCCATGCGAAAAAGGCGATGCTTTACGGATTGGAACTGGCTGGCATCGCCAACTGGATAAAGCTAAGGGGAGACATGGATTTCCCGACGAGCATGCTTGGCGGGATTGAAAACGCGCTTGAATAGTCAGTCGTGCTTCTCTATTTCGGCGATGTCCTCAAGCGATACAAATTCGTCGGCGACCTCAACGGTCTCGTTGTAGGAGATGTCCCTCCTTTCCGCCGCCCTGGTCTCCTTTTTCCTGCCGATGAGCTCCCTGAGCCTTGTCCTGAGGTCTGTAAGCTCGGCCTCGACCTTGACCATCTCGTCCGTGTAGTATTTCAGGTCCTCCCTGACCCGCCTTATCCTGCTTGACGCCGTCAAAAGCGGCTTTACCTTCCTGATTTTCCTCTCAAGGTCGATGATGTCCTTCATCATCAGCTTCTCGGTTTTGGGCGTGGACGCCTGCGTTGAGAGCCTGAACTCCAGCTTCTTCAATTTTCTGATGAGTATGAACGGGTTTTCCCTTTCCGCCTGCGCGGCAAGCGGCTCAAGCGCCTTTAGCTCTATTGTCTTGTACTTGAGGCCCTTCGAGACCCTCTGCACCCTTTCTATGAGCTCGTTCTTCCTGGCAGTGAGCCTTGATATCTCCTCCTCGAGGCTTCCCTTGATTTGCATTTCGGGTTTTTTCGGCCCTGCGGCCGCATTCTCTTCTGCCATTCAAATCACTTTTCGCTGAAAAATCCAATCAGTGAACCCTACTCGCAGAAAAAGGTTTTAAAAGGTTGTGCCATGTGTTGGGTTTCGCCGCTTCGACCCTATTGGCGCCTCTGCATAAATTCATCCATTTTCGCAAGCAGCTCCTCTGCAAGCCGCTTGTTTTCCTTGTTGCATGGAACAGCAACCACGCCCTCTCCGGGCTGGCCATAGACTATTACGGCATTGGCTGGGGAAGCCCGCATAAGCACTAGGGCCGCAAGGTCCTCCTCGCCTTTGACGAAAATCGCGCCTCCGTCTGTACCTGCGCGCCTTTCCAGCTCTGTTTCAAGCGCTTCGGTTATGGTTCCGGCTGGGTTTTCAATTTCTGAAAAGGACGGGTATGCGTCGCATATTGCCCGTTTCCGCCTCTCATCCAGCTTGTTCTTTCTTGTTTTGAAGTCATACACGCAAAGGAATGGCTTTATGCCCTTTTCCAAAATGGAGCAAGTCACAGTGTCCCCCACTGCAATTATTTTCATTTTTCCATATTTGGCAAGCAAATCCTCCAGTCTGGCGAACAGCTCGCCCGCCGGTTTTTTAAGTTCTCCCCTCATGCTTTCCGGCACCGCCAACGTCTTATTTCTATACCCTGCGCTTACTTCTATGATATCAAAATATCTCTCTACCAGCAGGGCATGGGCATTCTTTTTGGCAACCGCTTCCAAAGGCTTGAAGCTGCTGCTGTGGAAGATGTCGCTCTTCGTCAGTCCAAGAAGGAATCTCGCCCGCCCCCTCTTTAGGACTGAATCGCTAAATACCTTGCTGTATTCAAGCCTTATCTCGTCGTCATATTCCAGAACCCTTTTCCGGTCCTTTGCAAGCACCGAAAAATCCAAGTCCCTTTGCAATGCCGAGAGCTCGTAGGACGGGTGTTTTATCTTTTCATAATCCGTCTCCAGCACCAGCCTGGATGTTTCCTTGGCAATGCCGCCTGCTCCCATCTCGCTCAGCATTTCGCATGCGTACCTTGCGCTTCTTTCCTCGTTGTCGTTGCTTCCAATATTGTGTATGGAATCATGGAAGAACAGCGAAAGCACGAGCTGTGGTGGGAGGCACAATCCATGTTTTTCAGCCTCCTCGAATATCTCCACTAGGTGGTAGATGGTATGATGGGCCCTATGAAGCTCTGAATACCGCTCAAGGAGTTTGGAGAATGCCGCATTCGCTGCTTCACTGTCCGCGCCAAGTCTGGAAAGCGTTTGGTGCCATATCTTTTTTATTCCGAGTTTTTCGGTGTTTTTTGCCAAGAACTGCAAAAAAACCGGGGTGTCCAGGTATTCCCTGACTTGGGTTTCCCATCCCTTGATGCCGTGCTCGCCAACAAGCTCTTTGACTAGCGATGACGAAACGTGTTCAAATTCCTTTGACGGCATCATCTGCACGATTTCCGGCTCTTTCTGTATGTTATTGTAAGCCTGGCGGATTATGTCCTCGTATGCGAAATCGACTATGTTGCGCGTTGAGCGTATGATGAACCCAATGCCATTTTCAACTGCATAATCCGGAACGTATTCGTCCTGCATCAAAGCGACCTTCACATTTAGGTAGTCCTTGAATACTATTTCGGCAAGCGCCTTCCTTTCTGCCTCCGTGAACAAAGGCGTCTTTTTGCCCTCGTTTTTTGCTATCAGCACTGTTACCTCATCAAATAGGCGGGCCGCTTTTCTTATGACTGAAGTATGACCCTTTGTCATCGGGTCGAATGTACCTGGAAAGACCGCCTTGGTTGTCATAAAAACCAATAGAAGGTTGGTCGGAAGGATTTTTAAATGAATATCACAAAAATACATTTAAACCCACAGTGGGGGTCTTTTGCTTTTGCCGGAACAATGCTTTTTCGGCGCTGGACCATAAAAAGCGGGGCAAGATGCAGTAAAGGGTGCTTTGAAATGCATATCTTTTTAAACATTCCTCTGGAATTCCGTATAAATGGCAGCGTTGCTGATGCCTCGTCCGCGGGTGGTATTTTGAGCGTATTGAAGAAGAAAAATCTATCGACAAAAGACTATTTCTTGAACCCGGAATTCAGGGTTCTTGACGAAAAGGGGAAGAAGGAGGTCCTTGCAAAGTACGGAGTTACGGCGCAGGACCTTCCGAAGATTCTTATGATAGACCCTGTCGCCGTAGAGCTGAAGCTCAAGGTGGGCGACTTGGTCGAGATACGCAGGAAGGACCAAACGGGAGAGTACCTTTCGTACAGGGTTGCGTTCGAGTGACGGTGTTAATATGGTAAAAGAAATCATGCCAGTCTATTTCAATAGCAATTCGCTTGTCAAGCAGCAGCTTGACTCATATGACAAGTTTGCGATGTTCGGCATCCAGGAGATTGTCGACAGCGTGGGCCAGATAAAGACGAACGTCGAGGGCTTTGAGATAAAGCTCGGAAGGGTCAAGCTTTCCGCGCCGCGCTTCTATGAGGTCAGGGGAGGGTACAGGAACATATTCCCCGGCGAGGCGAGGATAAGGAACATCACGTACGCGGCTCCGGTCTTCCTGGAGATGATGCCGATATACAACAACGTGGAGACAAACAGGTACGCGGACATATTCATAGGCGAGATACCGGTCATGGTAAAATCGAAACTGTGCCACACGAAAGTGATGCCAAAGGAGGAGATGGTTGAGATAGGCGAGGACCCGATGGACCCCGGAGGCTATTTCATAATAAACGGAAGCGAGAGGGTTCTCGTGAGCCTTGAGGACCTTGTCCCCAACAAGGTAATGACGATAAATGAGGACAAGGGCGCAGTGTCGAGCAAGATGTTCTCGGTCCACCACGGCTTCAGGGCAAGGTGCGTGATAAAGAGGAGCCTGGACGGCATGTGGATGGTCGATTTCCCGTCCTCGCCGAACGGAATGTCGCTTTTCTCCCTGATAAGGGCGATGGGCGTGAAGAAGGACATTGATGTGGAAGAGCTTTTCGACATGGAGATGCTCTCGATAAGGAACGACGTGCTTTTCAACATGGAAAGCGACCCTTCAAAGGGCGCGGAGGAAGAGCCGGACGTGTATATCGCGAAAAGGTTCTCCCCGGGACAGCCGAAGGAGTACCAGCTGACAAGGTTCAACTACCTGATAGACAACTACCTGCTTCCCCACCTCGGCACAACGCCGGACAAGAGGAAGAAGAAGATAATGTATTTGGCGAAGATGGCAAGCAGGACGACGTTTGTCGCAGGCGGCAAGATGTCGGCTGACGACAGGGACCATTACGGAAACAAGAGGGTGAAGCTCGCAGGGGATTTGATGGGCGAGCTGTTCCGCTACGCATTCAACTATCTGATAAAGGACATCGTGTACCAGGCCAGCAGGGCCGACGTCAGGGGCAGGAAGCTCCAGGTGCACACGATTGTGAGGCAGGACGCATTGACAGACAGGATACTTTATTCAATGGCGACAGGAAACTGGGTCGCCGGACAAACGGGGGTGAGCCAGCTGCTTGACAGGATAAGCTACCTCTCGTCATTGAGCCACAGGAGAAGGGTGATTTCGCCTTTGACGAAGAAGCATCCGCACTTCAAGGCAAGGGACCTGCACGGCACGCACTATGGAAAGCTTTGCCCATCGGAAACTCCCGAAGGGCCCAGCACGTCCATAGTCAAGAACATGTCCCTGTTCTGCGAGATAACGACGGGATATTCTGACACTGAGACTGAGGATGCAATCAAGAGGCTTGGAATAGAGGAGGAATGACGCTCATGAAAAAGACCCACCCGAATTCGGCAAAGGCGGAAAGGTGCGCTGTTTACATAAACGGAAGGCTCATCGGGTTCCACAAGGACGGCAAGGCGTTTGCGCAAAAGGTAAGGGACACAAGAAGGAACAGCATGCTTGACGAACAGGTCAACGTGAGGTTCAAGCGCGCGACAAACGAGCTGTTCATAAACACGGACAAGGGAAGGGCGAGGCGCCCCTATATTGTAGTGAAGGAGGGCAAGAGCACGCTTACCCCTGAAATAAAGAAAAGGCTGACCAACAGCCAGCTGAACTGGGGCCATCTCATCAAGATGGGCATAGTGGAGTATTTGGACGCCGACGAGGAAGAGGACACCTATATCGCAAGGCGCGAAGAGGAGATAACGCCGGAGCATACCCACCTTGAGGTGGACGGCTCCACGATGTTCGGGGTCGTTGCAAGCGTTCTTCCGTATCCGGAGCACAACTCAAGCCCGAGAATCACCATGGCATCGTCCATGGCCAAGCAGAGCCTTGGGATGTACCTTTCAAACTACAACCACAGGTACGACACAAGAAGCTACGTTATGTACTATCCCCAGCAGCCGCTGGTGCAGACAGACGCTTACAAGAACCTTGACATGAAGAGCAGGGCGGCCGGCCAGAACCTGGTCGTCGCAGTTTTGTCATACAAGGGATGGAACCTGGAAGATGCTATCGTGGTCAACAGTTCCGCCGTGGACAGGGGCATGGGAAGGACCGCGATGTTCAGGACTTACGAAGTTGAGGAAATCACATATCCGTCCGGGCAAAAGGACGTCATAGAGATACCGTCCCCAAAGGTCAACGGATTCAGGGGCGAGGACTCCTACGCGAACCTGGACAACGACGGAATAGTGATTCCGGAAAGCGAGGTTAAGGAAGGCGACGTGCTTGTCGGAAAGACATCGCCGCCGAGGTTCCTTGAGGAAATGTCAATTTTCGGCGTTTATGAGGAAAAGAAAAGGGAAAGCTCCGTAGCCGTGAAAGAGGGAGAGCGCGGCAGGGTCGATTCTGTCATACTCACGGAAGGCGCAAGCGGAAACAAGGTGGTCAAGGTAAGGCTCAGGCTTCCAAAGGTGCCTGAAATCGGGGACAAGATGGCATCGCGCCACGGCCAAAAGGGGATCATCGGGTTCATGATTCCGCACGAGGACATGCCGTTCAGCGAGAGCGGAATAGTCCCGGACTTGCTGATAAACCCGCACGCGCTGCCGAGCAGGATGACTGTCGGGCACATGCTCGACATGCTTGGGGGAAAGGCGGGGTGCGCCGAGGGCCAGATAATGGACGGAACCGCTTTCAGCGGCGACAAGCAGGAAAAGTTCATGAAGATACTCAAGGAGGCCGGATTCGACGAATACGGCGAGGAGTGGCTTTACGACGGCATAACCGGAAAGAGGATAAAGGCGAAGATATTTGTCGGCGTAATTTACTACCAGAGGCTATACCACCTTGTGTCAAACAAGATGCACGCAAGGAGCAGGGGGCCTGTCCAATTGCTCACGCTCCAGCCAACGGAAGGAAGGAGCAGGGAAGGAGGGCTCAGGTTCGGCGAGATGGAAAGGGACACGCTCATAGGGTTCGGGGCGGCATCCGTGCTAAAGGAAAGGCTGCTGGAAGAGAGCGACAAGTCCACCCAGTACATCTGCAGGGACTGCGGGAGCATGGCGTACTACAATTACATTGTCAAGAAGCCGGCGTGCCCGCTGTGCCAGGGAGAGAGCATAGCCGAGGTGGAAATCAGCTACGCATTCAAGCTTCTGCTTGACGAGATAAGGGCGATAGGCATATTCCCCAAGCTTATTGTCGACAAGAAGGCAAACATGGAGGTTGACTGAAATGGTGCTTCACTATAACCCGGTCGAGGACGAGATAAAGAAGGTCCAGTTCGCGGTGTATTCCCCGGAGAATATAAAAAGCATAGGGCACACGAGGATAACGGTCCCGGACACATATGACGACGACGGATATCCGCTTGACGAGGGGCTTATGGACCAGCATCTCGGGGTAATCGACCCTGGCCTCAGGTGCAAGACCTGCGGCGCGACCTCAAGGGAATGCCCGGGCCATTTCGGGCACATAGACCTTTTCAGGCCCGTCGTGCACCCGCTTTTCGCAAAGAACGTCTACAAGGTGCTCAGCGCGACGTGCGGCAAGTGCTACGGCATGGTGCTCACAAAGGAGGGCAAGAGGCCGAAGAAGTGCCCGCACTGCAAGGCGGACCTTCCGGAGCTGAAATTCATAAGGCCGGTCTCGCTTTACCTTGACACAAAGGAAATGCTTCCAACGGAGATAAAGGAGTGGCTTTCCGCAATAAAGGGCGCGGAGCTGAAGAAAATAGGATACAACCCCGATGCCGCAAGGCCGGAATGGATGGTCCTTTCAGTATTGCTTGTTCCCCCTGTGAAGATAAGGCCGTCGATAACGCTTGAAAGCGGGGACAAGAGCGAGGACGACCTGACGCACAAGCTTGTTGAGATCATAAGGGTGAACCAGAAGCTTGAGGCGAACATAAACGCAGGCGCGCCGCAGCTGATAATAGAGGACCTGTGGAAACTGCTCCAATACCACGTGATAACATATTTCGACAACGAGACTGCGGGAATACCGCCGGCAAGGCACAGGAGCGGAAGGCCCCTGAAGACCATTGCGCAAAGGCTCAAGGGAAAGGAGGGCCGTTTCAGGTACAACCTGAGCGGAAAGAGGGTGAACTTCTCGGCAAGGACCATAATATCGCCGGACCCGTACATAAGCCTGAATGAGGTCGGGGTTCCGATGCCGATTGCGGAGGAGCTTACGATACCCATACCGGTCACTGAGTGGAACATTGAGTACCTGAAGGAGCTGGTGAAGGCGAAGGAATACCCGATGGCAAAGTACGTCATAAGGAAGGACGGCATAAGGGTAAAGGTGACCGACGCATCAAGGGACAGGGTCATTGAGACGCTCGGAGTCGGATGGATTGTTGAAAGGCAGATGATAGACAGGGACATCGTGCTGTTCAACAGGCAGCCCTCGCTCCACAGGGTCTCGATGATGGCGCACATGGTCAAGGTGCTCCCGGGAAAGACATTCAGGATAAACCCGCTTGTTTGCCCGCCGTACAACGCGGACTTCGACGGGGACGAGATGAACCTCCATGCGCTCCAAACGGAGGAGTCGCAGGCGGAGGCATACGAGCTGATGAGAGTCGATAAACAAATACTGTCGCCAAGGCACGGCCACGCAATAATAAAGCCGCAGCAGGACAACGTGTCAGGCATCTATTTCCTCACAAGGGACGATGCGATATTCAACAAGGAGGAGGCGTCCAACCTTTTGATGAAGGCCGGGATAAGGAAGCTGCCAAAGCCGGACGTCGACAAGACCATGTATTCCGGAAAGGCGCTGTTCTCGATGCTGATTCCAGAGGACATAAACGCGACATTCAAGTCCAAGCTGGGCGAGGATGTCGTGATAAAGGACGGCAAGCTGCTCAAGGGGGCCATTGAAAGCAAGGGCGTGAGCGGCGAGATACTGGAAAAGATATTCCTGAGGGACGGGCCGGAAGCCGCAAGAAATTTCCTGGACTCCGCCACAAGGATGGGCCTGGAATACCTGCTGATGTACGGCTTGAGCGTGTCGCTGAAGCAGTACGAGCTTGACACAAAATCCAGCGAAGAAAGGGACAAGATACTCAACAACCTCAACAGGCAGATAGACTCGTTTGTCGAGAAATACAACCATAAGACACTTGAAAGGTCGCCCGGAATGAGCATGAAGGAGACGCTTGAGGCCATGATCATGGACCTTACGTCAAGGGCCAGGGACTCCACGGGGGAAATAATCATGAACGCGCTCGGAAAGGCCAACCCGTCCATCATCATGGCGCTGATTGGGGCAAGGGGATCCTTGCTGAACGTCATACAGATGGGCTCCGTGGTCGGGCAGCAGGCAGTCAGGAACAAGAGGCCCAGGAGGGGCTATGCGGGAAGGGTGCTGCCGTTCTTCAAGCCGGGCGTGCTCGGCGGAAGGGAACGGGGATTCGTATACTCCTCATTCATAAGCGGGCTTGACATAGACGAGTTCTTCCACCACGCAATAGGCGGAAGGGAATCCATAGTCAACAAGTCCATCAGGACAGCCCGTTCCGGATACATGCAAAGGAGGCTTATCCACGCATTGCAGGACCTTTCCGTGGCAAGGGACTTTACGGTAAGGGACACGAGCGGCAGGATCGTTCAGTTCATATACGGCGGAGACGCAAAGGACCCGATGTTCTCGACGAACACGGCCTTCATAGACTCGATATCGGAGGACGATGTCGACACCGCGTCCAAGTGAGGAGATTGCAATGACGACAGCAGCAATAACGCATCCGAAAAAGAAGTACATGATAAACGCCGGCGAGCCGGTCGGCATAGTGGCTGCGCAGAGCCTTGGCGAGCCGGGAACGCAGATGACCATGAGGGCGTTCCACTACGCGGGCGTCGCTGAGCAGGTGCCTACCGGGCTTCCGAGGATGATAGAGCTGGTCGACCTCAGAAAAAGGCCGAAAAAGCCCATCATAGACATATACCTGAAGCCGGAGCTCAGGAAGGACAGGAAAAAGGCGGAGGAGCTTGCATACAAGATAGACATGGTCACTGTTTCGGATGTGGCGGACATAAGGGAGGACCTTGAGAACAAGAGGATACTGCTCAGGTTCAACGAGAACGCCGCGAAAAACTTCGGATTGAAGATGGACGACCTGCTGAAGGCCATAAGCAAGAGGAAGATAAGGACAAAGGGAAACATAATCATGATAAAGTTCGAGGGCAAGGATGCCAAGAAGCCGCTCAAGACCGCAAGGAAGATGCTTGACAGGCTGAGGGACGGCATAGTGAAGGGCGTTGACGGAATAACCATGGCGGTCGTCGTGGAGGACAAGGGCGGATATTTCGTCAGGGCAAAGGGAGACAACATAGAGGGCGTGCTTGACATAGAGGGCGTTGACCCGGACCACATCTACACCAACAACATAAAGGAAGTGGAAAGGATTTACGGCGTGGAGGCCGCGCGCAACGCGGTCATAAAGGAGCTCAAGCAGGTGCTTGACATGCAGGGCCTTTATGTCGACATAAGGCACATCATGCTTCTTGCGGACGCGATGTCCAGCGAGGGCAAGGTGATAAACGTCGGAAGGCGCGGGCTTGCGGGCGGAAAGGAGAGCGTCCTTGCAAAGGCCGCGTTCGAGGAGACCATAAGGCACCTCACCGAGGCGGCGTCAAAGGGGAACATAGACTCGCTGAAGGGAGTGACCGAAAACATAATCGCCGGCAAAACCGTGCCGCTTGGCACCGGAAATATCGTGCTGGAGTTCAAGTTCTCCAAGGGAAACAAATAAAAACAGTATGCGGAGAGACTAAAAGACTGTCAAAGTGATGATTATGGCATCTGATAAGGAAGTTGAGGAAAAGAAAGCCGACCTCGAGGAGAAAGAGAAGAAGGAAGAGGAGGCCGTCGAACAGGCAGAGGAGCCCAGGAAGAAAACCAGGAAAGCCGCAGTCAGGAAAAGGGAGAAAAAGGAGAAGATAAGCCCGCTTGAGAAGGAAATCAGGCTTCTGATAGACAGCGGAAAGATAGGGTTCGGGACCCGCAAGGGAATCTCATCCGTGCTTCTGGGAAAGGCGAAGGGAATAATATACGCGGCAAACATACCGCGCGAAACTGTTGAAAACATAAAATACTACTCTTCAATGGAGAAGTCCTTGGCGCAGCTGCCTTTTGCAGGCACGTCAATGGAACTCGGCAAGCTTTGCGGAAAGCCTTACCCCGTTTCAGTCATCGCGATATACGAATTCGGCGAGACGAGCAAGGACAGGCTGGAAAAGCTAACTAAGGGATAATGCGGTATGGAACTGAATCCCGAAGTGCTTGAATACTTCAATGTGTTCGAATCAATGACCGGCGTCATGCCCCTGCAGATGATAGAGACAAAGGGCGCGCTTTTTTTCGTTGTTCCGTCCGACAGGATAGGCCTTGTGCTGGCGAACCACGGAAAGAAGATCGAGAGCTTCAAGGCCAAGGTTGACAGGAACGTTTACGTCGTGGCCGATTCCGACGACCCGGAGGCTTTCCTGAAAAACCTGTTCAACAACGTGCGCATCCTGGAGACAACGGACGAGAACATCATGGGCGAGATTGTCCTTTACATCATTATTGATGAGAAAGACAAGAGCAAGGCCCTTGGAAAGAACAAGGCCAGGCTCGACGGGGCCAGGGAGCTGATGAAGCGCAAGTTCAACATTTCGCTTTTCCTTAAGACAAGGTTGCCGCCGCCGATGTGAGCGCGCATCAAGTTTTAAATGTTTCTTTTCATAGTCAAACATGGTTGTGAATGCGTCCCTTCTGGCATTTGAAAAAAGAGCCAGGGAAAAGGTTGCATCCGCATTCAGGAAGATAGACGGCTTTGGCGAGGTCAGCTCCGCCAGGTGCAGCACAGTGTTTAACAGCCACAGCCTGAAATGTGAAGCAATACGCGACCTGGACAGGCTGGCTTTTGGCAGGATATGCATGCAGATCTACATCAAGCTCGATGATGAGGGAAAGGAATGCACGCACACGGACAGGATAATGATGAATAAGGTCCTTCATTCTATAACGGCGTCATCCGCGCTGAAGCGCCCCCGGCACGGGCAGGTGGAGCGGTTCTTCTCGCATGCCGTCCGCGCGGTGTTTGCGCTTGTGAAAGGGGACCTTGACAAAGACAGGCTCCGCAGCGACCTGCTTGGGTACATTGACAGGGGCTGCGATGGCACGGAACGGATATGGAAAAGCATGGATAGGTTCAGCAACGAGGAGCTTGGCATAATAAAAAAGTCCATTGAGGACGACTTCTTTTCAAAGATGAATATTGAGTGATTATTGCGAAAGGAACCTTTCGCAGAAAAGGGATTGCGCCGTTTTTTTTGCGATGCCGCGGCCCATAAGGTAGCTGACTGCCTGTTCCGGGATTTCCTGGATTGACGACTTGTGCGAAACGTCAACGTCGCCGTTCAGCAGCACCAGCTTCGGGCTGAAATCGGCCTTTGCATCCTTGCCGATCTTTATGCCGTTCATTGAGACCTTTCCGACGCTTCCTGCAGAATCCTTTTCCATCACGAGCTTTGCGTCCAGCCTTAGCGATGACTTTATTATGGAATTTAGCCTGATGGCGGATACGCCCTTTCCCCTGTGGATTACGCTTAAGTTTACCTGCTGCGGCTTTTTGTTCCTTGACCTGATTGTCATGTCAAGCTCGCCGCAATCAAGGATTTCAAAAACAATGTCAACGTCGCCTTCCGGAAGCTCTATTGTTTCGCTTTTTCTTGACGAGACAGTTCTTCTTATCTCCATCATGCCCCGCCCCTTGCCTTTATGCCGATAAGCCTTTCCAGCTCCCTCCGATATTCAACAGGCAGGGACAGCGTGAACGGCTTTGCGAAGCCGATGACCATGCTGGCCTTTGCCTCCTCCTGCGCCAGGCCCCTTGCCATAAGGTATTCAATCGCATCCTGGCTGAAAACGAATGTTGAGGATTCGTGGCTTGACCATGAATCTTTTGAGCTGTCGATTGTCCTTGGGCTGCTGGCCGAAGAGCTTTTTTCGTCCAAAAGCATGGCCTCGCATTCGCCGAAAATGGAGCATCCCTTTCCGTCAATCTGCGTTATGCTTGAGTAGTCCGTCCTTCCGCCGTTTCCTGCGATGGACCTGCTTGAGACCTTTGCGCTGCATCCCTTGCCTTTCATCGTTATCTGGTCCATGACCCTTGTTGACTGGCCCTTTGTGGCAGTTATGAACGTCGAAAGCTCGGCTTTTGACTTTTCCTCCATCACTATCGAAAGCGTCTTGTGGTTGGAGCTTCCGCCGAAGCTGCCATCCATCCACGTTATGTGCGCGCCCTGCTTCAGCACTGCCCTTTTGAAGCCCTTTGTCGCGACATTGGGGCTCCAGTTCTGCATGCTTGCCACTTCCATCCTTGAGTTTTTTCCAACTACGATTTCGGTTATGCTCTTGTGGTCGGAATATTCCCTGTAGATTGGCGCAACGCACCCCTCCATGAACTTCACATCCGCGTTGTCATCGCAGATTATCAACGCCCTTGGCACCTGGGAGAATCCGGCCTTGTCTATTATGAAAACAACGTTTATCTGGAACGGGATTTTCACGCCTTTTGGGACATAGACAAATACGCCGCCGTCCCAGAAAGCAGTATTGTACGCTGCATAGGCATTTTCCCGGTAATCAACTATCTTTGACAGGTGCTTTTTCACCAAATCCCCGTTTTCCCTGACCGCGTCCAGCAATGGCTTGACTATTATTCCCTTTCCGAAGCCCTCTGGGACAGGATTCATGTACACCTTGTCGTTTATTTGCGAGATTCCGAGCATGTAGTCCTTTTCGCTCTCCCTTACGCCCATCTTTTCAAGCAACTGCTTTGTTTCCTCCCTGCTGGCTTTTGGCGCGGATGTTTGCTTAAATGGCGCTCCGCCTATCTTCTTGTAATATTTGAATGCCTTTAGCCTAAGGTCCGTCAGCCAGCCTGGCTCTTTGTTGGACCTGCTTTTGCGCTCTATTCTGCTTTCCATTATGGTTTTTTTGGTGGGTTAAATATTTAAACCCTAATGTTCAAAAGTTGAACATGCTTGACAAAAAAGACAACATGATTCTGGCCATGCTGGCAAAGAACGCAAGGACTCCGATGATAGAGATGGCGAAAAAGCTCGGCATAAGCAACACCGCAACGAAAAAGAGGATGGAAAGGCTGGAAAAGAACGGCATAATACGCGGATACAGGGCGGATGTCGATTTCCAGTCCATCGGAAAGGAGGACTATATGATACTTGTGAATGTGCCTTCTGCCAGCGCTTCTTCAATACAAAGGGTGCTGGCGGAATGCGACATAGCGGTGTTCAGGGCAAACAACTTCGAAAGGACTATGTTCTACGCGTTTGTTGGCGAGGATGTGAAGGAAAAGGTCATGAACAACCTGAAAAAGAACGGCTTGGACTGCCTTGCCGTAAAGGTCTCAAGGGTGCTTTGATGCTGAAGCTGGATAAGATTAGCGCGTCCTCCAGCGGAAAAGCAATACTGGACAATGTCAATGTTTCATTCGGGAAGGGCATTTGCGCGGTCATGGGGCCGAACGGCTCCGGAAAATCGACGCTTGCAAAGGCGATAATGGGCATTGTGAAATATTCGGGCAGCGTTTCGCTTGATGAGAGGAAGATTGACGGGCTGAAGATAGACGAACGGGCGCGGCAGGGGATTTTCATGCTGTTCCAGCACACGCCCCACCTTCCTGGCATAAGCCTTTTGGACATAGCAAAGGCCGTTTTCAGGGACAAGACGCTGATGGAAACCATGGACCTGCTGGAGAACGCGGCTGAGAAGGCCGGCCTGAAGATTGATTATATCAACAAGCCGATTGACAGGACCTGGTCCGGCGGGGAATTGAAGAAGGCGGAGATTGTGCAGATGCTTTTGCTTAAGCCGCGCGTGATAATAGCGGATGAGGTTGACGCAGGGGTTGACGTTGACTCGCTTGAAAGGATAATGAAGGCGATCAAGGAAAGCGGGGCCGAGACAGTCATTTTCATTTCCCACATACCGGCGACAGTTGAGAGAATAAAACCGGACAGCGTTATTGTGCTCAAACACGGAAAGATTGCGGCTGAGGGCGGAAAAGAACTGCTGAAGAAGATAGGAAAGGAAGGATACGAGGGATTTTGAACAAAGTTGAGTATTATGAGAAAAATAAAAGTTTCAGACGTGATGATAAAGAATGTAGTGACTTTAAGTCCATCTGACACTTTAAATGACGCTTTTCGGTTAATGAATAGAAAGAAGATTGGATCTATTCCTATAGTTGAAAATGACAAAGCAGTTGGTATAATTACTTTATATGACCTAAAGCAGTATCATT
>JBGQMB010000012.1:0-27076 GCA_041500405.1 Candidatus Micrarchaeia archaeon | reverse complement strand
CTTGCGCCCTTACTGAGAAGGAGTTCGCAGATATGGATGCGCCCGTCTGCTGCGGCTTGTATGAGCGCGGTACTGCCGTTGTTGTCCTTTGCTTCTATGTTTGCGCCCTTTTCAAGCAGTAAAGTGCAGGTTGCAATGTGTTTGTTTGCGGCGAACATGAGCGGGGTCCAGCCGTTGTTGTCCTTTGCTTCTATGTTTGCGCCCTTATCGAGCAGGAAAGCGCAGGTTTCGGTGCGCCCCCATCTTGCGGCACATATGAACGCGGTCTCGCCCAATTCATTGGTTGCATCGATGTTTGCGCCTTTTTCCAACAGAAGTCTGACTATTTCGGTTTCCCCTTGTGCTGCGGCGGATATGAGCGCGGTCAAACCGCCTTTGCTCTTTGCTTCGATGTTTGCGCCTGCCTTCAGGAGCCGCACGACCTCTTTGTTATTGCCATTCAATGCAGCGCTGGCAAGTGCCTTGTCAAGCCGTTTTCCTGCCAAAACCCGTTTCAGCGATTTTGCTGTTGACGCCAGCGCCTCTTTTGTGCGCTCCCAGCGTTTTTGGGGCTTGGTGGCCTGCTGTTCCTGCCGCTGTTCCATAATGACATTGTGCGGCAAAGGGATTAAAAAGTCATCCTGCAATGCATTCGCCGAAGGGCTTCATGAACGCGTTTCCCGTCGCGTCCGCAAGCCATTCCATGGACTCGAGGAACTGCTCGGCTTTGGGATGCCCTCTCTCTGCGGCAAAGTCCAGGGGTTTCCAGCCTTTTTTGTTCTTTGCAGTAATGAATTCCTTTATGTCACTTCCTGTTTTTGCGTATTCTACGATAAGCATAGCGCAGGTTTGGGTTTGCCCACATAATGCTGCAAAGTGCAGGGCTGTCCACTCATTATTGTCTTTTACGGCGATGTCAATGCCGGTCTTGATAAGCCGTACTATCTCCGAGTTGTTTCCTGTTTCTGCGGCTTTCCAGAGCATATAATTGAGCCAATTCTGATGATCTTCTGTCAGTATCGCTTTCATATCCGGCTTCGGCTTGTGGAATAGTCTTTCCTTGGCCTTTGCAAGCGCCTCGCGTATCCTGCCTTTCCTCTTTTCCATCAATATGGATTGTGCGCCAAAGCAATTAAAAACTGTGCCGGAAAACAAGGTGCCATATGGCAAAGGTTAGCGTTGCGGCCAAGCGGCTGGCTATTATCGACAGGGACGCCTGCACAAAGGAGAAGTGCGGCTACGTGTGCGTCAAGGTATGCCCCATCAACAGGACAAGGGACAAGTGCATAGAGATAGATGAGGAAAGCAAGTATCCGCTCATAAACAACGAGAGGTGCATAGGCTGCGGCATATGCGTGAAAAAATGCCCGAACGGCGCCATCTACATCATAAACCTTTCGAAGGAGCTCGGGGCGCCGATGTTCTCGTACGGGCCGAACATGTTCAGGCTTTACGGACTGCCAATACCGAAAAAGGGCGAGGTCATAGGCCTGATAGGCAAGAACGGCATAGGAAAAACGACCGCAATAAGGCTTTTGTCAAAGCAGCTCAAGCCCAATTTTGGCGAAGAGAGGGAATTCTCCTGGGACGAGATATATGAAAAGTCCTCGATGGAAGTTAAGAATTATCTTTCATCCATAGCAGGCGAACACAACGTTTCCATAAAGCCGCAGGATATAGAGAACATAAGGAAGAAAAAGGTCCATGTCAAGGAGCTTTTGAAGGCCGTTGGCCTTGGAAAGGATATGCTGGAGAAATTCGGGCTTGAAGACATAGCCGAGAGAAAAGTTAACGAGCTGAGCGGCGGGGAACTGCAGAAATTGAGCGTTGCAATAACCATAAGCAAAAACGCGGACATCTATTATATAGACGAACTTACAAACTACCTTGACATAGGCGAAAGGCTAAGATTATCCGTGATGCTGAAGGAGTTCGGGGAGAAGAACACTTTGATAGTTGTTGACCACGACTTGACCGTTATGGACTACCTTGTGGATTACGCATATATTTTCTTCGGCGAGGAGGGCGCATACGGCGCAGTGAGCGGCCTCAAGGCCTCAAGGACCGGCATAAACGAGTATTTGCAGGGATTTTTGAGGGCGGAGAACCTGAAAATAAGGGACTTTGAGATAAAGTTCTCGAAATTCAGCCAGCAGGAGGAAAAAGCCGCCGTATATTTCAAGTATCCGGAATTGAAAAAGGACTTCGGCCCGTTCAAGCTGGAAGTGGAACCAAGCGAAATCAGGGAAAAGGAGGTTGTCGGCATAGTCGGCGGAAATGCGCTTGGAAAAACAACGTTCATGCGGATGCTTGCCGGGGTGGAAAAATCCGATGCAGGCGACTTTGACAACAAGATGAAAATAGCATACAAGAAGCAGTACCTTGAGGCAAACGAAGACAGAGTATCATCCGTTTTTGCAAAAGGCGACCCTTTCATAATCGAGCTTTCAAGGCGGCTGCTGAGCATACCTGCGAACCTGCTTGAGCGGAAATTGAGCCAGTTAAGCGGCGGACAATTGCAAAAGGTCAGCATAGCGCACACGCTGTCGCTTGAAGCCGATTTGTATCTCCTGGACGAGCCGAGCGCGTTCCTTGACGTGGAGCAAAGGATAGCGTTCTGCCATCTGATATCAGATTTCATTGAATACAGGAAAAAGCCTGTCTTCATAATAGACCACGACATAAGCCTGATAGACAGGGTGTCAAACAGGATAATGCTGTTTTCCGGGGAGCGCTCCAAAAAAGGCCATGGAAGCAAGGCCATGCACAAGAGGGAGGGGATGGACCTGTTCCTCAAGGCAATGGATATAACCGTAAGAAGGGACGTTGATACGTTCCGCCCTAGGATAAACAAGCCTGGCAGCGTGCTGGACAGGGAGCAAAGGGAAAAAGGGGATTACTACTCCTTGGGCTAGGAATACGTCACGTTCTCCACATAGCCGTTGCCAAGGATGGATATCTTGACTGAGCTGTTTTCGGCGCGCCAAAGCACGTTCCATTCGTTGCCCTCGACCATCACCAAAGGAGTGGCGTTGTTGTTTGCAATGAACGACTTCACGCCCCTTGTTCCCGGGGCATTGGCGCTTGCTATTATGGCCTCTTCCTCAAACGCGATAAGGCAATTTCCATTGGAGCAGAATGAGCAGTCATTTGTCACAAGCTCAGGCTCGGACGGCTCAAACCTCTGGTTCGGATAAAAATACTCAAGGTGGTACCTCTTCGGGCACGTGGAATTGTATCCTTCAGTGACTCGGACCTTGACCTGGAAATACTTCGATGCTCCCGAGCCTATTTCAGTCACGTTTATTATGTCCACAATGTCGGCGTTGGGGTATTTTGCCCTCGCATCGTCCAGTATGGCCTGCTGCTCAGTTACCTTGAATGATGTCTCTGTCGTCTGCACTCCCCTTGGGTTGATTAGGAACAGAAGGGACATTACTGCGAAGAAGATGATTATTCCGGCTATTATGCCTATTGCGCTCACTTTTGGGAACCCCATGGCACCATATCACCGAATAACTTTTTATTCCTTTCTTTGTTTCCTTAGCGCGGCCTCGACAAGGGCCACGAAAAGCGGGGCGGGGCGCTCCAGCCTGCTTTTGAGCTCAGGATGGGCCTGCGTGCCTATGCCGAAGGAGTCCTTCCATTCCACCACCTCTATTATCCTTTTGTCCGGCGATGTTCCGGAGACGACCAATCCCTTGTCTTCCATCTGCCTGACAAGCCCGTTGTTGGCCTCGTACCTATGTCTGTGCCTTTCGCTTATTTTTATTGTTCCGTATGCCTTGTGCGCCATTGTCCCCTCCTTGAGCACGCACTCGTATGCGCCGAGCCTCATTGTTGCGCCTTTCTCCTTCACGCCCTCCTGCTCCGGCATAAGGTAAATGACCGGGTATTCTGTTTTTTCGTCAAACTCCGTCGAATTTGCGTTTTCCATTCCGCAGACGTTCCTTGCGTATTCCACTGCCATGAGCTGCATGCCAAGGCAGAGCCCAAGGTACGGAACCCTGTTTTCCCTGCAATATTTTATTGCGGCTATCTTGCCTTCAACGCCCCTTGCCCCGAACCCGCCGGGGACAATCACGGCATCAATGCCCCCGAGCGCGTCCGCGGCCTTTATCTTTCCGTCGTCAAGCTCGGACGATTCCACGTGCTTCATGATTATCTTGGAATTTGTGGCCGCGCCAGCGTGGATGAGCGCCTCATAAATGCTTGCGTAGGCATCCCTGACTCTCATGTATTTGCCCACTATGGCGACGTTTATCTCCTTTTTAGGCTCCTTGATCCTGTCCACTATTGCGGACCATTCCTTCAGCCCGTCGCGCCTCGTTTCTATGCCAAGCTCCTTGCAAAGCACACTGCTCAGGCCCTGCTTCTCAAGCACAAGCGGAAGCTCGTAAACCGTCTCCAGCATGGGGTCGTCGAACACGTTTTCAGGGGGAACATTGCAGAATATGTTTATCTTCTCCTTTGACTCCTTTGTCAAGGGCTCGTCCTCCCTTGTTATTATTATGTGCGGATGGATGCCAAGAGAAGCAAGCAGCCTATTGGCGTGCTGAGTAGGTTTCGTCTTCTGCTCGCCCTTTGATATGCTGTTCACGTAAGTCAGCTGTATAAACAGCATGTTGCCGTGCTCCTCAAAGGACATCTGCCTCATCGCCTCTATGAAATAGCTGTTCTCGATGTCGCCGACCGTTCCGCCGACCTCCACAAGCACCACGTCGGCGCCAAAATGCTCGCCCACGTCCTTTACCCATTTCTTGAGCTCGTCAGTGAGGTGCGGGACTATCTGCACATCGCGGCCAAGGAAGTCGCCCTTCCTTTCCTTGTCTATTATCCTCTTGAATATTTTTCCGCCTGTTATGCTGCTGATGCCTTCCAGGTTGTAGTTGAGGAACCGCTCATAGGTCCCGAAATCCATGTCGCACTCCGTCCCGTCGTCCAAGACAAACACTTCGCCGTGCCTGTACGGATTCATTGTCCCGCAGTCCACGTTCAGGTAGCCGTCAAACTTTATCGGGACTACCTTGAGGCCGTTGCTTTGCAGGATTTTTCCTATAGAGGATGAGAGTATGCCCTTGCCAAGGCCGGACATCAATGAGCCGAGAATCACAATATACTTCCTTTTGGAAAGGCGCATGCCTTGGTTTGAAAAGAAAGGTTTAAATTTATGGGTTTTTTCCCTGCATGGCCTCGAAAATTTTCTCCGCCTTTTCCAGCTTCCCCCTTTTCAGGTATGCATTGTACTCCTGCGCAAGAGAGATGACGGGTATCCTCATGCTGTCAACTATCAGCGTCCTTTTTGCGGAAAGCCCTTTTGTCTCGCTCCAAAGGTCGCATCCCGGAACCTTGTTGACAAGCTCGCCCATTACCTGGACGTCTATCCCATTGACCTTGAATTTTCCCTCGTATGCGTCGTAGTTCTCCTTTTCAACGCGCTTTATTGGCTCTATTTCGAACTTTTTCAGCCTTTCAGCGAGCCTTTCCGTGTCGTCCTTCGTACAGACAATTATGTCTATGTCTTTCGGCTCTATCTTCACTCCCTGCAGCCAGATGCCGGTGCCCGCGCAAACGGCCCAGTTTATGGCGCTGCCTGAAAGTCTCTTTGTCAGGATTCTGAGCGCCTCCAGCCTGTCGTTTGGGAGCATGCTCCCTTATTGGACGGTATTGTTTTTATAATGTTTGTTTACATTTAAGAACATTTAAACAAACAGGAGATAGGATGGCAAAGTTATTCGTTGTAAGGCACGCCGAAAAGGCAGTCGCATCCCGCGTTGAGGATGGAATGCACGCAGGCATCACAATGGATGGCAGGAAAAACGCAAGGCGGTTCGGCACGTGGATGAAGGATGTGCTTGAGAACCAGGAGGTTGCGGTAATCCCCAGCATGCTTGAAAGATGCAAACAAACGGCATTCGAGTTCTTCGTGGGATACGGCGAGCGCGCCTCTGTCCTTGGCGCAGGAAGGCGCGGCGGAGAGATAACATACATAATCCCTGAGATGGTCAGCATGGCGCAGAGGGGAGGTTCGCACAGCGCGATTGTGTCCAGGCTCATAGCAAGCGGGCCGTTCTCAGCATTGGCAGCAGAGATATTCTCGAACTTTGAAAGCGACTACCCGAAGACAATGACAACGTGGCTGCGCAACGGCTTCAATGGCAAGCTGATAACGCCGCATGCGATAAGCGATGCGATAATGAAGATTGCGGACATGGCATGCAGCGAGATTGTGCTCATGTTCGTATCGGATATCCAGATTTCCAGCCTCGGCGTCCTGAACAATATTCCGGATGTTGTGGAAAAAAGGCCGGATTGTTTGACAGGTCTTTGGGACAACGACTTTCCGAAGGGCGACTGGTCCGTTTTCAGGGGCATGGCGCGGATTTAAAATATCTTCCCCTCTCAATTGAATGGGCTAGGTTGGGGCTAGGGGTCCCAGCACCGCAAATCCCCTTTAGGCGGACCGAAGGCCTGGGGAGTAGTGCCTTGCCAGGCATCCTTCCCGTCGGGGCGTCGAAGTCCTGTCTTCCAATAGCGAAGATGCGACGAAACTGGTCAGGCCGGAAGGAGCAGCCATAAGGCGTATTTTCCTGTTTGGGAGAGCCGCAGGATGGAGCTTCGCCGGAAAAGGCCCTGTTTGGCGATGTATTGCGAACCAGGAAGCCCAAAAGTCCTTTTTCTTTGCGAAGAAAAAGCACTTGGGGAAAAAGAAACTACTTTAGAAAGCTCCTGCGGAAAGAAAAACTATTTTAGAAAAAGCCCAGGGAAAAACCGACGGCTATTTTCTTTGCATGGTGCAATCCGCGAAATTGAGCACAAGCTCGCTCAGCGGCCCCTTGCCTATGAGGGGCTGGAATGCTCCGGCCATCTCAAGAAACTTCTGAAGCCGTATTGCATTCTGTTTTATGCCATTCAACCACATCGTGGCACCAGCGGAATGTGCCGAGGACGGCAGCGGGATGGACGAGGCGTAATTCATGGCCAGGTCGATGATATCCATTCCTCTCGAATTCTTTGCGCCTATGTCCGCGCCCTTGTCCACAAGGAGCATGAGTATTTCAAATTTGTCCTCTGCCATGTTCCCGTTTGCCAAGGCGTGCATCAGCGCGGTGACATCGTACCCGTCCTTTGCATTTACATTGGCGCCGTTCATTATGAGGAATTTGGCGATGTCGTCATGCCTGTTGTCAAGCGCCTCGATCAGCGCGCTTTTGCATTCAATTTCAATGGATGCGCCTTTTTCCACAAGCAGCTTGGCCATTTCAAGGTTTCCGTCCCTTGCCGCCATCATGAGCGCGGTCTTTCCGATGTTGCTCTCCAAGTCCGGGTCGGCGCCGTTCTCCAAAATGAAGGAAACTGCCTTTGCGTCGCCTTGTTCCACTGCGCGCATCAGCGGTGTCCTGTCATACTGGTCTGCCTTGTCTATGTTTGCGCCGTGCTTCAAAAGGAACTTGGCCATGCCAAAATCGTTTTTGTGTATTGCATAGGCCAGCGCGGTGATGCCTTTGCCGTCAACCGTATCAGTGTCAAGCGAGTCGATGTCAGTGCCTTCCTCTACAACGAACTTCACGATTTTGTACATGCCCATTTTTGCGGCATTGGGCAGTAGGCTCCCGATGTTCCTTATCTGCGTTTTCGGGTCGGCGCCCTTTCTGATCATCAGCCTTGCAGTGTCGATGCGCTCCTCCTCAATCGCGTGCATGAGTGCGGTGTACTCGCGTTCGTCTCTTGAACCAACGTCCGCGCCCCTGTCACTCAGCAGCCCTACAACGTTGGTGAATCCATTGCGCGCTGCAAACATCATCGGCGTCCAACCGCCCTTGTCTTTCGCGTTTATGCTTGCGCCGTTTTCAACAAGGAACGCTGCGACTTTTTCATGGCCATAAAGGCAGGCGCACATTAGCGCGGTCTTGCCCCAATAGTCCTTGGCGTCGATGCTTGCGCCCATGCTGAACAGGCTTTTTGTTTTTTCAAGGCTTCCTTCCATCACTGCATCCACAAGCCCGCAGTCCAGCTCCCTCTGGGCGGCCTCCTTGTCCGGCACTGGCTTCCTCGTCTCCTGGGGCGCGCCATTGCTTAAAACCGGCTTTTCCTGCATGGGGGATTTGTGCGCAAAAGTGTTTAAAAATGCTAATGGCTCGCGCATTCCCTGAAATTTGACTTGAATTTCGCGAAGGCAAAGCCAGTGATGCGTTTCAGCGTCCTTGCCCTGTGCTCATTGAAAACTTTGATTATGCCGTCATAGATTTCCTGATCCCCATATCCGCCAAGGGGGAGCGTGCATTTCGCGTGCCTTTTCTCAAGGTGCATCAGCGCGGTGTTGCCCTTTCTGCTTGTTGCGGTCATGAATGCGCCGCGCTCAAGCAGGAGCCTCGCAAGTTCCGGGCCGCCCTTGGACGCCGCGTACATGAGCGGCGTCCATCCGTTGTTGTCCCTTGCGTTCGGGTCTGCGCCATATTCAAGGAGAATCTTTGCTGTCGCAGTCTCATTTACGTATTTTGTTGCATGCATGAGCGGCGTGCATCCATTCTTGTCCCTTGCGTTCGGGTTTGCGCCGGCCTTAAGCAATAATTTGGCGATTTTGCAGGACTCGTTCTGCGCAGCGTGCGCAAGCGCAGAAACGCCGTCCCAGTTGAGCGATACGTCCGGGTTTGCGCCCTGCTTCAGCAGTCGCCTGACCTCCTTGGCCCTGGCGTCCTCCTGCTGCGCGACCTTGCATTCATTGAAAAGCTTGAGGTCAAGATGCCCCTGGGCAGCCCCGTTTTTCTCAAAGCGCGCCTTGCTGCGGCTGAACAATGCCTTGAGCCTGATGCGCATTTCCCTTATTGGCTTCCTTTCCATAAGCCGCATGGGCTTATTGTGAATAAAAGAGGTTAAAAATGCTATTGGCACGGCGGACAATGCCGTTATCATTTTAATACCTGCCTGCGATACTGCCTTATGGACGTTTTTGAAATCCTTGAAAGGAACGGCATACCTGTCGCCCCTTATGAAATCGTGGACACAAAGGCCCAGCTTTTCAGGGCAGCGGAGAAGATAGGCTATCCGCTTGTGCTCAAGGCCTGGACCAAGAAGATAATCCACAAGACCGACGTCGGCGGCGTCGTTCTTGACAACTGGACAAAGGAGATGCTTGAAACAGGCTTCGACCATTTGAAGTCAAGGTTCGGAAAGGAGACAAGCGTGCTTGTGCAGAAGCAAATTAAAAAAGGATTGGAGCTTTATGTCGGCGCGATGGACGACGAGGTCTTCGGCCCGATGGTGCTTTTCGGAATAGGCGGAATATATGTCGAGGTGTTCAAGGACATAACCGCAAGGATCTGCCCCATAACCGAAAAGGACGTCTACGACATGATTGACGACGTCAAAGCAAAGAAAATAATGCTCGGGTTCAGGGGAAAGCCGGTCAACATCAAGAAGCTAGCCTCGCTGATAGTGAAGGTCAGCAAAATGATAAGAAGGGAAAGGATAAAGGAGCTTGACCTCAACCCCATAAAGGTTGACGAGAACGATTGCGTAGTCATAGACGCGAGAATGGTGCATTAGGGCCTTCTTTTTTCATCCGCCTTCAGCACCCTTGCCTTCGCTATTTCCATTGCGTATTTCCTGAGGAAACAATCGCCGTTTGCCTTCTTGACAACCTCCTTCGTGTTGTCAGAGATTTTTTCATGCACCAGCTGGAACATCTTCTTTTCGTCGTAGTGCATCAGCTCCGCGTACGAGCTTATCACGCCGCCCGCGTTGACAAGGATGTCTGGAAAAACCGTTTTTCCCGCATTGCACAGTTTTTTCTCGACGTCATTTGACATCGGGATGTTCGCGGCCTCGAAGATGTATTTCGCCTTTATCCTACCGTAATTTGTTTCATTCACGCTGTTGGGCCTTGCGCCAGGCACAAGGATGTCCGCGTCGGCCTCGAAAAGCCATTCATGGGGTCCGTTCATCTCCGCCTTTTGCGCAGTGACGGAGCCCTGTTCCGCCTTTGCCTTTATGAGCTCGCTGACGTCAAATCCGTTCTTGGAATAAATGAAGCCTTTTGAGTCGGAAACCGCGACTATCTTCGCGCCCATCTCTGAAAGGAATTTTGCCGCAAAGGTTCCGACATTGCCGAATCCTTCTATCGCGATGCGCTTTCCCTCAACGCTTTCGCCAAGCGCCTTCATTCCCTCCTTTATGCACACCGCGACGCCGTAGCCTGTTGAGCCCAGCTCATGCGGCAGCCCTCCCATTATTGCCGGCTTTCCTGTAGCGGAGTCCTGGCCCGCGACCTCGGCGATTATGCCCATCTCGCGCTCGCCTGTGTACATGTCCGGCCCAGCGATGAAAAGGGAGTTGAGCAGCGGCTTTATCTTTTTCGCGAACGCCCTGACAAGGGACTCCTTGCTCGCCTTGCCCGTGTCCCTTATGCCGGCTTTCGCACCGCCAAACGGAAGGTCCGCAAGCGCGTTCTTCCACGTCATTGCCCTTGCAAGGCCGAATACCTCCTCCTTTGTTACATCCGGAACGAACCTTATGCCGCCCTTGCCCACGCCGCGCGCAGTGTTGTCAATCACAAGGTATGCCTCAAGCCCTGCGTTGTGGTCCCGAACTTCAATCTCGTATTCTGGCCCGAACTCGTCAGCAAGTATCATTGCAATCTGCCTTTGCACTATTTCAGCGGACAGGTTAAAAACGTTGCCGCATGCAAGGCAATGAAATAGTGTGTCCAATAGCGGAAAAAAGCAGAAAAAGGAGGAGATAATAGCGGAATTGTCGCCTTGTCCTTTTTAAACATTTCGAATGCACCGCTTAATCAGTGAAAGTAATGACCAGCCCCACCCCAAGAGTAGTAGATATACTAGATACAGAGCATATAGAGCAGGAGAAATTGGAGCAGATGCCCAAAAGGCCGGATTTGGCAGGGCGCGCGCTCATTGATGAAAGCCAGGGGCTTGGCATCACAAGGATAACAAACAACTCAACATACAGCCTGCTCACGTCGCTGCTTTCAAGGAGGCAGCCAACCCCTCTTGTTGCGCAAAAGGACGTTGACCTGGCGGCGACGCTGCAAAGAAGCTCGCCGCAAAGCGTGGAGTCCATACTGAAAAGGCGGATAATCCCGGTCGAGCTCAGGGGATACGAATGGGACAGCACGCACTCAAAAAGGCTCAGAAGGAGCCTTAACAGCAACATAAGGCCGTATATGGACGTGCTCTCCGTGTGCACGGAGCCCATATCATTGGACATGGTCAGGATAAAGGCAAGCGACACGCTCGGTTTCCAGGAAAAGAGCGACAGCTTCAAGGACATGTACATGTATGTGGAAAAGAAGCCCAAAAAGAGAAAGACGGAAAGCGCAGGAATATCCTCTGCGTTCATGCGCATGTACAGGGAAGGGCGGAGATACAGCGTCGGCGTCATGGTAAAGGCCGTTTCCGAGAACAGGAGGATGGAAGGCGACGCTGCGGACAGGATAACGGACGAGCTCATAAGCCAGCTTACTTGCAGGATAGGGACCAACGGCGGGGAGATGATCGGCGCGCTGCGCAGCTTCATGACGGAATACAACGTGAAGGCAAGGGAAACGTTCAACTCGACCGTAGGCTTCGGGGTCATGATAGGGAGCAGCGAGGGAATGCATGTCATGGCCACAAAGGATATGTCATTTTACAGGATAGACGGCGGAAGGATAGAAAGCGTGTTCAGGCCAAGCGCCAAAAACATCGGCGAGGACGTGCAGATAGTCAGGGGCAAGGGAAGGATGATGTACCTGGACATGGGCGCAAGCCCGGGCCCTGACGAAAACCACGTCAGCGGGGACATTATCATAGCGCTAAATTCCACAATACCGCTTTTGGACATGGAGCTGAAGAGGAGGTTCAGGGAATCTGACCTTGAATCGGTGGGAAAGGCCATTGTGCGGGAAATAAAGTCGAGCAGGATGTTCGACGACCTTGGCATGATGGTTTTCTCAAGGTGATTTGATGATAACAATCCTGAGGCTTTTCCACAGGCTGCCTCGGGACGAGAGGGCGACAACGCACGTTGCGCTTGTCGCAAGGGCTTTTGGCGCAAATGGCATGGCCTATTGTGGAATGCGCGACCCCGGAATGGAGAAAAGCCTGAAAAAGATATGCGAAAAATGGGGCGGGAGCTTTTTCGTTGAATACACTGAAAACTGGAAAAAGACCGTAAACGACTACAGGAAGAAAGGATTCACTGTTGTCCATCTTACGATGTATGGAAAGGGCATTCCAAAAAAGCCCCTTGATGGAAAGGACATTCTTGTCGTGGTCGGGAGCGAGCAGGTCCCTGGCGAGATGTACCAGCTTGCGGATTATAACGTTTCAATAACGAACCAGCCGCATTCCGAAATAGCCGCGCTTGCCCTGTTCATGGACAGGATGATGGACGGGAAGGAACTCACTGAAACCTTTGACAAGGAGCAGTTCTCAAGCGGAAAGATAAGGATTTCCCCGAACGAAAGGGGCAAGAGCGTCGTTGAGCGGTAAATTATACACGCTTTAATCTTCAGTATGGATGGACCCTTGCCCTTTTCCACACTCCGTATATCTTTTCCCCGCACTTCGGGCATTTTCCTTCCGGGGTTATGTCAAAGAAGTTGATGCTGAAGAAGTTCCTTCCAACAAGCAGGGCGTTGCACCTAGGGCAGTAAGTGTTCTCGGCATTCTCCACGTACGTGTTGCCGATGTAGACATATCTCAGGCCGGCCTTCTTGCCTATGTCCCTTGCCTTTATCAGCGTCTGGTTCGGGGTTATTGGCCTGTCCATCATCTTGTATTCAGGATGGAACTGTGTCACATGCCAGGGTATGTTCTTGTCTATGCCTGCGATGAACTCCGCCATGCCCTTTAGCTGTTCATCGCTGTCATTCTCTCCTGGGATTACCAAAGTGACTATTTCAAGGTGCTTGCCCATCTTGTAAACGGATTTTATTGTTTCAAGGACGTTTGCCAATTTGGTTCCGCAGTTCCTTGCGTAAAAGTCCTCGGTGAATCCCTTCAGGTCTATCTTGTAATAGTCTATGTGCTTGAGGAACTTGAGCGCCTCCTCGGTTTCGTAGCCCGAAGACACGAAAACGTTGAACAGGCCGTTCTTGGACGCCAGCTTGGCTATGTCCTCCGCGTATTCCGCCCAGATTGTGGGCTCATTGTACGTGTACGCCATGCCGTCTGCCTTGTACTGCAGCGCCAGCTTGACCGCCATCTCCGGAGGAAGCGCGTTGGACCGTTTCCAAATGAGGTTTTTTGAGTTTGCTGCCTTGTTCAGCGCCTCCTGCTTCGGGAACTGGCTCATCTCATAATTTTGGCAAAAGGAGCAGCGAAAATTGCAACCGAAAGTGCCTATTGAAAAGAGCTCTGTGCCCGGATTGCAGTGGAAAAACGGCTTCTTCTCTATGGGGTCCATGTTCACTGCAGCAGGATGCCCGTAGACGTAGGAATAAAGCTTCCCGTTTTCGTTTCCCCTTGTTGAGCAGATGCCGACTCTTCCATCAGAGATGATGCAATAATGCTTGCACGCAAGGCACCTGACTGTTTTGCCCTTGAGCTTTTTGTAAAGAACCGCTTCCTTTCCGGACTCGGAAACTATCCTTGTCCTTGCCATATGGGCATTTGAAAAAGGAAGTTTAAAAAAGTATGGATTAGCTCGTTGCCCTGACGAACGCGCTGTAGGTCGTGCAGTTTATGCTCAGGGACTTCACGCACGACTGGCCGACGTAGTTGTACCTTGACGTGACTATGACTTCTAAGGACTCGTAGTCTGCCCCGCAGATGTTTGCCGCCTGGTACAGGACATCAGCCGTTATGGCTTCAGGGCACCTTTCGTCCTGGATTTGGATTTTTGAAAGGTCGTACGTCACCCTTTCCAGCGCCGTCATGCACCTGTATTCCGTGGTGCAGTTGCTCTCGTTCTTTATTGCGACATAGGCGCTGACTTTCTTCTTGCATGCAGCCTCCTGCTCTGCCGAAGGGGACGCTATCTCCGCGCATTTGAATGCGATTGGCGTTTGGTTGAGCGCGGCCGTGCTGTTCGGCTCGGTTGTGTCATTGGTCGTTGCGTTTGGCAAAGGAGTAACATTGCCGGAGTTGTTTGGAATGATTGGGGTTGCGGCAGTGCCGTTGCTTGTGTTTGCTGTTCCTGTCCCTTGGGATATGCACCCTGCCGAGAGCACCAGCATTGCGGCCATTATTGAAACTAGCATTAATTTGTACATGGTTTTGCTTAACTGCGCTACAGTTTAAAAGATTATGGCATCGCCGGACTCAAAGCCCTGAATACCTGAGCTTGGCTACTGTCGCCGGGCTCATTGTTCCCGACCTTTGCAGGATTTTTTTCGCGCCTTTCAGCATCGCATTCCTGTTTATCAGTGCGAGCAGCGCCACCTGCATGCCAACCGAGCTCATATATTTGCCAATGTCCAAAGGTGGGTTTGCTATTTCCATCATCTTGTCCTCAAACGCGACCGTGTGGGCTTCCGGGGCAAGCGCGCCTATCTGCCTCATGGACTCGCAAAGCCTGTTTGTCGCATCCCTGTCCTTCAGCACCATGGTTGCGAACGAGGACATGTCTATCGCCTGTTTTGCGGCCGACGGCTTGCCTATAAGATCCTTTGCCAATGTTGACCCAAGGCTTCCTGATATTGAAAGCGCAAAGAACGTGTTGAACGCCATGTTGACAGTGTGCTTTATCTCCTTCTTTATCAGCTCTTGCGCAAGCGGCCTTGCCAGCTGGTTCCCGGCATACTTTTTTGTTATCGCCTTCGCGGCCTTTGCGAACCCTTTTTCCATTATGCCTCCCAGGCCGATGGTGAACGGGATGAGCGCGTATCCCGCCAAGTCCGCGGAATTGATGAAAAGGTTCGGCCAGCCGAGCCACAATTTGGACTTGCTCTCGGCATAATCGTTTATTGCGCTGTTGAACTCGTTTGCAAGCGTGTCCAGCGCCCTGTAATACCTTCTTCCGGTCTCTGCGGAGGGATTGGATTTTGCAAGGCTGAGCGCATTTTGGTACTTGTCCCATGCCTTGCCGAATTCCATGAACGCGCCGGCTTCAAAGTCCTCTGCAATGCGGGACACTTTGGCTATTGTCGTCCGCGCAGACACTGTTGAGCAAGAACTGTAAATGTCAAACCTCATCTTGGTGACGGCGGATTTCATGCTCCGCGCAACCAATGCATCGGTTGTCTTGAGGATTTCGCGCCTTTCATTCCTGGAAATCCTGAGCTTTTCCTCTTTCACAGCCAAGGTGCCGTTTGCCATGCTTTGTTGGGAGAAAAACGGTTTAAATATTGATGCGTTAGGCCGATTCCAGCGTCTCTTTCAGCCCGCTTTCAAGCGTCCTTTCAGCCGAGAAGTCCATTATTTCCTTTGCCTTTTCAATGTCCGCCACGCTGAACTTCACGTCGCCCTCCCTCGAAGCCGCGAACTCCGGCTCCTTGAAATAGCCTGTTATGTCGCACAAAATCCTGAAAAGCCCCATTATCGTGGTCCCTTTTCCGGACGCTATGTTTATCGGCTCTGCGAAGTTGCGCTTCATCTTTGACGCAATCAGGTTCGCCTCTGCCACGTCCTTGACAAACACAAAGTCCCTTGTCTGGTTTCCGTCCCCATAAACCGTTATTGGTTCATTCTTTTTCATATTGGATGCGAATAGCGATATGACGCCCGAATACGGGCTGGACGGGTCCTGCCTTGGCCCGTAGACGTTGAAATACCTCAATGGGATTATCTTCATGCCGTATTCCTTTGCGTAAATCCTTGCATAAAGCTCATCCATGACCTTGCTTTCCGCATACGGGCTTTTCGGGAACAGCTTGGCATCTTCCCTGAGCGGCTCCCCGCTTTCGCCGTAAACCGCCGCCGAGCTTGCGAACACTATTCTTTCGACGTCGGATTGCCTTGCGCACTCCAAAAGGTTGAGGAATGACGCGACGTTGTCCTTGTACGTTTTCTCGAACTGCTGGAAGCTTAGCGGGACTGAAACAAGCGCGGCCTGGTGGAAAATGACGTCAATATCCTCCAGCGTCTCCGGCGTTATGTCCGCGATGTCCATCTCCATGAGCTTTGCGCCGTTGGAGACTGCGCTGTTTATATTCTCCATTTTTCCGTTGGAAAAGTCATCTAGTATTACAGTGTCCTTTGGGTTGAGGATATCAACGATGTGCGAGCCTATGAAGCCCGCTCCGCCTGTTACAAGTTGCATGGAAATGTTTTGCCCGCGCCTCTTTATATACCTTGTTTTCCGCGCCCTGGCGTTTTTTAACTCCTATGCGCCAAAATGGGGATATGCAGGCGCAGAGGACAAAAAGGGGCCTCATGGACAAAGGGCAGGCAGGCTTCGGAGACATACTGCCGCCTGACGCGTCCGCCAAAAAGCCAAGATTCATCGACGTTTATCAATTGAAGACCGTTTACAATGTCTGCAACCAAAATCTGAGGGAGGTCATCTCCCTGCCGAAGGTCAGCCTAGCGCACGTGACGATGGACCCCGGAGACAATTCCCTGTGGCACAGGCACCATAGGATGTACGAGATATATTTTGTCCTTTCCGGAAAGGGCATCCTTTACCATGGGGACATGTCGACTGTTGCGGAAAAAGGGACGTATGTCATGATTCCGCCTTGGGCTCCGCACAAGCTGGACAACAGGGGGCGTTCGGAGCTGGAGCACCTTGTGCTTGCGATGCCGCCTTTTGACCGGAATGACATCAAGCGTTTGAAGGGTTCCGCCAATGCGAAGGCAAGACCTGAAAGATTCAGGCATGGCAAGCCGCCGGTGACTGCGCTGGATGGCGCGCTGGTCTACGAACTCGGCACGCAGGCCGAAAGGAACCTGCTGGACGTCGGATTGGCAGTCGGCTTTTTGCAAAAGGGAAGGAAGGCCAAGCCCCACCACCACTGCATAAGCGAGGAGATATATTATGTGGTGAGGGGAAGGGGCAAGGTCATGGCCGGCAGCAGGAAATTCGACGTGAAAAAAGGCTCTGTCGTCTTCATTCCAAGGAACGTCGTCCATGCGCTGGAGAATGGGAGCGAGACAGATGAGCTGGAGCTGCTCTGCATATCCTCTCCGGCATACAGGGAGGGGGACTTCATCCGCGAATAGCGGCCTTCCCCATGTTTTAAAAAATCTATCCTGGCAGTATAGGGATTGCGCGGCTGTAGTCAGGCCTCTTTTCTTGGGAAGAAAAGGCCCCTGGGTTCAAAAGAACCCTTTTGGCAGCGCAATATGCCATTATTTTAAATCTTATCTAGCATAATTCAGAATTGCGCGGTTGTAGTCTAGTGGTAGGATACGAGCCTTCCAAGCTTGTGACCCGGGTTCAAATCCCGGCAGCCGCAAAGCCCCTTTTCTTCGCGAAGAAAAGGCCCTTGGGTTCAAAAAGAAGGCATTTTGGTGCCTGTGGGCGCATCTAGGGGTTTGGGCCCGGAGGGTTCAAATCCCGGCAGCCGCAACCCTTTTTCTTTCCTAAAGGAACCAAGGTTCCCTTAAGGCTCAGCCTTCCTTTTCTTTGGCCCTTGGGCTCAAATGAAAGGGGCTATGGTTTAAAAGCTTCGCCATCTTAATGTGTCAAGGTGGTTGGCTGATGGACATTTATGAAATCAACGAGATTGTTCTTGTATTGGAAAATGTTCCAGGAAGCCTGTATAGGCTGTCCAGCGCGCTATCTGTTTCAGGCCTTAACATAGAGTCGATAAACGCTTATGCGCAGGACAGCAAGGCTGCGGTGGTAAGGCTTGTTACCGCGGACCCCGCGACTGCGCTCAAGGCAATAACGAAGTCCGGAGTAACGGTGGTGTCCAAGGAGGTCTCAAGGGCTTATGTCGTCAAGATGCAGGATAGGCCCGGCGAGCTGGCCAAGCTCACTGAAAAGATTTACAAGAACGGCCTGGACCTTGAGTCTGTTTACCTTGTGGGCAGGGCCAACGGGTACACCGAGATAGTTGTGAGATCGTCAAGGGAGCCGGAAAAGCTAAAAAAGATACTGAAGGGCTAATATGGGAATACTCTCGGCATTCATAGAAAAGACGCTTGACGCCGTCAGGAACGGCAAGAAGCTCAGCGAAAAGGAGGCCAAGGTGCTGGAAAGCGTACTCACCAAGAGGGCAAACGCCATACAGGTCGCGACAAGGGCCTTTGCTGCCGCGATAATAATGTCGTCCAAGGAGGGCGACAAGCTGAACAAGTCCAAGATGAAAAAGCTTTCTGTGGTCCTTGACACGGTGGTTGACGCGGCCATAAGGAATGACATGGAAGGGAGGCAGCCGTTCTCGGAAAACCAGAGAAAGAAGCTCGTGGAAATATTCAACGAGATGGGGCTGAACGGGGACCATGTTGCGGCCAAGTTCATGGCAAATTTCGACGTCCTGCACGGCGAGGTGCTGAAGGAAAACCTCACAAAGGTGGAGCGCAGGGCCGAGGAAATCAGGGTTTCCGCCGACGTTCCGATAAGGCCGATAATGCCCGCAGAAAAGGAAAAGGAGCGCGGCAGGGAAACGGACAGAAGGGTCTGATTATGAAAATCAGGCTCAGCCCAGAGCTTTCATACGTTATCGGACTTTGGGGATACTCAAAGTCAGAGAAGGGGATAGGCACCAGGGGAAGCGACGAACTGATAGAAGCGTTCATACAGTCGTGCCTTGCCCTGAAGCTGACTGAAATCAAGAAAATCATCTACGCTGAAAACGAGGCATTGTTTTACAACTCTGCAATGCAGAAGTTCTTCGCGCAGGTCTGGGGAAAGAGACCCGAGAGGTTCAAGTACGGCAACGATTACGCGGCAGCATACCTGGCAGGCGTTTTCGACGCCGTTGGAGACATATCCGGAGGGAAGCTGGCGCTGAGGCACATAGACGTCGTTGACAAGACGCTGCTTGCAAACCTCCGCATGCATCCGTCGGAAGGCAGGGGCGGGGTCGTTGTCGGCAAGGACAAGGCGTTCCTGAAATTCATCTCCCCGTACGTGAAGGTCAACAAGGACATTCTGCAGAAGGCCGGAATACTATGATGCTGAGACAGCACGCGATGGCTACTTTCGCCATAGTTTTTCCTTTTGCATTTCCTTCGCAGGGATGGATCCTTGCAGTCCTTTTCGCTGTCCTTGGCTCAATTCTTCCTGATATGGACATTTCGGACTGCAACCCGGTCTCAGGGAAGAAGAATGGCGTTTCGCGCGTGCTTTCGTTTCTTGGCCTTGCCTTCAACTGGCCGCTTTCAAGGATATTCTCGCTGGTTGCAGGGAAAAACATGGGCGGGCACCGCGGCTTTGCGCACACCGTCATCGCAGGCGCATTGCTGTCCGCGCTGGTCGGCGCGCTGCTTTTCATAGCGAATCTCAATTACTGGTATGCAACATGGCTGTTCATTGGTTACATGCTCCATCTGCTTGAGGACGCGATGACGCCGTCCGGGGTTGCGCCGCTCTTCCCGTTTGGCAAAAGGTTCTGTGGAAGGATAAAGACTGAGAACGCGGCCTGGGACATCATAACCGTGCTGCTTTGCGTTCCGACTGCGATGTTCGTCCTGGGCATGCTTGGCCAGGATTCCGCAAGGGCCGCGCTTGCACTGCTTGTCCTTGCGCTTGTCCTGACAATAAGGGTCAGAAATTAGGGTTCGTCTTCCTTTAACGGTTCGACTTCCATTAACATGTCTGTAATGGCCGGAGAATAGGTTTTCATGGTCTTGGCAGAGACTTCCTTGTCCTTGTCGCCGGACTTCCTGAAAAAGGATGCGGCATACGTGTAAAAGCCCTTTGACATGCAGAATTCCCCAAGCATGCGGCAGGCGTCTGCTGGCTCCATGCCGGACTTTTCAAGGTATTGCTCGGCATCACAGAACCTGTTGAGCTTCAGGCATATCTCCGCCGCGGTCGCATAGTCCTCCACCGCAATCGCGACCTGCAGCCACGTGTCGTCGTTTTCTATGCCTTTCTGGCTTTTGGCTTGCTCATAATTTTTCTTCAGGGCCTTGCGGAGCTCGCCCCTCTGCCTTTCCGATGTGAACTTCTTGTCAAGCGCCTTCTTTATCAGCAACGCGCTGTATGAAGCGGAAGCTATTTTCGGAATGTCCGGCAACGAAGGCTCGTCGTCCTCGAGGATTTTCCTTATTTTGCTTTCGATTTCGCCGTTCGCAAGATTCTGGCTCCCTAAAAGAAGATTCTCGTCAAGAATAGGGTCTGGCATGATATCCTTTGCTTTCCTGCCGCGAGTCACCGCAAACTTCCTGGAATGCAGTTTTGGTTTCGCCGTTTTGTTTTTCATGTTGCCCCGCGCCTCGTTTCATTTGCCTTTTCGCGGCAAAGCTTGGCCTTGTCGTATTCGCCGCAGGCGTTGAACGCCTGCGCGGCCTTTTTGTATTCGCCGGCCTTTTTGAAATAGGCGCCTGCCAGCAGATTCAGCCCCTTTGACCGGTATATGTCCGCTATTTCCGCCCACGCCTTTTTCGCCTCCTCGGGCCTTCCGGTCCCCTCAAGGGTTTCGACCCCTATCCTGAGCCTTTCCATCTTGGCGTCGAAAGCCCTTCTTTCAGAATCTGTGCTAATGAAAGCCTGGGTTTCCTCTACCCTTTCGCGCCTTGCCGGGCGCGCGGCAGCCGCATTGCGTGCGGTCGCCCTTTTTTCAACGGGCTTCTCCTCCGGCAGCAACGCCTCAATCTCGTCCTGCTCATTTTCATCCGGCGGCTCTACCACCGGGCCGTCCTCGATCAGATTTTTCCTGAACTGTTTGTTCATGTACGCGTTTTCCTGCTTTGGCGCTTTCTTCTTTGGCTCCTTCCATGTGGAAAGCGGCGCGAACCCGTATTTTTCAAGCAGCGCCCTGGTTGGCGGGCCCATCCTGCCTTTCCATTCTGAAATGACCTCTCCCCATTTGACGCCCTTTGGCTTTATCTTCAGCCCGTCGGCCCTGGCCATTACTTTTGTATCATTGTTTGGCGCATCTGCTTTTTGCGCCATCTCCGCGCGCTGGCTCCTTGTCGGGAGCCCATATCTCTCAAGTATGGGGTCTGACGGCAGTCCCCTTCCGGTGTATTCCGGGATGTTTTTCCAGCTGAATTTTTTCGGCTTTGGCTCCTTTTCGGCCTTTTCCTTTTCTGGCCTTGGCTCTGCAAAGCCGTGCTTGATGCGCAGCCCAAGCGGAGCTGGGCCTTTCTTTCCACGGTGCTCCTCTATGACGTCTCCCCATTTTGCGCCTTTTGGCTTTATCTTTATTATGGCGCCTGATTCTGTTTTCCTAGCAAGATTGTGCTCCAAAAGCACTTCATCTGAAGGCATACCTTCTCCCTTGTATTCAGGTATGATATCGCTCCAGCTGAATTCTTTGGCTGGCTCAGCAAACCCGTGCTTGATGCGCAGCTCGTGCGTGGGCGGGCCCCTATGCCCTGCCCATTCTGGTATCAATACGCCCCATTTCACTCCGGGCGGCTTTATCTTCAGGCCGTTCCTGATGAGAATGCCCTCCTCGTACTTGGCACCGGGCCCTGTTTCAGGGGCGCCGCCTTGCGCGTCCTTGAATTTTTCCGCAACCGTTGCGATGGATCTTCTTATTGTCCCCTTGTGTTTTTCCCTGAAGGCATTGGTTGGCCTGCCCATTCCGCTGTATCCGGGCTTGCCTTTGCACTTGCCTATTGTCCTTTCAAGGGTTTCCGCCATAATATACTCACCGCAATTATTTTTGTTTCCTCGATGCTGCCTTCTTGGCCGCTCCCTTCATCGCTTTATCATACTCATACCTTTCAAGGTCGCCCATCTGGGACGGATGCCTTATCGGCACCGCGTTCTTTCTTTTTGTTTCCAAGCGCTTCTTGGCCAATGCGGCCTTTTCCAGCATCTTATCCTCTATTGCCTTTGCCGTTTTCAGTTTGCCCGCCTTCCTGTAGGCACAAATCGCGACAGCGTAGTTGCAGCTCTTCATCTCCTGCCTAGCTGCCAGCTTATACGCCTTTTTGGCCAGCTTTTTCTCGCCTGCGGTTTCAAGGCACCTTGCCGCGGAGAAATATTCCTTGGCTGCCATGAACGCGTTGCCTGCGGGGACAAGCGCACCGGCTTTTTTGTAATAAACGCCTGCAAGATGGAATCGCCTGTCCAATGAATATAAGTCGCCCAGCTCAGCACAAATCGCCTTTGCCTCCTTTTCTGTGGACGAACCTGATAAATCCAAGACCTTTTCCTTCAGCACCCTTATCTGCGCCTGCAGCGGGCTTTCTGAATCGTCCGGCTTTGGCTTTTTTACCGCCTTAAGCCTGCTGCCTCCGACCTGCCTCTTGAACCCGGGTTCGCTTGCCATGGCATACTTTCTTTCCTTGAATGTCATGGATTTTTTTGTGTCTAAAAGGGTTTTTAAATGTGTGTGAAATTCCGCCTGAGATACTGGGGTTGCCGCGCCCGTCAATGTTTTAAAAGATGCCGCTGATACTGCCTTGATGGTGCCGCTGACAAGGAAGTACATGCCGAAATCCGTTTCAGGGATGATAGGCAACGACGAGGTCAAGGCAGCGGCCAAGGCCTGGCTGGGCGCCATCCTAAGCGGCAAAAGGGAAAAGCCCCTGATGGTCGGCGGGCCTCCGGGCGTGGGAAAGACAAGCCTTGCGTACGCGCTTGCAAGGGACTTTGGTTTGGAGATGCTGGAGATATCCTCAAGCAGCCTGAGGGACAGGGCGACGCTTGAGAAAAACATAAGGCCGGCCTTCTTCTCAAGGACCGTTTTCGGAAGGAAAAGGATTATACTTGTTGATGACGCGGACGCGATGACAAAGGACGACAGGGGCGGCATAGGCGAGCTTGTCAACCTGATAAAGGAAACCAGCGTGCCTGTCATAATAACCGCGAACGACACGTCCGAACCGAAGCTAAAGCCGCTGAGGATGTACGTCAAGGCAATCCAGATGAAGAAAATCGCGCCGTCCGACGTCGCAAATCTCCTCCGCGAGGTGTCGCAGAAGGAAAAGCTGGACGCAGGCGAGGAAGCGATAATGAGGATATCCCAGGGCTGTTCCGGGGACCTGCGCTCCGCGCTCAACGACCTTGAGGCAGCGTCGTTCAGCCCAAGGGACAGGAGAATAGACGACAAAAGCGTTCTCAAGACAATATTCAGGTGCACAACGCTTTCAGGCGCGCGCTACGCATCTTCAGTCATGGATATGGATACTGACATGCTCAAGCTATGGCTGGACGAGAACATAGCGCGCGAGTACGAGACGCCGGAGGAAATCGCGGAGGCGTTCAACTGGCTTTCAAGGGCCGATGTTTTCGACGGAAGGATTTTCAGGAGGCAGTATTACGGCTATATGAGATATTCCGTCACGCTTATGACTGCCGGCGTTGGCCTGAGCAAGAAAAAGGCGTACAACAAGCCGGTTGAGAACTACCAGTTCCCGCTTTACCTTGTCGAGATGAGCAGGTCCATGATGGCAAGGGCGATGGCAAAGTCCGTTGCGTTGAAGATTGGAAAAAGGGTCCACACGTCCTCCAAAAGGGTGATTCCGTTCCTGCCGCTTTACGCGAAGCTGGTCATGTCTGATTCGGAAAAGGCGAAGATATTCTACAATATGACGGACGAAGAGATGGAATACCTGTCCGGGCTCTCGACCTGAATACCTTTTTATACTCATTTGTCCATAATCTAAAACATGGGAAGGATGCTTGCGACCTGTGTGCTTGCCGCGTCCATTCTTGCGGCAGGCCCGGCTTTTGACAAGAAACCCAAGATATGGGCGCAGCCGTTGGAAGAAAGGCCAATGACCATGCTGGACTCCGCGATGGGGAAAGATGACACGTCCTTTACCAAGTCCGAGATAGATTCCTTTTTTGCAAAATGGCATTATTCAAACATCAATACGCAAGATTCATCCGCGGCAGATAAAACCGGCATTGCTGTTGCCCCGTCCATAAAATCCTTTTTGGCGAGATGGTATTCGAGGGAACATCCCGCGGGCCTCGGCGACGCTATCGCCCCTTTTAGGATTGCCGGAAGCAAGAGGATAATGATAGAGGCGGATACCGCCGAAACCGCGGCCGCGTATGCGCATGAATATAACAGGCTTGTTGCGGCCATCTCCGGGACAATCAGGGAAAGGTATGGAGACAGAAAAAAGGCATACGCAGTAAGCGAAAAAAAATTCATGAAAGGCATATGGAGGATCATGTCACGCGATTTGGAAATGAGCTATGAAAAAGGAGCGGATATGGGCGCGCTCGTCAGGACCGGAAAGTTCAATTGCGCCAGTTCGGCATTCCTGGCATTTGACGTGGCAAATTCCCTCGGCATCTGGACAGAGCTGGTCTTGGTCCCTGAGCATGAGTTCGCCAAGGTGGGAAACCTGTGTTTCGAGACAACAACGGGATGCCATTACACCTTGGATTACGTTTATGACACGTATCCGGTTGTCTACGACGTGACATCCGACATTGAGGTCGCCCTGGCAAACATCTATTGGCGCAAGGGGGCGAAGCTTGCCAAATGCGGGCAGCATCATCAGGCAATCCTGTTTTATACCCTGTCGATAATGGGGATGACGAAGCACGCAAACGCATGCTTCAAGCATGATAACAGATTCCTCATGGATGCATATTGCAATCGCGGAAGCGAATTTCTCGAATTGGGCGATTACAGGCTGGCGATCGGGGATTATGGCGAGGCGATGAAGGTGGAACTGGAACCGAAGAACGCCGATTTGTTCAACAGCCGCGGCGTTGCGCACTACAATCTTGGGGAATATGTGCTGGCGGTAATGGATTACAGCAAGGCGATAGAGCTGGGCTCAACGGATGATGCAACCTTCTACAATAACCGCGCACTTGCATACAAAAAGCTGGGCATGATGGAGGAGTACAGGGCAGACAGCAGCATAGTAAACGAATACTACGATAATGATGAGTGGTGATGTCGGATGCGGAGAAGGCGAAGATATTCTACAATATGACGGATGAGGAGATGGAGTATCTGGCAGGCCTTTCTGCATAAGAAGCCATGCTTTTTAAATACTTTCTTCCACTAATTACAACATGAACTTCGAGCAGCGCCTGCAACGCAACAGGGAGATAGCCAGCCTGAGGAAAAAAGGCGTGAGCCTAAGGGGCATAGCCAGGAAATACGACATGAGCCACCAGAACATCAAGTTCGCGCTTGACTCGCTTGACTTGTTCGAAAAAAGGAACGCGCCCGGCACGCTCGGCGCCATGGGGCTTGGATACGGCGCAGTCTGCGCAGTCAGCCGCTATACGGGCAAGAAGGTGCCTATTCCTGATGATTTCAAAGAAGGCATGGCAAACCCGGAGATCGCTGCGCGCCTGAAAAAATGCATGCACAAAAAAGAGGTAATCGGGCTCGGAGTCGGGATGGGAATCTTGCGCGGCCTCAAGGAGCTTGGCATGAATTCCATGGCTTTTGGGATGGCACAGGAACTCACTGGAAAGAAGTATCCGACGGCCGACGATCTGCTGGCATGGCGCAGGGGGATGCAGGGGCTTGGGTTTTACCCCGAAAAGGGGACGCTCCAGCACGAGATAGAGTCGTTCTGCCACAAGTACGGATTCGAGAACCCATCGCTGTGCTATTTCGGGGCCAGCGTGCGCGCAGTCAACATACTGCGCTGGGCGACAGGCAGCGATGCGCCGGGCATCCTTGACCTCGGGCGCTTCTATAGGGAGAACCCTGACGAAAGGGAACGCAGGATGTGCCTCAGGAGGTTCCGCAACTGCGGCATCAAGACCGTCACGGAGATAGAGGAATTGGCGAAGCGCATCCTCGGCCAAAAGGAGTCCTCGGCCTGAATAGGTTTTTATACTCATTTGTACATAATCTGAAACATGGGAAGGATGCTTGTTGCCGGAGCGGCGCTTGCGGCAATGCTGGCAATTAGTCCGGCTTGCGACAAAAAACCAAGGATAACTGCGCAGCCGCTGGCAGAGAAAACGATGATGGAAAAGGCAGCGGCCGACAGCATCAGAGTAAAGACAGCGCCTTGGATAGACTCCTTGCTTGCAAAAGTTCCCACAAAACAGTCCGACATTACCAAGGAAACCGCAGGAAGCAGAAGGATTATGATTGAATTGGAGAATACCCCAAAGCAGGCGGCCGCTTATGCACGGAGATACAACGAGCTTGTTTCTGACGTTTCATATATCCTGAGGCATGAGTACAGGGGATTTCTATGGAAACACCTTTGTCGCCTTGATGCTAATGTGTTAGACGGTCTTCTGGACCTGCTGGGGAGAAAAGCCCAGATGGATGAGGAAAAGTTCATAACCGGCATAAACAGCATCATGCACTTCAAAAAACACTGGGGCTGCGATACGAATGGCTATATTGAGGACTACATTGGCTACATGTCCGAATCAATTAAAACCGGTAAGTTTGAATGCACTACCTCCAGTTTTGTCGTCTTTGATGTGGCAAAAGAACTCCATATCAAGATGGAGATGGTTGTTGTTTGGATGCATCAGCTTGTCAAGACGCAAAATTTCTTTTTTGAAATACTAGTCGGAGAGTATTACCCACTGAAAAAGGTCCACGATCATTATCCAATCATCGAAGCCATAACATCAGACCCTGAAAAGATTTTATTTATGGCATATGAGAAGCGTGGAGCTTCATATTGTAACAGGTGGAAATTGTGGCGGGCAGTCAAGGACTTCAACAAAGCTATAGACCTGTTGCCGTGCGCGACTTGTTACTGTTGTCGTGGGGACGCTTATGAGAAGCTGGGGAAAACTTGGCTAGCACTAAGGGACTATGACAAGGCCATAAAAATGGACTCGCTTGCCGCTGACTTGTATTATCTGCGGGGAAAATGCTACTATAACCTATGTTGTTACTCTGACCTCCTTGGAAACCAGCTGGATGTCTATTATAGGAAATTGCGGCGGGCAGTCAAGGATTTCAGCAAAGCCATAAAACTCGAGCCTCGGGATCCGGATTACTATCTTAGCCGCTCCCGTGCCTATTTTCTGCTGGATATGGAAAAAGAGGCGGACGCGGACAGGGCGAAGGCCAAAGCCCTGACGGCAGGGGATGCCCAGCCCGAATAGGTTTTTATACTCATTTGTACATAATCTGAAACATGGGAAGGATGCTTGTTGCCGGAGCGGCGCTTGCGGCAAT
>JBGQMB010000011.1:0-27083 GCA_041500405.1 Candidatus Micrarchaeia archaeon | reverse complement strand
CAACCCTTTGGGCCGAGGGAAAGACCCGGAGAGGAGACACATGGAAGAAATTATAGGAGAAGACGTAAAGGACCTCGAGGAATACGAGGAGGTTAGTGCAGGCAAAAAACAGGGACAGCAGGACGCCGAACAGAAGAAAGGAAGGAGGCCGGACTTGAGAATTGTCCAGCCAGAGACCAACCAGGACGGGAGCAAGGCATACCGGTCTGTGGGCGCGATGTGGAAGTCCGTAAGCAAGAACGGAAAGGAATTCTATACCCTAAAGATAGGCGAGCTGAGGCTGTTGGTGTTCCCAAATGAGCCAAGGGGTGGGGACTATGTCAAAACTCAATGAGCCAAGCGTCCCAAAGGAACTTGAGGACCTCCCCGGCGTCGGGGAGGCAACAGCCGAGAAGCTGAGGGCTGCGGGATACGGGGACATGCGCAGCATAGCCGCGGCGATACCCGCGGAACTCGGGGAGGTAGCCGACATATCCCTTGACGCGGCGGGAAAGATAATAGCCAAGGCAAAGGATTCAATAACCGTTGATTTTTCCACAGGATGGGAGGTATTCGAAAGAAGGCAGAATATCGGAAGGATAACGACCGGCTCAAAAAATCTGGACGGTCTGCTCGGCGGAGGCATAGAGACCCAGGCGCTTTCAGAGTTTTTTGGAAAGTTCTCAAGCGGAAAGAGCCAGGTTGGTTTCCAGCTTTCACTCAATGTCCAGCTGCCAAAGGAGAAGGGCGGACTTGAGGGAAAGGCGGTCTTCATAGACACTGAAGGAACATTCAGGCCTGACAGGATAAAGCAGATGGCAGAGGCGGCAGGGCTTGACCCGAAGGAGGCGTTGTCCAACATTCTTGTCATGAGGGCGGAGAACAGCGACCACCAGGTCCTGATAGTGGACAAGCTTGAGAACATATTGGAGAAGGAGAACGTCAAGCTGATTGTCATTGACTCGTTGACGAGCCAGTTCAGGGCGGACTACATCGGCAGGGGCGCGCTGGGCGAAAGGCAGCAGAGGCTCAACAAGCACGTCCACCTGCTGCAGAAGCTTTCGGACAGGTTCAACCTTGCGGTGTATTTCACCAACCAGGTCATGGACAATCCGGCAATACTGTTCGGCGACCCGACCACGCCGATAGGGGGGCATATCATAGCGCACGCAGCCACCTACAGGGTTTACCTGAGGAAGGGCAAGGAGAGCAAGAGAATCGCGAGGATGGTGGACAGCCCGAACCTTCCGGAAGGGGAAGCTGTATTCAGGGTAGTGCCAGAAGGAGTGACGGACTGAAAAGTCCGGCAATTTTTATTTTTTACAGCTCTTGAACCATTTACAATCTAAAACAAGACGCCTCATCCAATCGGATTGCCGAGGTCTTCGCCAGGCTTTGGGAGCGGCGAAGGCTTTGCATTCTTGTACATTCTTTGTATACCGACGATATAATTGAAAAAGTCGCACAGCTTCTTGTGCAGGTCCGAAATGTCATCATACGTTGATTTCGGAGTTATCTCGACAACGGCTGTGTCGCCGTTGACAGCAATAACGAAACGCACGCCGTCTTTTCCCATTGGCGACAGCTCAATGCTCCTTTCATGGCTCCCAGAGTCGCCGTATATGCTGAACTTGGTGCTTGTGGCGCCAACAGAGTCGTATATGCCTTTTTTTGCCTTTTCCAAAACCGTTTCCAATACCGCGTCAAGCGATGCGGCGAACAGCTCATTATTCCTGTTTTTTGATGCGAGCCTGAGAATTCTCGCAAAGGAATCCTTTCCTTCCAGCTTTTTCGTTGAGTTCAGCGTGTCTATAAGGTCGATGGTAGGCGTGGGCAATGGCACCTGCGCTGATGCGTTTGTCGAGGCAATGTGGGACATGGCAAGCGCGGAGCCGAGAACAACAGGCAGAATCGCCTTTCTGCCGACTGCAACGGCTCCCTTGAATTTGTTTAAGTGGTCCTTCATTCCCCTCTTTGCATCAGCTGTTCGGGCCTTCTCTTTTTCCGCCATAGCAACGCGCCACTATATTTTTGTCTATATTCAGTCTTTCATAGCCATTTTCTTCTTTTCTTTATTCGCCGCCAGCTCCTTTTCCTGCGCCGCTTTTGCCAGTTCCTTTGGCGATGACATTTTCATGCCTTTTGATGCTGGGTATGCTTCTGGCCCCAAAACCTCGATCCTCCTCTGTTCTGCCTTGCTCAGCTCCCGCGCCTTCGCGATGCGCTCTGGGGTTTGCGGCATGGGGTTTGGTATTAGTTTAATATCCATGGACTCGGGGCCCACCTTTGCAGTGAATTTGCCGGTAAGTCTGTCTAGGTCCCCTGCCATCCTTTCCTTTTTCAGCATTGTGTCTATTACTTCCTCGGTTTTCTTTGTTTTTGCCATGTTTTCACCTTAATGCCATTGCCGCAAAAGTGTTTTTAATCCCGTATGGAAATCGCCTTAAAAAGTGCCTTTTGCGTAAGCGACACCGACGACAGGGCAAGCCTTTTAAGCATGTTTTGCTGTCAGCGAAAGGGTTTTAAATAGATTAACGGCAATATAGCCATGCTAAAGCAGTCCCCCCAAATCGCATTCAACAGAATCGCAAAAAACCGAAGGCGCTCAAGGCTCAAGGATATTTACTTTTATGACGACCACTCAAACAGCAAAATCAGGGAGCTGAAGAAAAACCTCGTGAAAAACCTGGGTTTTGAGGGCAGTGAAACGCTGCAGTTCGAAAGGGACGTCGTCAGGTTCGCGCTGAAGGCTGCGATGTCGAACGGGGGCAGGCAATGGCTTGACAATTATTGCTCAACCGTGTCAAGGCTGCTGACCTACAACCCGGAGCGCAGGCAGCACGCGCTAAACCAGTTTTTCTCGCTGCTGGAATTCAGGCGCGACTATCTTGGCCATTTGCACCGCATGGCGTCGAGGGAAGAGGAAATAGCGCATTACAGCATGACGCTCCTAATCCACTTCGCCTCCGGAAGGCAGAACCCTGCCGACCTCGGCGGCGTAACAACCAATGACATAGACGCGCTTTGCGACCTTGTTGAGATAGTAAAATCCAAATGCAACGGGACCTCGGAAAGATCCATAGCCGGGCTTGCCGAGTTCTTTTCAAAAAAAGCATTTACGTTCAAGGTCGTTCCCCATATTGCGCAGAACCTCTCTGGGCTTGACGGCCAAATGATACCCGGCCACATCAGCAAGCTGAACGGCACGTTCGCCTAGGCGCGCCTCTCCAGCTTAATGATTTGGCGCTGCTCCTTCATTCTCCTTTTGGCATAGTCCGCCACGCCCCTGAATATGATTCCGATTGCGCGGGGCTTCCTGAACCTCAGGTCTCTTGGCTTTCCCGGCGCGAAATCCTCCGGAAAGAACTTGAAAAGAAGGCTTGTTTTCTGCATGGTGTTGGCGTAAAGACTCGAAATATCGACTTTATTTTCCCGAATCCTGTCAAGGAACGCCCTGTACCTTTGGTTCGGTATCTCCCTTGCAAGCGTCCTCACGAACACTTTATGCTTTTCCCTGAGTTCATCAATGTCGTCTTGCTCAAGCAATGCCATACCCTCCTCATAAAGCTCCTTGTATTCAGGAGCCTGCCCAAGCAGGTTGCAGCACCTGGCATATTCCTTTGCATGTAGCATTGAAAGGGCGTCGAGCTTCATCTTCTCGAGCTTGGCACAATCGTCTTCCATGCCGTTATTTTGGCGCAAACTGTTTTTAAACGTGTGCAAAAGTGTTTAAAACTGAAAAATGGCTTTTTTTCACGCCTGTTTTCCGATTGAGGGAATGGAGATATCTTTTTAAAACTATGTTCACAGTAATTAGGTTCACCTAATGATATTAGCGGCTATCCCGCTTTTTGCGGGATAGGTTATGAGTATGAAGCGCAGGCAGCAAGAAGCGAAAGCAAAAACTGTGTAGTAAAAAATAGTAAAGCAAAATGGAAGTTAGAATCAGTCTGTAAAGAAACACAGGTATGCTGTAACCCATTTAGTGGATGGCTTGGCTGAGGTTAGCGAAGCCCCGTAGCAAGCTGCGATAAGCCTAGGGAAGCCGCACGCAGGCGTTAATCCTAGGATCGGGCCGCACGCACGACCCTTAAAAGTTGTGCGGGAAGCACTCCGGGAATTGAAGCATCTTAGTACCGGAAGGAAAAGAAAACAACAGTGACCCAGGTAGTAAGGGCGACTGAACCCTGGTCAGACCGTCACGAATGCGCCGTTAGCAATAGCGGCGCGGATGTGTGGGGGAACAGCCCGCATTTGACTTGAAGTCGCCTGGAAAGGCGCACCATAGAGGGTGATAGTCCCGTAAGGGAAGGATGTGGGCGTGAACCGAATGAGTAGCGTCTCCCGGCTGGAGGCGCGAATACGGGAGTACTAACTCCCAAGTCTAAGTATAATCCTCAGACCGATAGCGCATAAGTAGAGCGATCGAAAGCTGAAAAGGACCCCGAGAGGGGTGTTAAAAGAACCTGAAACTATGTGGGGACAGGCGGCCATGGCGTTAAAGTAAACCTGCTGAAGCAATCCGTCGCAAGGCGGTGCGCCACGCAGGTCATCAGCGTTGTGGCGTTCTTCTCGAAGCAAGAGCCAGGGAGTTCCTGGCAGTGGCAAGGCTAAAGCCGAAGCGAAAGCAAGAGCCCGCAGCGGAGCAATCCGTCAGGGGCGACCTCTTAATGGGGGTTCAGTCACTGTCTGGCGACCCGAAGCCCGTGTGATCTAGAGCCGAACAAGCTGAAGCCAGCAGGAATGTTGGTGGAGGGCTTCAACCGTTATTGGTATATCCATTCGGGTGATTCGGCCCTAGGGGTGATAGTCCTATCGAACCGGGTGATAGCGGGTTCCTTCTGAAATGACCATCAGGTCAGCGTGGCTCGAGGATGCCTAAGGGGTAGAGCACTGAATAGGAAATAAGGAGGGGAAACCCTTCTCTTCCTTATCAAACTCCGAATCCTTAGGCTCTGTAGACAGCCGCAGTGGGGTTTATCGGGGTAAGCCCGATAGCCCTTACGGGAACGACCGTACGTTGGGTTAAGGACCCTAAATACCAGTTAAGTGTGAATCAGGGAGATAGCTCTTCCCTTAGACAGCTGGAAGGTAGGCTTAGAAGCAGCCACCCTCTAAGCAACGCGTAAAAGCGGACCAGCCGAGGGAGCAGTTATCATAAATTGACGGGACTAAACTGGTTTCCGATACCCATCCAGAGCGAAAGCTCGTTGAGTAAGGAGGCGTCCGGATCGCAGAGAAGTTGGGCCGTGAGGTCCGATGGAGCGGTCTGGAATGAATATCCTGGCATTAGTAGCAGCATACCTGGGTGGGAATCCCAGGGGACTGATAGGGCACGGTTTTCTTGGCCATGTTTGTCAGCCAAGAGTTAGGCGATCCTAAGTCCGCACGCAACTCGTCGCGGACGAATGGGAAACAGGTTAATATTCCTGTCCCATGGAGGTAGGTTTTCAGCAATGAATGCTCTACTCTCGACGCCTGGGGCTAGGTTCCGCTCCGCAAGGAGTCTAAGAAGAATACGTTTCCGGAGTCTCATTATGAGGAGAAGGAAGCGAAACTTTGAATGCGTAAGGGAATCGATGCCTTGGGCCCATGAAAAGAGAGTAGGGAACGATCCTTCATGTTCGTACCTAGAACTAGTACAGGTGCCCCTAGCTGAAAAAGCTCAGTCCTGTAGAGAGAATCCAGGCAAGGGAACTCGGCAAGTTAGCTCCGTATCTTCGGTACAAGGAGTGCCTGCCCTCGTGTAGAGAGCAGGTCTCAGAAACTAGGGGGGAGCGACTGTTTATCAAAAACACAGGTCACCGCAAAGCGGAAACGCTGTGTATGGTGGCCGACGCCTGCTCACTGCCAGTACCTGAATATCGGGTTCAACCGGAAGAAGGGCTGGTAAAGAGCGGGGGTAACTCTGACCCTCTTAAGGTAGCGTAATACCTCGCCGCTTAATTGGCGGCTTGCATGAATGGCGTAACGACTCCCCCACTGTCCCTGCTTGGAACTCTGTGAACTCACTGCCCGGTGAAGATGCCGGGGACTTCCAGTGGGAAACGAAGACCCCGTGGAGCTTTACTATAGCCAGATGTTGCTGTATTGATGGGACTACAAAGCGTAGGTGGGAGCCTTCGAAGCAATCCTTTCGGGGGTTGTGGAGGCGACAATGTCACACCACCTAGTTTTGTTAGTACGGCTTACCCTAACGGGGACATCATCTGGTGGATAGTTTGGCTGGGGCGGTACACTCACGAAAAAGAAACATGAGTGCCCAATGGTCGGCTCAGGCGGGTCAGAAATCCGCTGGAGAGGGTTAAAGACATATGCCGGCCTGACTGTTTTCCTAAAAGCGTGGAAAGCAGGTGCGAAAGCAGGGCTTAACGAACAAAGGTAGCCTCTTAGTGGGGCTCCTTTCTGACAGACAAGCTACCCCGGGGGTAACAGGCTCGTCGCGGGAGAGAGTACACATCGACCCCGCGGTTTGGTACATCGCTGTCGGCTTGGGTCATCCTGGCGGTGCAGGAGCCGCCAAGGGTTGGGTTGTTCATCCATTAAAGACTCACATGAGCTGGGTTCAGTACGTTGCGAGACAGTACGGTAGTATCTACTGGAAGCGTCGCTTCTTGAGGGTAAGGATCCATTAGTACGAGAGGAACATGGACCCGGGGCCTCTGGTGGACCAGTTGTCGTAATGGCATTGCTGGGCAGCCACGCCTCACTGCGATAAGACCTGAAAGCATCTAAGGTCGAAGCGCATCCCAAGACTAGGAAGCAGTCTGCCCATAGCAGATGGGTTTGATAGGTTTGCGGTGTAAGCACTAAGGGCAACCGAGGTGTTCAGCCGGCAAATACTAAAAGATTAAACTACCTGTGTTTCTTGCTCTTGCTGCCAGCGTTTCATATGAACAGCTAATTCATCGGGTTTTTTTTTATTTTTGTTTGCCTAGCCGAAGGCTTGCCTTTTATAAAATATTTCATGCATAATTGCCATGATGGCGCAAAAACACAGGATAGAGGAAGCTTTCGCGAAGGCAAAGGAAAAGCTCTTCGGCAAAAGCAAGGCCCAGCTCGAGAAAGACGAAGCCGAGAGAACAGAAGCGCGCAACACTGCCGCCCAGGGGCTGGTTGATGCGGCGGAAAAAGGAAATGTCTGGAAAGTCAGATATTGGCTTTCGCAAGGCGCCGGCATAAACGAGAAGGAGCCATACAATATGGTGCATGCGACCGCGCTCATCGCGGCTGCCCAGAACGGGCACATCGGCATATGCAGGCTGCTGCTGGAAAAGGGCGCGAAACTGAACGCCGTCGACGCGGCCGACATCGATGCGCTTACGTATGCGGCCAAGAAAGGTCATATCAGGATATGCCTGCTGCTCATCCAAAATGGCGCGAGGCCAGCCATATTGGAAAAGGAATGGAAGGAGATACCGCCCGTAATACATCAATTCCCCCAATACCAGGAGCGCAACCCCATATCCCAGAAACAGCTTGATGCGCTTGTTGCGATGCAAAAAAGCATCGGCCGCGAAACGTTTGACGTTTTCCTGGAAAATTTCGATATTTGCATCGGCAAATAGTCATTTCTGCGGCATCTTTCCTGCGTCAATGTAAAACATGTACATGTCCAGCTCCGCCATGCTGACTTTCAGCGCCTTTGAAACATCCTTGAGAGTTTTCTCAAGCCCGAAATATGTTTTCTTCGACGACAAGGTTTTTGGGACATGATCAATTAATCCGTGCCTGCGCATAAACCCAATGACGTGGGTGTCAAGTATGGCAAAATTCCTGTATCCCATGTTCCTCAAAAAGTGCGATGATTCCTTCCATCCAAGGCCCTTAATATTGTCGTGCAGCCACTGCCTTAATGTTTCATCATTCATAATCCTGAAGCTGCGCTCAATCTCGTCCTTCCTGTCCCGCGCTTCAACAATGAATTTCGCCCTGACGTTGTAGAACCTATATCCGTGGCTCTTTAGCCTTTTGCTGATTTCTTTTTTGTCAAGGTAAAGGAATCCATCCCCGATTTTCTCCCACGCTGACTTTGTTTTTTCAAGGTTGGTGTTCGCGACAAGGATGCAGAAGCACAGCTCAACGAACTTGCCGTCGGCGTCAAGCTCTGCGTTTTTCACGAACTCCGCAAGCTTTGCCTTAGCCTCCTTCTCCTTGTCTGCCTTCGCGTCAAGGATGAGTTCCGCGAACCGCTTGTCCATAGCCCTATGTTTAAGGAAACGGTTTTAAATCTCGGTGCGCGTCACTTTGTTTTGACGAAATATTTCCTTATTATGCTTATTTCCTCCTGGAATTCTTTGCATATTTTTGATTCAGCCTTGTCCAGATGGACCCACTCGTGATGGGTGTGCTCATTGCTGATTGAAACAGAGTGCGAATTCGGCCTGCAAAGGAATGTTATCATTGTTATCTTCTGCCCGTCATCCCTTGTGAAATGGTGTATCTTGAGCGGGTTGAGAATGTCTATGCCGATGCCCGTTTCCTCAACCGTTTCCCTTTTCAAGCCCTCAAAGGGGTTTTCGCCAAGCTCCAGCCTGCCGCCTGGAACCTCCCAGACGCCCGGCTTGTGCGGGTCGTTGTCCCTTCTCCTGACAAGGAGGACCTCATTGTCCTTGTTGACAATGAAGGACTTGACGGCAATCCTGAATGCGTCCATGTCCCTGTGTTTGCCGTCAGCCTTTTAAACCTTTCAAATGAACGTTTCCATCTCTATAATCGTATGGACGGGGCATTGGGCGAACAGAAACGCTTTTAAACATGTTCATACACATAAGTGATTATATGAACAGTACATTTGCAGCAAAAACAGAAGGAAATGTTGTTTCAATACACCCCGTACGGGTGAGAGCGCGCCTCGCGGAGTTCCACGAGCGCGACGGACACGGGCACAATCTTACCTCCGCAGCCGAACTTTTGGCGCGGCTGCACGATGAAACAAAAGACCCCCACTGTCTGCAAAGGATAGAGTTCCTTGCAAGGAAGGCCCAACTGTTGGAGAGGCCTGATGTTGCAGAGGCAATATACCTAATATTGCACAGCAGGACCAAGGACGACAAGTACAGGGTATCTGCGCTGGCGGCAGGCGAAAGGGCCCGCGACATGCATCCATAGGCGCGCATCAAAACCTAATTAAACGCTTGCATCGGAATATTGGGCATGGCGCTGAAGATAACCGAATTTCTTTCAAACAAGGGCATAAGGGAGTTCTCGGCAAAGGCGGGCTTTGACCTGAGCGCGTGCCAAAGGCCTTGCATAGCCGAGGTTGAGAAAACAAGGCTTCTTCTTTGTTCCGACAAGCCGATTTTCTTTGAGCATGATGGAAGGTGGATTGAGACCCTTTCCAGCGCGGAAAGGCTTTCGTCCGTATACGTGGACAAGGGCGCGCTGAAATTCCTTGTTTCCGGAGCCGATGTCATGAGGCCCGGCATAAGGAAAATGGACAAGTTCGGCAAGGATGCCGCCGTTGTCGTCAGGAGCGAGGACAACAACATCGCCATCTGCATAGGCATAGCGCTTTTTTCATCCGACGAGATAAACGCGATGGGCAAGGGAAAGGCCATAAAGAACATCCACCACATGGGCGACGCGGTTTGGAATCTTACAAAGGCATGAATCTTTCTTCGATGCTCGGCATCATGCGGGGCGAAACCAGAAGAAGGCATGCGCCGGTTTTTGATATCAGTAAAGTTACGGGAAGCGACCCGTTCAGGATTTTGGTATTCACAATGCTCTCGTCAAGGACAAGGGACGAGGCGACGATGAAGGCGGCGCAAAGGCTGTTTTCTGAATACAGGAATGCGAAGGCGCTTTCAAGGGCGCCTATTCCGAAAGTCAGGAAACTCATCTACGGCGTTGCGTTCTTCAGGCAAAAGGCAGGGCGCGTAATAGGCATAGCGCGCCATGTTTTGAAAGATGGCGTGCCGAAAACGCTGGAGTCACTGATGAAACTGCCGGGAGTTGGAAGGAAGACGGCCAACGTCGTGCTTGCAGTAGCGTTCAGCAGGGACGCGATAGGCGTTGACGTCCATTTGCATAGGATTTCAAACAGGCTTGGCATCGTTAAGACAAAAAGGCCGGAACAGACGGAGATGAAGCTGAAAAAGATATTCCCGAAAAGGCTCTGGAAAAAGGTCAACATCTCCTTTGTCTCATACGGACAGACGATATGCAGACCAATCAAGCCGCTGTGCGGCATATGCAAGCTTAGAAGAATATGCAGCTATTATTCAAGGCGCTGAATTCCCTTTTTCGGCACAACGGCGAGCCTCTCGTCCTTTGTTTTCTGCGCAAAGGCCATGCCGAATTGGGCATGGAATTCAAACACCGAATCGGCGTAATGCCCCTTTATCCGGGTGCCGTTGTAGTCCTTGACCGATTCTAAATGGATGCCAATCGCGGCCGGCTTTTCATCTGCCGGATACTTGACGTCAGTTTTGGAGTTCACGCAGTACTTGTAGCCATATGTCAATGCGCCTGCAAGCATGTTCATCGCAAGGTCCCCCTGCTTTCTGTCAATCCGCCTTATGCTATAATACAATGCGGACATCATGGCCCTTGCCTTGCCGAAGTCCCGCTTTTCAGGCAAAACGCGCCTCATGACGTTTCTCAATTCAATCTCCCTGACCCTATCCGGCCTTTCCGCCGACACATAGGTAAACAGCGGGCTTGAGCCTGTCAGCTGCATTATGCCCAAATTTCCGGTTTTCGGGTTGTACCAGTTGTGGTTTCCGCGCGTCTCCTGCATCGCAAGCGCAAGAAGAGCCTTCCTGTCAACCCCAGTTTCCTGCTCCATCACGTCGGCAAGCGCGGCAACGGCTGCCACATACCCCTTCGAAAGCGCCTCGCCTTTCATCCCTTCCCTAATATCTGAAATAGTGTCTGCGTCCGCCTTAATCCTTTCCCAGTCCATCTTGTTTGCAACCTGCCTTGCCTTGTCCAGCCAGCCCTTTCCATAAAGGAAAAGGCACGTGGACGCTATTGAGTTCTGGACATATTCCTTGTATGTACCGAGCATTTCGGCTTTTGCGTCAAGTTTTATCTCCTTCCTTTTTTGCGCAAACTCCGATTTAAGCTGCGGCGGAACATACCGCCCCATCATATTGACCATGTTCACGCGGCGGGCCTGCCAGCGCCTTATCTGCGCAGCATCATTTTTTTCGAACGGCTTCACGGCCGTCAGCGCTATATTCGCCATAGCCGGTTATTGCGGCGTCCGGGTTAAAAAGATTGGGCTTATTTAAATGCCATTTCCAACGCCTTTTTAACACCTTTTAAGAATACCAAACGCATGCATTTGGCATTATGGCCCTCCAAGGCTGCTAAGGCCGCTCCAGCGCAAAACGCGTTTTCAAAAATAGCGCCTGCGGACGAGAAAAGGCTGAGGAAGTTCAACCGGCTGAACAGCAGGCTGATTGAGGCGGTGCTAGACGGCAACCTGCGGAAAACCAAGCACCTGCTCAAAAAAGGCGCTGACGTCAACGCAAGGGACGATAAGGGCAGGACGCCGCTGATGCTCATAAACACGGTTGAGGGCAAACATGCAACGGACATATGCGAGCTGCTGATACAGAAGGGCGCTGACGTGAATGCAACGGACGCATACGGCATGACAGAGCTGATGTGGGCCTCGCATAAAGGCCACACCTTCAACTGCATGCTTATCTTCGAGGGCGGCGCCAACATCAATGCAAGGAGCAGGTCCGGGATGACCGCGCTGATGTGGGCCGCAAGGAACGGCTACGACACCATCTGCATATACCTGATTGAGAAAGGGGCGGACGTTACGCTTGCGGATTCAAGGGGAATGACCGCGCTGATGTGGGCAGAGAAAAACGAGTACAAGGATGCCGCGGACGTCCTGGGGCGCGAGGCCTCCGACGAAACCAGGCGATGACAAAACCGGCTTTAAAAAGCAAAACGCAATGTTTAAACAGCTTTCCATATATAGCCATAATATGATACAAAAGTATCATGAAACCAGGGTACGGAACCTTCCAGGCCAGACTGCCTTTTCAAAGAAAAACATAACGCCGCTTTTTGATGCTGAAATTCCGAGGAGCAATACTGCAGCAAGAAGCCATTGCAACATCATAAGAACATTTGCAGCGCATGCACTGGTTTGGGCCATGCTTGCGGGTTCAGCCTATGCAGGCCCCTACTACAGTTCAGGCGGCTCTGCAAATCAATCTACTGATACAGGGTCTGTGCAGGTTAAAACCCACCCCAAATCCGTAAGATCTGCAAAAGAGCAGAACCGGCTGGATGCCCAACTTTTTGCCTCTGTGGAAAACGGCAATCTTCTGCAGGCCAAGTCCTGGTTGGAAAAAGGCGCTAACGTGCACGCGACGGCTGAGTATGGCGAGACGCCGCTTCACGTGGTGGCTAGGTATAAGCCAGCCAACTGGGCAAATTGGGACGAGTCGCTGGCGTCTGACGATGGCCCAGGCCACTGGCGGATGTATAATCCTCTGGGTCCGTATAGTTTTGATGACTGTTCCGGCTCCAGGGAAATTCCAGAAAACGCATACTGCTATGAAGGGATATGCAACCTTCTGATGGCAGCCGGAGCAAAAGTGGACGCAGCCAGCGACGGCGGCACCACCCCGCTCATGGTTGCCACGGAAAAAGGCCACCTTGGAATGTGCAGGCTTCTGATAGCGGCCGGAGCGAACGTGAACGCAAAAAATCATTATTGTGGCGGTATTCCTCCATTAGGCGGAGCAATAAGGTCCGGAAGCGCTGAAATCTGCAAACTCCTGATTGAAAACGGGGCGCATGTGGACATCGACATGCTCGAAACAGCCGGATACTGGGGCAGGGTTGAAGTATTCAGTCTCCTTCTGGAACAGCTTGATAGGAGAGGTAACATAATTGAAAACCTTAACTTCCTGGCAAAAAGGAAAAAGATAGACGTAAACGCCGATATCCATGGCCAGACCCCCCTTGAATGGGCGATAACATTGTTAGAGTATAACGCTGAAAAGTGTGCTTGGTCTAATGATACTTGGTGGGACGACCCTAATCAACAGGCGAAAACCCCGGCGCATCATTATACCCCTCCCCGCCATGAGCAGGATGTTATAAAAATCTGCAAACGCCTGATAAGGATGGGGGCTAAATTGAATCTGAAATGTAGTTACGGCTATACCCCGCTTCACCACGCTGCGTCTATCAACTGCCTTGGGCTTTGTAAATTCCTGGTAAAAATGGGGGCGAGCAAAACCGTAGGGTATCTGCCGCAGGAGGGAACGAAGGGTTTTCTGCCATATGAGATGACCAAAATGCCGGAGCTCAGAAAACTTTTGAAGCCTTGACGTTTGCCCTATTCCCCTGCAAGCTCAAGTACAATGACGGAAATGATGCTGAGCGCGACGCCTGCAAAACACCAATCTTTAAAAACTCTTCTGAAAACTAACGTGTAGGATTTAGAGTCCCTTAACACGGGGCGAGCCGAAAGGCGAAGGTGCAAAGATGAAGCCAAACCCTGAAGACAAAAATCTCACGGAACTGATAGTAAAGCTGAAAAGCGACAAGAAGGCCATCTGGAAAAGGGTGAGCGAGCTCCTCAACAAGCCAAGAAGGGCGAAGATTGAGGTCAACGTCTCCAAGATAGCAAGGTACGCCAAGGAAGGGATAACGGTAATAGTGCCAGGAAAGGTCCTTGGGGCGGGAGACCTTGACAAGCCGGTCGTTGTCGCGGCATACAGGTTCAGCAGGTCCGCATCGGACAGCATATCAAGCGCAGGCGGGAAGGCGATTTCGATAGGGGAGCTTTACGAGTCCAGCAAGGACAAGGTCAAGGACATGATCATAATAAGCTGAGGTGCGCAACATGAACATAAACGCAGAAGGCCTTATCGTCGGAAGGATGGCAAGCGTTGTTGCCAAGAAAATCCTGGACGGCGAAAACGTCATTGTGGTAAACGCCGAAAAGGCAATCATAACAGGTAGGAAGAGCGCGCTCATAGAGGATTACGTGACAAAGAGGAACATGCAGAACAAGCAGAACCCGGAGAAGAGCCCGAAGTTCCCGAACGTGCCGAGCCTTTTTGTGAGAAGGCTCATAAGGGGCATGCTCCCATGGAAAACAACAAGGGGCAAGGATGCGTTCAGGAGGCTTAGGGTTTTCATAGGCAACCCAGAGGCAATAAAGGACTTCGAGGGCATGGAAAAGGCAAAGCCGAGGAACCTTGTGAAATACATGGTGATTGGCGACCTTTGCAAGCAGCTCGGATGGAGGCAGTGATGCTCATGGCAGCAAAAAAGGAAAAGAAGCCGAAAAAGGAGGAAGAGGCAAAGGACGAGCCGAAGAAGGTCCACATCGCGCCCAAGGCAAGGAAGGCAAAAAGGGAAAAAATAACCATGTCAAGCGGAAAAAGGAAAAGGGCGATAGCAAGGGTCTTCATAAAGGACGGCAAGGGCCACATAAGGGTCAATGGCATGCTGCTGGCAACGTTGCCGAACAAATACCACAAGCAGATGATACAGGAGGTCCTCGCAATAGCGGGGCCCAGGATAGAAAAGCTGGACATAGACGCCGATGTCCGCGGAGGCGGCGCATCCGGCCAGGTCCAGGCATTGAGGACCGCGCTCGGAAGCGGGCTTGTCGAGCATTTCAGCGACGAATCGCTGGAAAGGGCGCTTGTCGAGCACGGCGGAAGGGCAATGATAGTGAGCGACACCAGAAGGGTGGAGCAGAAGAAGTGCAGGGGGCCCAAGGCAAGGGCAAGATACCAGAAATCATACAGGTGATGTCATGGAATTTCCCGTCAGGTGCTTTACGTGCGGAAAGGTCATAGGCCAGGACTACAAGGCATACAAGGACAAGACCGATGCGGGGGAGGACCCGAAGAAGGTCCTGAATTCCCTTGGCATGGACAGGGCCTGCTGCAGGAGAATGTTCCTCAGCTACACAGACGTGGCCAAGGAGGCCGTGCAGTTCAGGAGGAACTGATGCGCGCGGGGCCGTGGGGTAACCTGGTTAGCCTGCGAGCTTGGGGTGCTCGTGATCCGAGTTCAAATCTCGGCGGCCCCATTTGAAGTTAATGGTGATTGGAATGGAAGGGGAAAAGGAACAAAACGCAAACCTGCTGGTTTCCAGCGACACATACCTGGAGTCCGGAATACATATCGGGACCAAGCTGAGGACCGGGGACGCGAAACGCTTCGTGTTCAAGAAGAGGAAGGACGGTATTTTCATAATAGACGTCCAGAAGATAGACGCCGGCATAAGGGCGGCCATGAAAACCATAAAGGATTTCGAGCCCAAGGACGTGCTTGTCGTGGCAACGAGGGTGTACACGGCGAACGCGGCCAACAAGCTGAAGTCCCTTCTTGGGGACATCAGCGTCATAGAAAAACGTTTCATACCCGGAACGCTGACCAACGTGAAATCCAGCCATTTCATGGAGCCGAGGATAGTTGTGGTGACAGACCCAAGGGCTGAAAGGCAGGCCGTGAAGGAAGCAAACGCAATGGGCATAACTGTAATCGGATTGGTGGACACTGACAACGTGCTCCAGGGCATAACAGTGCCTGTTCCGATGAACAACAAGGGGAGGAAGAGCCTTGCGCTCTTTTTCTGGGTGCTCGCGAGGGAGCTTTCGGTCAAATCCGGAAAGGCAAAGTCCTACGACGACTTCAAGGTGCCTATTTCGATGTTTGAGAGGCTCGAGCTGGGGGAGGAAGAGGCGGAGGAGTAAAGGCTTTAAAAACCTTTATCATCAAAAGCCTTTGTTAAAAACGATTATGAGGTGCTACATATGGCAAAAAAAGAACACTTGAACGTAGTCTTTATAGGGCACGTCGACGCAGGAAAGTCGACGACAGTGGGAAGGATCCTTTATGATACAGGGAAGGTCTCTGAGCAGGCGATAAAGAAGCTAAAGGAAGAGGCCGACAAGCTCGGAAAGGCGACCTTTGAGTTCGCTTTCGTCATGGACTCCCTTAAGGAGGAAAGGGAAAGGGGAGTTACAATTGAAATATCCCACCAGGACTTCGAGACGGCGAAGTATTACTTCACGGTCATCGACGCTCCGGGGCACAGGGACTTCATCAAAAACATGATCAGCGGGGCGTCGCAGGCAGATGCGGCCGTGCTTCTCATTTCGACGAAGGACGGCATACAGCCGCAGACAAAGGAGCACACGTTCCTTGCAAAGGTGCTTGGAATCAGCCAGTTCATCGTCCTTCTGTCAAAGATGGACGCTGTGAACTACTCGCAGGACGCTTACAACAAGATGAAGGTCGAGGTTTCAGCGCTGCTTAAGGGCATCGGATACGACCCGGCAAAGGTCGCGTTCATCCCGACTTCAGCATACAACGGGGACAACCTGAAGAACAAGAGCAAAAACATGCCGTGGTACACGGGAAAGACGCTGTTCGAGCAGCTCGACGAGCTTACCGTTCCGGCAAAGCCGACAAACAAGCCGCTCAGGGTGCCTATCCAGGATGTTTATACCATAACCGGATACGGCGCAGTGCCTGTAGGAAAGGTCGACTCTGGAGTCATGAAGCTCGGCATGAAGCTGGTCATAATGCCCAGCAACAAAATCGGTGAAGTGAAAAAGATAGAGATGCACCACCAGGAAATCCAGGAAGCCGGGCCCGGAGACAACATCGGGTTCAACCTCAAGGGCATAGAGAAGGGAGACATCAAGAGGGGCGACGTCGCAGGGCCGGTGGACAACCCGCCGACAGTCGCGGACGAGTTCACGGCGCAGATAGTGGTCATAAGCCACCCGACCGCAATGCCGGTTGGATACACGCCTGTTTTCCACATACACGAGACGCATTTCCCGGGCAAGATTCTTGAAATCATTGACAAGAAGGACCCGAAGACCGGACAATCGACCGGAAAGGCCGACTTCGTAAAGACAGGAGAGTCTGCGGTCATCAGGGTAAAGGTCCTGAAGCCGACAGTGATAGAGAAGTACGGCGACTTCCCGGCGCTTGGAAGGTTCGCGATAAGGGACATGAACATGACCGTCGCGGCCGGCGTAGTGCTGGATGTCAAGAAGAAGGCAATGTAAGCCTTCTTTTTTAATTTATACATGGTGTTTGAATGTCCAAGGCAAGAATAAACCTGGAATCCGACAAGGCGGAGAGCATAGACTATGTCGTGAACCAGCTTAGGACGATTTCCACGGCCCTGGGCATGAAGGTGAAGGGACCAATACCACTTCCCACAAAGAAGCTCTCAGTGACGTGCAGGAGGACCCCTTGCGGGGACGGCAGCGACACATACGAGCACTGGCACAAGAGGATATCCAAGAGGATAATCGAGATAGAGGGCGACGAAAAGTCAATCCGCCAGATACTCAGGATAAAGGTGCCGGAGAACGTATACGTGAAGATAAACCTCCCGAACTGATTTTCGCTCATGAAACCAGCCTTTGTTGTCGACGAGATGCTCAACGACGTCGCAGTCTGGCTCAGGCTGTGCGGCTTCGTTGCAGTCTATAAGAAATGGGGCTCTGACAGCGAGATAATAGCAGAGGCGCTCAAATCAGGCTCAATTGTATTGACGTCAGACAAGGAGCTGGCTTTGCGCTGCGCAAAGGACGGCGCCAAATCGATACTTCTTCCTGTCTGGGACAAGCACGAGGAAAAACTCATCAAGGCGCTTTCCGGAGCTGGGGTCAAGGATATTTTTCCGGAGACAATCTGCACGTCGTGCAACGGCGAGCTGAAAAAGGCCTCAAAGGAGGAGGTCCGCGGCAAGGCCCCTGACGCGATCCTTGACAAGTTCGACGATTTCCTGGCATGTTCCTCATGCAACAAGGTTTACTGGCATGGCTCGCACTGGCAGAGGATTAAGGAGGCATTGGACGGGATAAAGGGCCGGATAGCCGGTGTTTAAAACCCCTTCCAACACAAATTATAACCATGTCTGAGTTACAGAAGGCGTCCATAATCAATGCAAGCAAGCCCGGAAAATTAGATGCCTTTCTGAGAAAAAAGAAAAAGCTATCCGAAGAAGTTATTACTAAGGTTAGGGAAATAATAGGCACACAATTAACAAAATCTGAAGAAGATAAACTTAAACATGAATTTGTAAATGAATTACACAGACAACAAAGCATTCGTTTGCCTGAAAACGTTCTCGATTATTCTGTTCAAGATATGACTCTCATCATTTGTAGAAATAAAGGTAAGTATCTTGTCTTGAAATTCAGAAAAGATTATGACTATTGCCCTGGGGATTGGGATTTTGTAACAAGACATCCTTACACAGGAAAGTCTTCTGAACAGAATGCTGTTGAGGCGGTAAAACATCATATTGGACTCGATGGAGAAATACTTCAGTCATATACCAACTATATTTGGCTTGATTTGGAAAGTAAAATATGGTGGCACTATTACCCATTCCTTATGGAAACTTCATTTCGAGATGTGCAATTCAGACAGAATGGAAAATATTCTGAATACCTATGGGTTGATAGGTATGATATTACAAAATTTAGCAGACTTGATTACCTTGAAAATTCATTGGATAGAACAATAAATAAGGTTCAGCAGGTTAAGGAGGGAAAGCTATGAACGAAAAGCTTGCGACACTCAATAAGGGCGAGCCCAAAAATGCAGTAAAACCTTTTGCTTCAAAGGACGTTTTGGCAAGCAGGCCCAAATCCAAGCGCGTTGTTGCCATTGAAAGCGATGATATCCTTGAATGGCCAAATGGCGACATAGAGTCAAAGAAGATAGGGGGCATCCTTCTTGACGCGCATGACCAGTCGTTGGAGGATTCCGCGATTGTCACCTATCTCAGGAGCCAAAGGATTAAGGATTTTGATTTCCAGCATCCTGAATGGGAAAGCGTGACTGTGAAAACGACTGTAGGAAGGTTGAAAAGGATGTATAAGGATGCAGAAGGCTGTAATTTTGACGCTGAACAGGAGAAGTTCAGCCATGTAAACCGCCAGTTCGCAGTCTATGTATATTATAATCCTGAAAGAGGGATACTTGATTTGGTAACAGTGGGGCAAGACTGAGCAAGCATTGGCACATTTAAAAGTCTTTTGCAGCAAATTGGAAAAGCATCGGCTTAGGCCCCGATAGCTCAGCCTGGTAGAGCGTTCGATTGGTAATCGAAAGGCCGTGGATTCAAACTCCACTCGGGGCTAAGTCCTTTTTCTTTGCTAAGAAAAAGCACTTGGGGAAAAAGAAAGCATTTAGGGCGCAACAGCGCCTAAAGTAGTTTCTTTTGGGGTGAAGACTTTTTCTTTTCTAAAGAAAAAGGATCATTCAAACTCCACTAGGGGCTTTTATCACTGATTTAAAAATCCTTCCAGCCCAAAAAAGACCATTATGGAACTAGCACAACCCACCCTTGGCAGTCAGGCGATTCCGAAGCCCCAGGCGACGGCAAGGGAAGGGAAAATCGCGACATTGCTCAGGAAATACCATCTTATGAAGCCCGAGCCGACGCTGGATGAAAGGCGCGGGACGCTGATACGGAAGGCAATAAAATGCGCCTCATCCATGGATATGGAGGCAGCGCTCAAGAACCTGGGTGAAGCCATCTATTCCTGCGGAATCTCGCCGGAGGTCATTCTGCTTAAGGGCATGGTCTATATGGACAAGGGAGACCTGGTACTTGCGGCGCAGGCCTTCAGAGCCTCAATAGAGACGCTAAAGGTCATCAAGGAATCCGGAAACGGAACATGTGGCATTTTTGTTGAGGAGTATATGTACATGAGACAGAATCATCCTGCGCCAAGCGTACGCCCCATTTGCTACATACCGGTGCAGCAGGCTTTTACGGATGCCAGCATAGGCGCTTTTGGCCAGACCGACAAAAACATCGCATATGCCCTGCACTACGCCAGCGGCGGCCTCCAATAGCCGTTCCGCAGACGGTGCGGCAAAGCTATTTAAACATGACTATGGAATATGCTAAAAGGTGAATGTCAATGAATTTGCTCTATCCTTCTGCCCGCGGTTTCGCAAAGGCCATGGAGGCAGTTTGGAACATCATAGATGAAGGCGTTTTCAAGATAGGCAAGGACCAGATAAGCCTCATAGCAATGGACCCGAGCCAGATATCAATGATAATATTCAGGCTGCCGAAGGAGACGTTCCTGGAGTATGAGGTGGACGAGCCCCTTTCCGTAGGCCTGGACATAGACTATGCCAAGAAGATTCTCAGGAGGGCAAAGGCCAACGAGCAGATAAGGATAGGCGTTGAAAAGGGAAAGCTGGTGCTGACGTTTGAAACGGAAAAGTCAAAAAGGGAATTCAGGATGCCGCTGCTTGACCTCACAGAGGGCGTGAGCAAGGAGCCGCCCATCGAATACAGCAATTCATTCAAGCTCTCCGCCGACACGCTCAAGGAAATCGTTGACGACACAAGCATAGTGTCCAACTACGTGAAGTTCATCGTCGAGCCCGACAGGGTCTCAATAGACATCAAGAGCGAGACCGGGGAAATCAAGGAGGACTTCAAGGTTGACGGCGAGGAAATAATGGAGATAACGGCGGAAAGCGGCGCAAGGGCGCTCTACCCGACGCAATACCTCTCCGACATACTCAAGGCCACGAGGAAGAGCGACATAGTCACCATATTCATGGAGACGGAGAAGCCGCTCAGGCTCGAGTTCAACCTTGAGGGCGCATTCATAAGGTACTACCTTGCGCCGGCATCGGAATCCTGACGCGCTCATGAGGCACACAGTTTACGAGACGCTCGCTTCTGAAGAGGAAAAACAGCACAAGCCAAGGGAAAAGCTCATTCTTGGGAAAGACCCGATTGAAGAGGACATAAAGAAGGGCCTGAGCCTGGAAGAGATGCGCAAAAAGCTCGAGGAAAAGTCCCATTACGACAGGATACTGTTCCTGGAAAGGCTTCTTTCAAGGAAATCCCCGCACCTGCCCAAGGACACGATTGCCAACCTGGGCACAATACGGACGGAGTCATACCGCTTTTTCGGGGACGAGTGCATGGCGTCAGGGGATTTTGCATCTGCCGCAGAGGCATACTCCAAGGCAGGCGACGATTCAAGCGCAAGCGGCGCATGGAAACAGGCGGGGGACAGCTACATCGGGCAGGCCGAAACAATTGGCAATAAGCCGGCTTCGGCAGGGTCCGCAAGCCAGGAAAGGAAAAAGGGAAAGGTTGCGGTTTCGCTGTACGAAAATGCGGCCGAATCGTATGAAAACGCCGGGCAAGGCGAATTGGCAAAATCGGCGTGGAAAAGGGCCGGCGACGACTATGTTGCAATGGCAGACTCAAGCGGGGACACGAGGTGCCTCAAGGAGGCGCTGCGGTGCTACGCAAAGGCACATGATGACATGAATTTTGGGTTCGTTGGGCTTATGACAGGCATGCCGCTCAAGGAAGCTGAAAAAAGCCTAGCAAAATCAGGCGCCACAAAGGACGATTTTGTCCTCATGGCGGAAAAAATGCTTGAAAGGCAGTATTACCACGCGGCAAGGTTCCTTTATGACCTTGCAGGGGAAAAGGAGCTTGCGAAGATGGTGGCTGAGATGCAGTCCAAGTCAGTGAAAAAGTGAATTATCCGCATTCTGCCTTTATGAATTTCACGCTGTTCAGTTCCAGCGTTTTCTCTGTTTCGTCGTATGTTGCGACAGCGTCCCTTAGCAATGAATTGTCGTAAAAGTTGAGCTCTATCGCGGTGCCGTTTATCCGTTTCCACGTCCCTGTGGAATCGCTGAGCACGGCGTGCAGGACAAACGTCCCGTCACCCTTGAACTGCATGCTGCTCTTCAATCCCAAAAAGCTTGTTGTCTGCGTCCAGCATCCAACAATGGAATCCGCCACTATGCATCCTGACAGAAGGGCAATGCAAAAAACCGAAACCAATGCAGCCATTCTCATAGAAATCATATTTTCCGCTGTTTGAATGGCAAAAATAAAGATTTGCGGAGATTACTCCGCCTTCTTTGACTTCACTATCTTTATTGCGGTAGGAGTCGCTATTATCAGCTTGTCCGTGAGCGCCGCAAGGTCCCCGTTGAGCTTTCCGCCAATCTGCTTTACCTTCTCAATCATGGTCTTAAGCCTGTTGGGCTGGTTCGCAAGGGGGGTTATGTCTATAATCATAATGTTTCCCTGCTGAAGCTCCTTTGCTATAAGCTCAACATCCCCGTCGTTCCTCAGCTCCTTCTTCTTGATATACATCTTTGCTGGCGGGTTCACCGCGTCTCCGACATCCTGCGTTGCTCCTGAAAGCAGTTCATCAAGGTTCTCTTTTCCGTCGCCTTCATCTTTCTTGCCAAACACTTTGTCCATAATGCCCATTTAATTCACCTTTTTTCATATGTTTCTTAGCTGTTTTAAACCTTTATACGTCCAGTTTAAAAATATTATGCTGGGCAAATACATTTCCATGGTAGCGACTTTTGAGGAGATATTAGGCAAGAGCTCCATTTTCTCCAATCTTACCGTTTTGTCGCCCCATTACGTTCCCGAGGTCATTTTGTTCAGGGAAAGCCAGCTAAAGGACATAATGAACACGCTGGCTCCGGCGCTTAAGGGCCAGAAGCCCAGGAACCTGTTTCTTTACGGAAACACCGGAACCGGGAAAACGGCGTCCATAAAGTACGTCATGAACCAATTCAACAGGACGGCGCAGAAGTCGGGCATCCCGACTGAGATGGTATACCTGAACTGCAGGATAGACGACTCAAGGTACAGGATACTGCAGAAGCTGATGAAGCCGCATTTCCCGGAGCTTGAGAAGTCCGGATACGGCATATCCTATATATATGAGAAGCTGGTCGAAAAAATGTCAAAAGGGTCGCACATCGTCGTGGTTTTGGACGAGCTGGACATGATAAAGGACCTTAGCGACCTTGTTTACATGTTCACAAGATGCAACGACGAGACCAAGGTAGGGAGCCTGACAATGGTCGGCGTTTCCAACAGGCTCACGTTCAAGAACGGGCTGGACACAAGGAGCAAGAGCAGCCTTTACGAGAATGAGGTCATTTTCCCGCCATACGACGCTTCCCAGCTCAAAAATATCCTGAGCCAGAGGGTGGAGCAGGGCTTTGAGAAGGGGACAGTGTCCGACGCGGCATTGGGCCTGATATCGGCGATAACGGCGACCGACAACGGCGACGCCAGGTATGCGCTCAAGCTTTTGGTCAAGGCCGGGGACGTGGCGCAGTCGCAGGGCGCCTCCACCGTGGAGGAAAAGCACGTCAATGACGCGCGCAACCTTGTTGAATACGATTTTGCGGCAGAGGGCATATCCACCCTTCCGATAAACCACCAGGTTGTTTTGTACACTATAGCAAAAATGACGCTCATGAACAAGCAGAAACTCACAGAGGGGGACGACACCTACCTGTTTTCCGGCGACGTTTATGACCAATACACCAAGATAGCCAAGAAGATAGGAAATTCGCCAAAGAGCGCAAGATGGTACAGGGAATACATAAACGAGCTTGAGGCGCTTGGGCTGATATCGACGGTGTTTACGAGCAAGGGCATAAGGGGCCACACCAGGCTTATAAAGGCGGGCCACAACCCGTCTGACATAGTGAGCATAGTCGAGAAGAGGGTGGGGATGAGGGCATGAAGCTCCTTCTATTCTTGCCCATAATGCTCCTTTTTGCCTCAATGGCGTTTTTCCCCGGATGCGTCAACATTTATTCTGACGCCATAAAAGAGGACTGCATGAATGTGAATAAATACCCGTCTGCGCATTTCCAGTCAGAGTGCCTGCTGAAAAAATCGCATTATTATGGGGCGTTCGGCGAAGCTGACGACGCCATGGCGCAGTGTGAAATGATAAAGGATTTGGTAAGCCCAAGCCTTCTAAGCTCAACCTCGCACTGGATAGGGCTGAACCACGAGGTCAACATGTACAATGACTGCGTGGAGGACCTTGCGGTCAACGCGCTCGACGAAAGCTATTGCAAGAAGAAAATATACCCGAGCGTGTTCTTGTCAATCCAAAGCATTTTGGACAAGATACCGACGCCCATATCATCCGGCAGCACCGAAAGCAGCTATGTCAGCGGCTGCAAGGAGAAGGTGGAATTCGAAAGGCAGAGGCAAGTCCGCCTGCCCAACATAATGACTGAGTTCATCAAACTGATGACTAACGCGCCGGACTTCAAAAGGTTTGGCCAGTGACGCTACTCCTTTTCCTCGGTATTCAGCATCTCTATTGCCCTTTTCACGGTCATGCCGCTCCTGAGGCCGGCATTGTCGCCCCAGGTGGTGACTTCCTTTAGCTTTGCCTTCATGAACTCGTCAAGCGTTTTCACGCCCTTCACAAAGCCGGCAATGTCTCCGACCTTTTCCGCCATGTCCCTGCTTATGTAGCTCGTTGCTATGTATCCGCGCCTGCATTTTACGATGATAAGGGGCAGGCTCCCCAGCTCGTAAAAAAACGTGTCAGGGGGAAGCCTTTGGCGTTCCATTCAGTAGCCCCCTTCCTTTCTTTCCTTTTTCCGCAGCGCCTGGTTCTTCTTTATCTCGAAGATTTTCCTGTGCTTGCCGCAGCTTATGCAGTAATACATCCTCCTTATGCCGGTGTCCATTATGACATCCTTCTGGTCTCCGATGTCATACCTGCTTCCCCTTATAAGGTCTACAGTCTTGTCCCTTGGGACCCTTCTTCCGCAGGCTTCGCACCTGACAAGAGGCTCCCTCCCCCTGCTCTTCTTTCCCATTCCCATGTCAACACCTTCCAGTCAATCTATCTTCAGCGCGTATTCCCCTGGCGCCTTCTTGCCGAGGTATTTCGCGACCTCGCTTTTCTCCGCATCAAATATTATCGCTATGCCCTGAAACTTCTCGCTAAGCTCATCTGAGCCGCATGCCGGGCATTTGTTGTTTATTTTCACGATGAAGCCGCAGCTTTTGCATGCTTTCATTTCTTCTCACCTTTCTTTTCCTTCTTTTCCTCTTTCTTCTCTTCCTTCTTCGGGCCGGCCTCCTTCATCCATTCGTCCTTGCCAAGGCCGTCGCCCCTCATGGTAAGGCTTATCTTGATGTTTGAGGCAGCGCCCTTCATGCTTACGGTTGAGGCCTTTGCGAATATAATATCCCCTTTTTTCAGCTTCTTTCCGCTTATGCCCTCCAGTATCCTGTCCTTCTTGTTTATGCTGAATTTCTCCTTGGATATCTGGGATATGTGGAGAAGCGCCTCTATTGGGCCTATGACAACGAAAGCCCCGAAGTCCATCACGTCCTTTATCACGCCGCGAAATACCTCGTTGACTTCAACATTGAACGCGGCCATCTCGAATTCCGTGGTGAAATAGATGTTCGGGTCTCCCGAGACCACGACGCCCCTGCTCTTCGGCTCCGCCGACATTATCTTGACAATAAGGCCTATATCCTTCATCAGCCTGCCTTCGTACTTCTCCTTCAGCACTTCCTTTATGGCATCGTTTATGTCCCTTTTCGCAAGCGCCGGGCTTACCCTGATTTTCTCTTCTGCCTTGATGATGCTATACATGCGGACACCTTCTCAGTGAATAGGTTTTAAACTTTTATTATTGGGATACCTTTTTAAAAGAATTGGAAATATAGCCAATCCAGGTCATCCAATGATAATAATAGAGCACGAGAGCTGCATAAAGTGCGTCGGATGCTCGTCCGTATGCCCCGTAAACGCGATAGAGTATGTCGGCGAAAGGATGAAGGTTTATCCGGAAAAATGCATAGACTGCGGGCTTTGCGTCAAAACGTGCCCTGCCAACGCCATAGAGATGTTCCCGAAGGTAAAGGAGCCAGGGAAGCTGCCGGCAGAGGCAAGGAAAAAATACGGTCTTTAGGCGATTTTCATGGGAAATGATTACGATGTCATAATCATAGGCGCAGGGCCCGCGGGCTCTACGGTGGCGCGCCACGCGGCGCAGCAGGGGCTTTCGGTGCTCATGCTTGACAAGAGGAAGTCCATAGGAAATCCAGTCCGCTGCGGCGAGGGGCTTGGGGCGCGCGAGGTCATTGAGCAGGGCCTTGAGTTGCCCCGCTCGGTGTATTCTACGGAAGTAAAGGGCGCGAAGGTCGTGGCCCCGAACGGTAGGGAGCTCATTTGGGAGTCAAAGGAGACCAGCGGATGGGTCCTTGAAAGGAAGGTTTTCGACAGCTGGCTTGCCCAGCTTGCGATAGCGAAGGGGGCGGAGTTGAAGGTAAATCGGCGCGTAGTGGACATTATAAGGGAAAACGGCAAGATAAAGGGCGTCAAGCTGAAGAGCGGCGCCGAAGACGACATTTACGAAATCAAGGCGGACATGGTTGTTTCGGCTGAAGGCATGGAAAGCTTCACTGCGCGCAGGATGGGCTTTCCGACGGTGCATAGGCTTTACGATGTTGACACGTGCTACCAGTACGAGATGCAGCCATACAAGCACGACAACCTAATTGAGCTGTATTTCGGCGCCAAGGTAGCGCCGCGCGGCTATGTCTGGATATTCCCCAAGGACAACAGGAGGGCGAATGTCGGCATAGGCATCGGCGCACACCTTGAAACCGGAATGAAGAGGGGAAATGTCAAGGGCGCAGGCCCGAAGCCGTTCCTTGACTCTTTTATTCAGTCAAACGCACAGCTGAAAAACGCGTCAACGCTCATGGATTTCGGCGGCGTGATAAGCGTGTGCGAGCCCATAAACAAGTTCACGATGGACAACGCGATTGTGGTCGGGACCGCGGCGAAGCAGGTCGACCCAATACACGGCGGCGGCATTGCGCTTGCCATAGAGTCCGGGGCGCTTGCCGCAAACGCAATCGTGGAGTGCTTCAGGAAAAAGGACTTTTCAGAGAAACTGCTTTATTCGCTTTACGAGAAGCCGTGGAGGGAAACGGCCGGAAAGAAGATGGAGAAGAGGCTTTTGCTCAGGAAGGTCATGGAAAAGCTCAATGACGACGACTTGAACCACATCTTCAACACCATAACGCAGGACGATTTGGCCGACATTGTGAACAAGAACAAGTTCGCCGAGGCCGCCGCAAAGGTCCTGGTCGGCAGGCCGCAATTGGTCAAGGTGCTGGGCGCGCTGATGGGGTGAATAATCCATGACGTCTTTTTCGGAGCGGGAAAACATCATAAAGCCAAAAGACGTTCAAAAAGATACTATGGATCCTGAATTAAAAAATAGAATTTGGAATATTTTATATGACT
>JBGQMB010000010.1:0-27313 GCA_041500405.1 Candidatus Micrarchaeia archaeon | reverse complement strand
AGCTGGATGAGGGAGTCGAACCCCCCTAGTCCGCTCTGCAGGCGGATACATAGCCGATCTGCCAATCCAGCTTACTGATAATGAAAGGAGCATCGTTTTTAATATCTTATTGTGTGTTAATTAAGGATTATATATGGCTATAAGGTTTATAAACTGTTTGCCTTAACATATACCTCGGTGCAATGATGGGATTAGAATCCAAGGAACAAGAAACAACTGCCCCAAAACAAAAGACAGCGCAAGAGTTGCAGGAAAAGATAACAAGGAACGGAATAATCTCGCTGAAGGATCTTCATATCAAGGACTCTGCCATTGCCACACAATACCCGGCTTCGGCAACCAACGCAACGCACAGAATGAGCAGAAGGCTCAACAATGCGGCCGCGGTTCCGATTGATATTGGGAGAACCACATCGCAGCTGGGGCAAATCGCAAATGACATAAAGAAAGTCTGAAATAGGCGCAAAATCTCCTTTTTAAATCCTCTCGCGCATCCTTGTTTCAATGAGGGTAATAGCTGATTTCCACATCCACAGCAAATATGCAAGGGCAACCTCGCCCAGCATGGACCTTGAGAGCATATCCGAGGCCATGGGAAGGAAAGGCATAACCCTTATGGCGACCGGGGACTATCTGCACCCGAAATGGCTTGCTGAAATCAAGTCAAAGACAAAGGAGGAAAACGGCCTGCTTGATTTCAATGGAAAGAAGTTCATACTTTCAACAGAGGTGTGCCTTGTTTTTGAAAATCCCGAGGTCCCGGCAAAATCCGTGAAGATGCACATTCTTGTCCTGACCGACAGCCTGCGCTCCGCGGAGATGATAGCGGACGTTGTCTCAAAAAGGGGAAGCCTTGACACGGACGGCAGGCCTTTGCTGATGATGTCGGGAAGCGAGCTCATAGATTTCGTTTCATCCGTTGACCCGCACGCCGTATTCATACCTGCGCACATATGGACCCCGTGGTTCTCCATTTTCGGCTCGAAGTTCGGGGTTTCGGACATCAAGTCCGCATTTCCCGGCAAAAGGGACAAGATAGTCGCGATGGAAACAGGCCTTTCAAGCGACCCTGAGATGAACTGGTCCGTTTCGGCGCTGGACCCGTTTGCGCTTGTGTCAAACTCAGACGCGCACAGCCCGGAGAAAATCGGCAGGGAGGCAAACGTCTTTGAGCTAAGCACATTGAGCTTTGACGCGATAATAAACGCGATAAGGACACGCGAAGGGTTTGTCAAAACGTACGAGTTCTACCCGCAGGAGGGAAAATACTTCAACGACGGACATCGGGACTGCGAGGTCAACCTTTCCCCTGAAGAGTCCGAGAAAATGGGCAACATTTGCCCTGTTTGCAAAAGAAAACTGACGCTCGGCGTGCTGCACAGGGTTTTTCAGCTGGCGGACAGGAAAAAGGGCGAGAAGCCGGCAAAAACGGTTCCGTTCCAGCGCATAATCCCGCTTCCCGCGATAATAGCAAAGGCGCTCGGAAGGACGGAAAACACGAAAGGCGTGCGCGAAACATACGAACGGCTGATTGCGTATTTCGGAAGCGAGTTCAATGTGTTCGAGGCGCAGGAGCGCGATTTGAGGCTTGCGATGGACGGCGCGATTGCAGACGCCATCCTTGCCGTCAACAGGGGAAACGTTTCCTGGAAGCCGGGCCATGACGGCGTTTTCGGGGAATTCAGCTTTGGCGAATCCAAAAAATCCGCAAAAATGAGGACGCTCAACGATTTTTGATTATCTTGCTGGTTTTCAGTTCGTCCGGCCTGTACGAGTGCTCTATCCTTATCACTTTTGCCCTGCCTGTTTCAGGAATGCCCTTCTGGTCGTATCCAAGCGCGATTATGTCAGGGTCAACAATCTGTATTGTCCCCAAATAGTCCTTTTCCGTCTTTATTTTGCTCATCCCGGGCATCGCAAGGTCAACCATCTTCAGGCTGTTCAGAACCTCAACCCTTTCATTCAGTCCATGCAAAGGCTCCCTTCCCTTTTTCCTTATATGGTCGTCCCTTCCTACGCTTATGACCAAGACGTCGCCAAGCGCCTTTGCCTTGTTTAGGAAGAAGATGTGCCCTGCATGCAAAAGGTCGAACACGCCTCCAACAAGAATGACCTTTATCCTGTTCCTGTATTCGGATTTGAGGATATGGCGTTCGCCGCTCCTTTCAAGCATGGACTTTTCCTTTTCGTCCAGCGCGCCGTACCCCTTTTCGCCGATGCCGCGCACTGTCTTCAGGTAAAGAGCGATTATACCCTTTTTGTCGTCCATTAGATGGATATCATCATCTAACTTTAAAACCGTTTGCTGGCCTAATATAAGACATAGCCCCGTAGTCTAGCGGCTAAGGATACCAGGCTTTGGACCTGGGGACCCCGGTTCGAATCCGGGCGGGGCTACTTCGGTTATGGCGATACATATGGAAAAAAACAGGCCGCGCGTCGGCATCGGCGTGCTAATAATAAAGAACGGTAAGGTTCTGATGGGAAGAAGAAAAAATGCCCATGGCGACGGCGACTGGTCACCTACTGGCGGCCACCTTGAATTCGGCGAAAGTTTTGAGCATTGCGCAAAGCGCGAGGCGCTTGAGGAAGCCGGCGTGAAAATAAGGAACGTGCGCTTCGCGACAATAACCAACGACGTCTTTGAAAAGGAAAACCTGCACTATATAACAATAATAATGCTCGCGGATTATGATTCCGGCGAGCCAAAACTGCTTGAGCCAGATAAATTTACCGAATGGGGATGGTTCAGCTGGAACAGCATGCCGCAACCGCTGTTCCTTCCAATAAGGAACCTGCTGAAATCCGGCTTCAGCCCATTTTCAGCAAGATAATCACTCTTCTGCCGCGAACTTCTGTATTGCCTCGTAGTTCTCAACAATCAATTTAGCCTTGGACTTCCCGAACATGAACGGGTACTTGTCATCCTCGCTCCTCTTGAGTATTATCATCTTGTTTCCCTTGAATTCTCCCATTTCAGCTGCCATAGAATCACCTGTTTTTGTTGTCCTGCGCTAGGCAGAATCCCAGCGCACTGACGACGGCAAAGCGCCTACCTTTTCCTGGGCTTGCGCTTCTTTGCCTTCTTGGCTTTCCTTTCAGCCGCCTTTTTCTTTCCAAGGCCCCCAAGCTTAGCCATCAATTTGCTATGCAGTGCTTTTATTGTCTTCATCATATTCATTGCCTCTTTTTAGCATTCCACATGCTTAATAGCCCTCTTAGCATGCCAACGTTTATAATGGGTTTGCCAAACTCCGCTGCATCGTCCGTCATCCTCGGGCATGCCGTGTTGATGAATGCGTCGAAAAACGTGAAATTCGCGATGTCAACTGCCCTGAGCTCGTTTGAGACAAGGATAAACGCCTTCCTTCCTGCCTTCTCAATGCCCCTTTTTGCGCCTTCAGCAGTTTTCAAGCCATACTGCCCCGGCTTTGTCGAGACAAGTATGCCGAAAACCTTCGCATCATAGGCCAATGCCAACGACGCCATTTCTCTTTTTTTAATAAGCCCAATCTCCTTGTTTATCTCCTTCCACTTGCCGCTGAGCGGATTGACGGCATAAACGGTTTTTCCCCCAAGGCTCGCGGCAGCAAGCGCATGGAACATGCCGTCAGCTATTACCGCAACCGTGCCAACATCCAAATCAAGCGCGGACGCGTCGCACCCAAGCACCTGCCCCTCATGGCCGGAGACCCTGCCGCGCTTTGTCATCGCTTCAATGCCGCTGCCTGCGAATAGCCTCTTCATCTCCTTCAATTGGCCAATGTGCTGGACAGTGGTGGCAATGCCAATCCTTTTTACGCCGCGCCCCTTCAGAAAACCGGCAAACCCCTTCAGCGCATTGGCATCCATCCTTATCCCAAAAGGAACATATTCAACCGGTATCCCGATGTCCAGCTTCCCGAATTTGCAATGGCCGAAATGGACTATCTTGTCTGCCTTGAGTTCCCTGGCCTCATCCACCGGCAAGTCGCATGCGCCGTATGTGGCCCTGGCAAGCAGGAAAACCTCGTTTCCCCCCCTTTCCAGCCTCTCGGCATGCTCAAGGGCGTGCCTTTTGAGGCCTTCAGGGAACTGGAGCAGTATCCTCATATGGCTAATCTGGGCAAGTAGAATATTTAAAAGGTTTATAGGCTGAATGGGAACTGTGTACATCAGCAGGATAATCCTTCGGAACTTCAAATCATTCAAGAACGCGGACATAAGGATGGTGAACGGCGTCAACGCGCTCGCGGGGCCCAACGGAAGCGGAAAGTCCAACATCTGCGACGCGATAAGGTTCATTCTCGGGGAAACATCGCTCAAGGCATTGAGGGCGGATTCCACAAAGCACCTGATGCATTACGGAACGCAATCGGCATCAGTTTCGCTTACGTTCAGCGACGCCGAAGACCTGGAAATACTCAGGGACATCGACAAGGACGGCACAACAGAATACAGGCTCAATGGAAAGAGGCTTACAGGCAAGGAGCTCCAGAACTTCCTGATAAAGAAGGGGCTTTACTCGCCAAGAAGGGTCGTCATAGGACAGGGCGAGATAAACAAGGTCGCGGACCTGAAGCCAAAGGAGCTGAGGGAATACATAGACGACCTGGCGGGCATCTCGGAATATGAGATGAAGAGGCAGGAGGCGCTGAAGGAGCTGGAGGCCGCAGACCAGAGGATAAAGGAGGCCAACCTTATTTTGGGCGAGAGGCTGAAATACCTGGACGAGCTGAAGGCGGAGATGGAGCGCGCCGAGGCATACACCAAGATGAAGCAGGAGCTGGAAGACATAAAGTACACGCTCACATTCAGGGAGATAGAGAGGATAAGGCAGGAGGAAACCCGCTACAACAAGAAAAAGGAGGAGGCGACCGTCACCAAGGACGAGACGCTTGCGCGCCTGGCGGACGTCAGGAACGGCATACAGAGGATAATGGACGACAGGGTCCTGCTCAACAGGGAGATAGAGGAAAAGGTCAAGCGCAATGAAGTGTTCAAGGCAATCGAGCAGCTCAAGGCTGATATCGCGGTCAGGAAGGAGGCCACAAGGAACCTTGACGAAAAGGAAAGGATGTTCAGCGAGCAGCTTTCCGCCAAGAACAGCGAGCTTTCCGGCCTGCAGACAAGGGCGGTTGAGCTTGACGACGGCATAAAGCAGTCCAGGTCAGAGGCGGCGAACATCAACGTTGACAAGATAAGGAAGGAGGACGAGAAGCTCGCAAAGATAAGGGCGGAGCTGGAAACAAAGTCAAAGGGGCTTCACATGCGGGAGGTGGAGTCCGCATCGCTTTCATCATCAATACTCAAGGACGGCGAGATGCTCAAGATAAAGGAGGGCATGCTTGACGATATCATAAGCAGCAGGGAAAGCGCAAAGGATGAAACGGCTGTGATAGAGCGCGACCTCAAGCCGTTGAAAAGGAGTCCATGGCGCTGTTTGAAAGGGAGAAGCGCCTCAATGTCGAGATAACGGAATCGGACAAAAAAACAATAAGGCTAAGGGAAAGGATAGCGATAATGCGCGCATCCGCAGGGACGCAGAAGGTCAACCCCGCGCTCCATTATGTCGACGAGCTGAAAAGCTCCGGCAAGGTTGACGGCATATACGGCAAGGTAATAGACCTGATACAGTTTGACGAGAAGTTCGCGGAGGCGGTTGAGGCTTCTGCGGCAGGAAGGCTTAATTATGTCGTTGTCTCGGACCAGAACACGGCCAAGGAAGTCATTGAATACCTCAAGGATGCGAAAATAGGGAGGGTAACGATAATTCCGCTTGCGGAGATAAGGGCGAACGTCTCAAGCATCAAGGAAGGGATAGGCATGCTCAGGGACTTTGTCACGTGCGATGCGCTGTTCACAAAGGCAATCGAATACGTATTCGGGGACACTGTAGTCGTAAACACATTCGACGAGGGAAAGAGGCTCTCCGGAAGGCACAGGACGGTCACCATGGATGGAACGCTGTTTGAGTCCAGCGGCGCGGTGACAGGCGGAAAATCCGCATCAAGCCTTGCAGTGAACAAGGCGCTCTCCTCGGCCGAGCAGGATCTTGACGTGGTCAGGACGGAAAGGGAGTCGCAGATAAACCAACTGAAGGAGGTCAAGGACCTGTTCTCGAAAAACCGGGAACGCAAGGCCCATCTTGAGGCAAGGCTCTCGTCGTTCAAGGAGGGCACAGCCGAGAAAAGGCCGAAAGCAAGCGCAGACCAGCTCAAGGAAGAGGTGTTCAATGCCAGGCAATCCATGGAGGCCCAAAAGGCAAGGGCCGAGGCGCTTGCAAATGAAATGGAATCCATAAGGAAGGAAATGGAAAAGCTCACTGCCGACAGGGACAGGATACTCGAGAAGCTCAACATAGAGGAGGCGGAATACGAGAAGCAGGCGCTTGAGAAGACGTCGCTCAAGGCCATGCTGCTTGAAAGGGTGAAGAACTTCGGGACAGAAAAGGAGTCCATGCACAGCAAAATCGCCGCGCTCCAAAAAGAGATAAAGGAAACGGAATCCAGAATATCGGGGATTGAGAAGGAAAGGAGGTCCGGAACAGACACGCTGAGGATGAAGGAAGGCGAGCTTGTCGCCAAGGAGACCGAGATGGGCAGGGGAAACCAAATCCTCAACCAGCTGATGGACAAAACCAGGCAGATTGAAAAGGAGCTCCAGGACTTCGGCGTGCAGGAGAAATCGCTTTCCGAGCGGCTCGCAAAGGCGGAGAGGGAAATAGGCAAAATAGAGGTTGATTTGGCGTCAGTTGGCACAAGGCTGGAGGATTTGGAGCGCTCAATCGAGGGCTACAAGAACTCCACGCTCCTTGAGGCCGGCAGGCTCGAGCTTGAGAAAAGGATGAAGGAGCTTGAGGAAAGCCTTGCAGGGACACAATCCGTAAACTTCGCGGCAAAGGAAACATACTACAGGCTTTATGATGAAGTCGGCGATATAAAGGAAAGGCTGGAAAAGCTCAAGGTTGAGAAGGACAGCATCATCCAGCTTATGGACGAGGTGAACAAGAGGAAGAAGGAGGCGTTCTTTTCGACTTACAGCAGCGTGAAGAAGAACTTCGAGGAGCTGTTCTCGCGCCTTCACCACTTCGGGAGCGGAACAATAAGCCTTGACAACGAGCAGGACCCGTTCGAGAGCGGCCTGCACATAAAGGTCGTGAGGAACAGCAAGGAGATAAGCCTGCACGCGCTTTCTGGCGGCGAAAAGACCGTCGTTTCGCTGATGTTCATATTTGCAATGCTTTTCGTGAGGCCGTCCCCGTTCTACGTGCTGGACGAGGTTGACGCGTCATTGGACAAGCTCAACAGCGAAAGGATGATAGACCTGATAAACGGCATATCCTCATCAACCCAGTTCATACTGGTCAGCCACAACGAGATAGTGCTCGGCAAATGCCAGCTCATAGTCGGCGTCGCGAAAACAACGGCCGGCTCCAAGATAGTTGAGGTCAAGAATAGACAGGAGAGCTCCCAATGACAATGTAGTCGAGCACCACATCCCCGGACACCTCTGCGCTGAGCACAAGGCTGACCGCGGTAGCGTTCTTCCAGTCTTCAAGGCTCACCTCTATTATTTCATCAGGAATCCGGTATGGCGAATCCGCAGTCGAGACACTCACGGTTGCGACCTCCTTCACGCCATTTGCGAAGCCAATGCCGAGCGGGACAGGGGACTTCAAATATGAGCTCGGGAATGTCGCGTTGCCGTAGTCCTGCATTATCATCGTCTTGTTTGTCATGTTGCCATTGACTATTATGTAGCTGTCCCCGACCCATTCCACATATTCCTTTTTGCTGAGCGGGGTCGCGTTGAGGTAAACGGTGTTGGATATCTCGGCCGTGGAGTTCGCATAATCCGCTATCGCGGTCCTGTTCTCAAAGTCAATTTCGTATCTGTAAACCATTTCCGAGACATTCAGTATCGCGCCCACCACGTCTACCCTTTTTCTTTCGCTGGATATCCGCGCAGTGCCCATCGCGCTGACGCTTCCGTCAACAACGGCCGCCTCTGCAATAATACCCATCCTGCTTCCAGTCTTTATTGTGGGCTTCATGTAAACCTCAAGCGGCAGGGAGACATTGACATCATACGTGCCGTTCAGGACGCCGGTTCCCTCCGGCGCAAGCACTGCCTTGGCGTAAACCCTTCCGTATTTGCCGTCGGCAAACCTATATATCTCCATTGATGCATTTTCATTTTCAGTTGTTATGAGGATTGTGTCGGGATTCTCGTATACCTTCTTTACGCCCGGCATTTCGGATATGTTCTGCCTTATTTCGCTGAAATTGACAGGATTTGATATCTGCACTATGCCCTTGTAGGACTCGAGCGTGTAGTTTGCCTCGAGTATGCCTATCATGTAATGGCTCGCCGGCTGCTGGCTGCTGCTCGTGCTGCTGCCGAAGAGCAGGATGTCACCGAGGAAAAGGACCACCGCGGCGATGCCTATTGCAATAAATTTATATATGGTTTGCTTGTCCATATCCCTCACCTAACCTGAAAAGCATTTTAAAAGATGGTGTATTGCGATGGAAAAAGGGGATTTTGTATTGCTTGAGATGGAGGGCAGGGACGCAGCCGGCCAGGTGTTCGACAGCACAAACGGGGAGATAGCCAAGACTCTCCACGGCAAGGAGGGCCCGATGCTCATCATATACGGCTATGCCGTGATAGTGAAAGGCATACACGATGCGCTAAAGGGCATGAAGCAGGGTGAATCCGCAAAAATATCGCTTGAGCCCAAGGAGGCATTCGGCGAAAAGAACGTAGAAAAGGTAAAGGTTTATCCTGTCTCGGAATTCATAAAGGCCGGATACAAGAACCTCGCGCCCGGCATGGTGATGGTCATAAACGTCCCGAGCGGAAAGCTTACAGGCACAATAAAGAGCATATCCAACGGAAGGGTAACTGTTGATTTCAACCATCCCTTGGCAGGCAAGAAGGTGTTTTACGACCTGAAAGTCGCGAAAGTCATAGGCGACGTGGGGGAAAAGGTTTCCAAGCTGTGCGAAACGCTTTCCATAGCAGGGGAGACCGCTGTTGATGAAAAGGGGAAGAAGATAACCGTGACGGTCAAGGAGGACAAGGAAAGCAACAGGGGAATATTGTACTCAAACCTCGAACTCCTGTTTCCGGCATACAAAAGGGAGATAAATGACGCTTCTGGAAAGGGTAAGGGAACTGCCTGAATACTGCTCCCTGATGGGAAATGTGCTTAGGCCAAGGGAGCCGCTGGACTCCCCGACAATAAAGGAGCAGGAAAAAAGCAGGTTCATCTCATCCGTGAAGCTTCCGCTTCCGGGCAGCATTTTGGTGTTTGAGGCTCACAAGCCGTATTCCGTCCCGACAAACTATTACCAGGGGCTTTTTGTTGATGGAATTGCATTGGAGGATAATTTCACCAGCGGCTCGTTCAGGGGCCTTGTTTTTTTCAAGGAAAGCATTTTGCTGCTTTCAAACCATGCGATAAACAGCCATGGCGAGGAGCGCTCCCTCCATTACATAGCGGTTCACTTTTCAAAAGGCGAATTAAGCATCGGAAAGGACGGCGCCAACGCCGCCATCTCTTTTTCAGGGGAAAAATCCGCGAAGAGCATAACCACTGGGAAGATGGAAAAGCATGCGATAAGATTCTCGTTCACGCACTCGCTCATAGGAAACAGGATGATAGACCCGGCGAAGGCGCTTGAATCCGATTTGGTGAAAAATTACGTCAAGAGGTTCGGCGACGCCAATGCGTACATCACATCATCCAAGCTGATGGGATTCACGATAACAACTCCGTTCATCCTCCCGCACCCGCATGCGTTCAGGTTCTATAAGGAGCTCGGCTTCGAGTCAAGGGCGCAGATGGCGCTTGAAAGCGAGAAAGAGCTGATGGCCCTGCTCGGGATTTAGGCTGTTACAAAGGCAAGCAATAAAAACCTCCCCTGACAATCCATATCCATGGACCGCGATGAGGCCTTTGCAAGGTGCATATGCGCGGCGTGCCCCAGCTATGCGGAATGCGAGGAGCGCAGGGCGTTCTGCGTCATCGGAAAAAGCAAATGCATAAAAGCGGAAAACGGCTGCATATGCGCCGGATGCCCGGTTTATTCCGCACTGAAGCTTTCAGGCCAGTACTATTGCATAAAGGGCATGGCGCAGTCGCGGAAGGAAGTGAAGTGAAAGATGCGGACCGGCAAAAGGGCAGTGATTTTCGACCTGGACGACACGCTGATAGACTTCACTGAAACCAAGAACATCGCAATACGCGAGTCTGTCAAGGCGATGATAGATAAGGGCATCGACAGGCCCTTTGAGAAACTGCTGAAGGACTTCACGGCGTTTTACTGGAAAACAGGAATAGAGGACCAGCGCATATTCCAGAAATACCTGATGGAGCGCTTTGGCGAAATAGACTACAGGGTGCTTGCAGGCGCGATACTATCCTACAGAAAGGCAAAGGAGGGCGTGCTCAGGGCCTATCCGGGAGCAAAGGACATGCTCGTCTCGCTGAAGAACATGGGATGCAGGCTTGCGATACTTTCGGATGCGCCGAAGCTTGAGGCGTACCTCAGGCTGTGCGCAATGGGCCTTGACGACTTTTTCGACGCCATAGTGACGAAGGACGACACAGGCGTGCTGAAGCCGCACAAAAAGGGGTTCCTGCTGCTTTCAAAAAAGCTCGGGGTTTCGCCAAAGGACTGCATAATGGTGGGCGACATGCCAAGCAGGGATATAGAGGGCGCAAGAAGGCTCGGCATGAAGACTATACTTGTGAAATACGCGTCCAGGAAATTCAAGAAGGGGCCCAAGGCCGATTTTCAGGCAAAATCCGTGAAGGACATAGCCAGGATTGTCGCAAAACTGGAAAAGACTACTCCATGAAGCGTTGGGCCTCTTGGCTTGTCTCTTCAGTTTCAATTGCGTCTTTTGCCTTCCCAAAAAGCCTCAGTGCGGCTATCTGCGGGTTTATCGTCCTGCCCAGCGGCGTTTCCCTGATTATTCTGCGCCTTGAATAATCCTGGTAAATCCCTCTTGGATATGCATATTCGAGCTTGGGGTCGAATATGAATTCCGCCCCCCTCTTCTTGTAGACAGAAATGGCCCTTATGGTTCCGTCATCCATCTTTGCGAGCCTGACATATGCCTTCTTTCCCCTATTCCTTTCACTGTCTGAGAATACCCTGGCCTTCCTTATGCCTGTAATCACAATCCTGACCCCAACTTGATTATCCATAAGTTTACCTGATATGCAACTATTTAAAAACATTGATTTATCAAGTTTTCCGCGCATTCTGTCATCATGAAAATCGAAAAGAAGATTTGGCCGGAATTCTTTGACAAGGTCGCGAGCGGCGAGAAGACGTACGAGCTTAGGCTTGCGGATTTCGAGTGCAGGCCCGGGGACACGCTGCTGCTCAGGGAATGGGACCCAAAAACGAAGCAGTATACCGGAAGAACAATGGAAAAGGCAGTGTCTTACGTCTTCAGGACAAAGAACCAGAAATTCTGGCCAAAGGAGGACGTCGAGAAATACGGATTCCAGGTTATCTCGTTCCGCTAGCGCCTAATCCGGCTCTATGTGGATGTTGACTTCGCTGACGTCCGGCACTTTGTGCCTTATCCTGTCCTTTATCTCATGCGCTATCGTATGGGCCGACTTGACTGAGGTGTTCTGTGGCATGTGGATATGCACATCAACAAGTATCCTGCTGCCTGCCATCCTTGCCCTTAGCTTATGGTAGCGCGTTATCCTTTTTTCGCTTTCCAGAACCTGCTTTATTCTATCGACCGTGGCCTTGTCAGGGGCAAAATCCATGAACACGACAGCAGACTTCCACAGGATTTTGGCGGATATGTAGAACATAACCAGGGAAACCGCGATTGCGGACAATGGGTCGCCTGCAGGCCATCCGAGCCTCACAAGCAAAAGCCCGGCCAGCACAGCGACCGAGCTTATGACGTCTGTCGTGAAGTGCGCGGAATCTGCCTCAAGCGCGGAGCTTCCCTCTTTCGCAGCTATCCTGCCCAGGAATTTCGACGTGTACAATGTGACTGGTATTGAAAGCAGCATGAGGATTATGCCAATTTCGGAAAATTCCACCTTTCCGGGAAAGCCAATCTTTTGCCATGCCTCATACATTATTATTGCGGCAGTGGCCGTTATCAGCAGGCCCTGCAGGAGCGAGGACAGGTTCTCGTACTTGTAATGGCCGTAATGGTGGCTCTCGTCGCTCGGCTCGTCAGCCTTTTTTATTCCGACATATGCCAGCACAGACGCAAGCAGGTCAAACAAAGAATGCGCGGATTCTGCGAGCAGGCCCATGCTGCCTGTGACATATGCCGCACCGGCCTTTGCCGCGAGCAGCGCAACGTTCACGCCAATCGAAAACGACGCCGCGCCGAGCTTCTGCGCCATCATTCATTATTGCGCAAAAGGGATTAAAAGACAAAACCTTTCATAGACCCAAACGGACATCAAAAATAACTTTAAAAACCGTTTGCCGCACCAACATCACCATGTTCAGGAGAATTCAGCATCCATATTCAACATTGCTGAAGGGAAAGGCTATTCCGGCCAAAGGAATCAACGGCACGTTCAAGGCAAAGGACTATCTGCTGGAAACTGTAAGGATGACATATGCGCTGATATCCAAAAGCGAACTGCTGCCGGTTTCCTGCGAGTGCAAAAGGATGCTTGAGGTCTCTGCGCAAACGCTCAAATCCGATGCAGACGGCGCGCCCATAGAATTGACAATGGAGGAGAAGTTATTTTTCATGCGATTTTATCCTCTTTCAATGCTTAAGCAGGAAGCCCTAAGGCAGGTTTCCGGCATATTGCAGGCTTCCAACCCCGAAATATCAAAAAACAGGATAACAGCGACAAAGAAAAACCTGACCTGCCTTTATGCGGCGCTGTGCGGCAGCAAGAAGATGTCCATAGTCTCATCTGACCAGGCGCTTGATATTTTCAAAGACAAGACAACGCTTGACTTCGGGCGCTTCGGCAGTGCAATTGGCATTCCGCTGGACAGCAAGTCGTGGCTCATTGCGAAACGCGCAAACGCTTTTGACGCCGTAACCCCGGAGATGTTCCGCTACAAGCTGTATGAGTCCGGCATAGCCCTTGGGTATCCCATAATCGCGTCATCATCCTTTGCAAACGGCTGGGACAAGAGCAGCATGATGCTGTGCATGCTGTCTGCGGAAAAGGAGTTCACTCCGTGGCTTTTTGACAGCGTGTTCGTTGCGCCCATTTTGGAGTGTGGCATGATAGGCGGCGAATGGGTGTTGAGGGACTGGCACACGGCGCTTTTGGAAGCAACCACCGGCGAGGCGATGGAGCTCCTGCTGTTTGAGTCAAAGATAGAGACAATAATAAGGATTGCGCAGGCCGTTGCTGTCCGCGATTCGCATGCAACGGAATCTTAAAATGAGCCCGCCCGGGATCGAACCGGGGATTTTTACCGTGTCAGGGTAACGTCTTACCACTCGACTACGGGCTCGTCCGCAAACGTCCAAGAGGACTACGGGCTCCAAATTACAGCTTTCCCATTTCATTCTTCATCTTCATCGCGTAAGGCAGAGGTATCATATCCTTCTGCCCGTTTGCATACAGGAACTTCGAGAACCTCAGTTTGTCCTGCTCCTCGGCCCTTGCGAATATGGCGTTTGAAAGCGCGGCCACCATCAGCGTGTCCCCGGAGAATGTCGCGTCCTTGGTCATCGCTATGACGTCCCTCATGTCCATGCTGCGCCTATGTAGCGCCTTGTACACCGCGTCTATTTCCGCGGCAACCTCTGAAATCTTCCTCGCCATTGCATTATTATTTGGGATTAAATATTTAAAAGCCTTCTTTTTGTGTCCAAAAGCGGCAGCAACTGTTTTAAATGCTTGCAGGCATAACCGTGAATATGAATAAACTGGCCAGGCGCGCAGACAAGCCAAACCCGAGGCTTGCGGAGTATCTGAAAAGGAATGGGCTTTCGTTCAAGAAGATAACCGAAATCAGCGACGAGCAGATAGAGGCGGAGAGGGCCGACGGGCAACTGCTCAGAAAGCTCTTTTACAGCAGCGGCCTGGACGCGTTCCAGGAGTCTGTCGAATATTCGCTTAACATGGAGACGTTCGGCATGATGGCGGAAATGCTCCATTCAGGCGCAAGGGTCTTTGAGCCTTGCTGCATGAGCGGGTATTTAGGCGCATGGCTTGCCTCTTCCGTGAAAGGCATAGACTATGTGGGCATGGACATAGACCCCATTGCGATAGCAAAGGCGAAGGAGCTTGCATACGGCAACGTTGTGAACCCCGCATGCTTCACAGAAGGCGACTACCGCGCCAATTCAACAAGGTATGATGTCGTCGTCGGCAGGAAAATCACGAACTGCGGAAACTCCGACATAGACATCGACGCCATAAAAAAGATATGCTCGCTTGCCGACGAGCTCATTGTCCTTCATTTCACATACGACAACAGGGCAGAGATAACGGCGTCAAACCTGGGCCACTTTTACGCAAGCTACGGATTTGTCTTCGAGCAGGCATCGGAGCCCTTCAAGACGGCGACCGGCGAAAATGGCGCGGTTGCATTCGTCTACAGGGCGTTCAAGAAGCCCGAAGCCTATTAAACATTATTGTTCCAACGCAGGCATATGGCGCTTTCTCCTGAGGCAAGGCAGCTCAACAGGGAAATAAGGGGCAGCCCGTTCTTCGGCTTGCTTTCCAAGAGGGGCAAGGCAATCTATTTTCCGAAAAAAGGATTTGTCCAGCAGTCGCTCGACGCAAAAGGCAAGCCCATAAATGCGACAGCAGGCATAGCAAACGAGGAAGACGGCGGGATAATGCACCTTGCGTCTATGGGCAAAGGCATGGGCATTCCGCCCTCGGACGCTTTCTCCTATTCACCCTCTTCAGGAAACCCGGAACTTAGGCAGATGTGGAAACAGGGCATTATGGAAAAGAATCCCTCGATAAAGGAAGATATCTCAATGCCGGTTGTGACGTGCGGCATAACGCACGCAATATGGGTTTCAGCCTATCTTTTTGCGGAAAAGGGCGTCGACATCATAATGCCGGACCTTTATTGGGAAAACTATGGGCTTATTTTTGAAAACGGCTTCGGCGCAAAGTTAAGGGCGTTCCCAATGTTCTCTGGAAGCAAGTTCAATGTCGAGGGATTGGGCAAGGCGATAGCTGAGTCAAAGAGGCCCCTTGTGCTGCTGAATTTTCCGAATAACCCCACCGGATACACTCCGACGGAGGAAGAGGCAAGGAAAATCGCCTCAACCATAGGCGAAAACGCGAAGCAGAAACCCATCGCCGCTGTTTGCGACGACGCCTATTTCGGACTGGTATACAAAGACGGCATATCCAAGGAGTCGCTTTTTGCAAAGCTTATCGAAAAGGAAAACGTGCTTGCAGTCAAGTGCGACGGAGCTACAAAGGAGAACTATGCCTGGGGGTTCAGGATAGGTTTCATAACATTCGGAGCAAAAAACGCGGCAAAGGGGCTTTACAGCGCCTTCGAAAACAAGGCGATAGGCGCAATACGCGGTTCCGTCTCAAGCGCGCCAACAATATCCCAGTCTATATTATTGTCTGCCCTCAGGGAGCCGTCGATGGCCGGGCAGAAACTTGAGAAGTTCAACGCCCTAAAAGCAAGGTTCGATGAAGCCTCCTCTATATTGAAGGAGGGGAAATACACGAAATGGCTTGAGCCGCTTCCATTCAACTCAGGGTATTTCATGTGCATGTCCGTCAAGGGCATTGACGCGGAAAAGCTCAGGCAAAAACTGCTTGGCAAATACGGCGTCGGAATCATCGCAATCGCCGGAAAAGCGAGGATTGCATACGCGGCAATACCGAAAAACAGGCTAAGGCCGCTTTTTGACAGCATGGTCCAGGCATGCGAAGAACTGCAAAAATAGGCGTTTTTAGCGTATTTTCATGGTCATTTCGTCGGAATATTTTATATATCTGACGGTTCCACGTAATCCTAGGTGTATACCATGGGCGAAAGAATAGGAAAGGAAAAGATAAGCAGGAAGAAGGGATTTCTCTACTTCATAGGCAAGGACGGATATGTCTGGGAAGTGCCGATGAAGAGCAACCCGGGCGGAAAGAAGTCCAGGGTCGGCAGCGAGCTGATAAAGAAGGAGAAGGGATACCTTTACTACCTTGACAATGACGGATACGTCAGCAAGGCAAAAATGGCAAGGAAGTGAATAACTTCCTTTCATTTTCTTTTTAATTTTCAATCAACATTGAATTCTTTAGGAGCTTTGTGTTTGACTTCTGTAGGGCCTGCTACCTCGTGGGCAATCGGAGCCCCCTCTGTCGTCTTGTTTAGCGCTATGCCCATCCTTTGCAGGTTCTGCTTTATCATCGGTACGCTGTTAATAGGCTGGGAGCTTCCGAACGCGTTCTCTATTATCACTGCATTGCCGTTCTTGGCAGAATGAAGCGTCACAATCGGGCTTTCGACGCCCCCGCTTACGCGGGAAACAGTTACATTGGTTCCTTCTATGCTTATCTTCTGGTCCTTTGTGCCTATAGAGTCCACGACAGTTGCGAACACAGTCTTTTGGGCAGGCATCATAACACCTTATTTTTTATGTGGTTAATAGTTATTAAATGTTTGCTCACTTCCTTTTTATCATCATAAAGTCAGTGTAATTCTCCTGTAGGTCGTTTATCCCTTTCATCAGTATTTCCAGTCCGTATCTCTTGGCAGCGGCCTCCGACGCGACGACAGCGCTTCCTTCAGGGTATTTTCCCTCTGAAAGGTCCTTTGCCGACAGCGCGGTGTCCTCCTGCTCAACCTGCTTTGCCTTGGGCAATATTCTTTTGAGAGTGTCCTTGCACTGCATAATCCCCTGAATGTGGGAATGGATTTCTTTTATTTCCTCGAACTTCACGCCGGGCCTCACTAGCAGGCAGTGCCTTACCATTATCGGCATTATTTTCTCTATCTTGCACGGATACTGCGACATGGCCTCTATTGTTTCCATGACAATGCCTGCCGTGGAGTTTTCTATCGCCGCAACCCCCCTGTCTATGTTGCCGTAAAACAGCTGGTCAAGCACGTTGTGCGACTTTGTGAGGTATTTTATTTTGTATTTGGCTATCCCCATCTTATCGCACATCTCCTTGCACGCCTGCTCGCAATAGGATCCTTCTATGCCCTGGATGCCTATCGTAAGGTAGTCAGGCTCAACCTGTTCCGGAAGCAGGTCGCTGGAAAGCGCCTCGACGGCGTAATAGAACCTTGACCTCATCTGCCTTGTGAACTTGTTTTTCATCTGGAGGTCGCGGAACAGCTGCATGGTGTCGTTGCATGTTTGCCTTTTCACTTCCATCAGCTTCCTGTAGCCCGTCGTGTCTATCGGCGTTGGCTCCGCGCCCATCCTTTCGAGTATCCTGCCTATGAAATGGGTTATGCCCTGCGAGTTTGCCGCAAGCCTGTCATGCTCCTTCGGGGAAACGTCAACGACATTCAATCCCTTTGCTTTGAAATAATCAAACCAGAAGGCGTATCTTTCCTTATCGCACCTTATGTTGTGGATGACAAAGTTAAGGCCCTTCAGCCCGTCCTTGACCGAGTCGGGCCCGAACATGGGGTGAGTCGCTATTATCTGCGCCTCAATGGGCAGATATCTTATCATCAGCTCGACCGGATACTCCTTGACCGAGCAAGTGTCTATCACGACAGAGCCTTTCCTGAATCTGTTTTCCTTAAGCGCGCTTTCCATTTCCGATATGGGAACGCAGAGGAAGACAGCGCCGCATTTTTCAATCAGCTCGTTTGCAGGCACGAATTTTACGCCTTTGTCTTTTGCAATCGCGCTTTTGTCAGACCTGTTTGAGACGTAAACATCAAAATCCTGTTTCAGGATGTCAGCCATAACCTGGCCGAACCGGCCGAACCCCAATATGCCAACACAAAATTTGTCCATATCGTAGACCAACACAAGCGTTTTTTACCAGGGCTTTTTAGGAAAAACCCTATAGCTTCTTCAGCCCTGTCCACCAAACCTTGTCGTTCTTTGCTATCATGGAAGCCATCTCCTTTGATTCGTCAAAATGCAGGACCCTTGACGCGTTGATTATCCATTCCTTCGCAAGCGGGTTTCCCCTCATCTCGAACGTCTTTGCCTGCATTATGCACTCAAGCAGGTCCGCGTCCTTGGTCACAAGCGCGTCCTTGGTCTTCCTTTCCCTGGTTTCCTCATAAAGCCCCTCGAACCCGTCGAAAGAGCCCTTCATCGCATCCTTGGCCGCCCTTGACTCTGCCTTCTCGGTGTATCCCGCCGAGACCTTGTTTATGTCCCACACCCTTGTTTCGCCTACGTCGTGGATAAGCGCCATCTTCATGCACTTTTCCGGGTCTGCGCCGATCTTCCTTGCCAGCCAGTGCGCTATGAACGCCGCCCTGAAGCAGTGCGACGCAACAGTGTCCCCGTCCCTTTCGCCGATGAAGTACCAGCCCGTCCTTTGCATCTCTTTCAGCAGCTCCAGCTCGAAGAAGAAACGTATAGCCTTTTCCATGCGTGAATTTGATTGCCAAGATATAAAAAACCTACAGCATAGCGTAGAATCATGGCGAACCTGAAGGTAAAGGAAGTCTCGACAATGATGGGCTCCACCATAGTCACGGGGTTCGTGCGCTCGGGCGAGCTTAAGGTCGGCATGAGGGCAAAGCTGAACGACCGGACCCTTGAGATAAAGACGCTTGAGGCTGGGCACAGGCCTGCAACAATTGCAAAGACAGGGGACGCGGTCAGCATAAGCGTAAAGCTCTTTTCCAACGTGTTCGGCGCAGGCATCGCGTCCGGAAAGCCGAACCCTGAGTACGAGCTGCTCAAGAACATGGTGGGCGGAACGCTGGAGTTCAACTGAAGGGATGTTGGTTTATAAAATGTATGGAGCAATATATGGTGAGGCGTGGTGGTATGCTCCTGGACTCCTGGAGAATGCACAGGATAGAGAAATGGAAGGCTGCTGGAAACACTACCAAGATTGCTGATTTTGTAAGGCGAAAAAAACTAAGCGATGCTGTATTAGTAGAAGGAATCGAGGCTCTGACGACCGAGAATCCCCTGAGAACGTTCAATGACAGGCTTGGAATAATTGTCGGGCTAAGCGGCATCCTTGTGCAGAAGGATTTGAGCGAACAAGTCCTAGGCACGGTCATCCGGGGATTGGATGACATCCTTGGGCGCGATGAGCTGAAGGGGGAAGACGGGGGGCAAATCAAGGGTTTGATTGCAAGGGCGATAAATGAGCGCGAGAGCATATCAGTAAAAGAGATCCCGGAATTTGAAGTTAGTAAATCTAGCATAATGGAAGATAATGCCACTGCCATTGCTTCCCTTTTTGAGCTCAAGGCTTCCCTCCTCAAATGCAAGGATTTGAGTGAAAAAGTCAGGGCACAGATTGAGGAGTCACTTGTAGCGGGAACAAACATATCCCGGCGGTGGAACATCCAGCCGATTGCCAAACTGCTTGAGCTCGATTGTTTGGGCGACAAAGTGGTAGCAGCAGGGATTCAGGTGCTGGGGGAGGGCGGGCATACCGGCATGATCGTTTCCCTCCTTGAACATAAGGATTTGAACGAAAACGGCAGACCGCAATTTGAAACCTCGCTTTTGAAAGCGATAGAAAGATGGGGGAGGGCGGGGCCGACTGAAGCGATTACCAAACTGCTTGAACAGGAGGTGAGCGTAAAGGTCATAGAACAGGCAAACGCATCCCTTCTGCAAAGAATAGATATTCTGAAGAATGCACGGAAAATTGATGAGATTAGAAAACTGGCATGCGGAATTCAAGTGCACAATTTGATTGGGGATGGGGTTACTGAGGTAGGAACGTATGCCCAAGGCGGTCCATATTTCTGGATGGAAGCCGTGAATAGTTATGAAGTTAGCGTGAAACCCCCTCCTTCGTGTAAGAACTGGAACATGGCAGTGATCGAAGAGCTCATAGCAACGGTTCCGCTAAAGGAGTGGCACCACGACCAGATAGCCAGCCTCCTCAAGCGCACTGACTTGAGCCCGCAACTCAGGAAGGATGCTGAAGAAGCGCTACCTAAAGAGACTAGCCAGACCGGTCCGACAGACGACGATTTTGATTTAGAACGGTAGAGGTGAAAAGAATGTTCCTGAAAGACGCCTGGCAGATACGTAAGATAAGGAAGTGGGCAGCAAAGGGAGAGGATTACAAAATTGCTGGTTATTTCAAGCGCAAAAAAAATCTGAGCGATTTGGTAATATTCGAAGGCATAAAGTCTTTAAATAAGTGTTATGATGGGTATTTTTGTTGTTTTAAAGTAGGGATTATGGCGGGATTGGCTGAGGTTCTTGCATGGAACCACCTTAAAGACTCGATAGGAATGTTGGCTGAGATCTCGCTTGTAAATAAATTAAATAAATTTATGGAGTCAGATGTTTCGAAAATTTTAGTGCAACATCCCGCCGAGTTTGCTGAGATTGTCGAGGCAGTCGGAGAAAATGAAGAAATAGTAATTGTGCTTGGTAAACCAGAAGTTGCAAAACTGTTCTCGCAGCATCCTGACAAATTTGTGCAGGTTGCTAAACAAAGTTTGATTACGGCTACTCAGTCGGGGGTCATCCATCATTCGCAGAACTACTATGAAAATGAGGAATGGGATGAGGTATCTACCAAGTACTTGATGAAGAACATATGCGGCGAGATGTTCAGCGCCATTGCTGTAAATCCAAAGGTACTTGAACAAGGACATTTGGAAGAGTTTATAAACAAGTTCAGGCACGAAGTAGAGGAGGTCCTACTCCTTAAGGGCGAACGGACCTGACCCAATGCAACCTATAAAAGCGTTGCCGTCCAACGTTGCCTCATGGTAAGGCTACACGGTCTTTTCAGCCCAAAAAGCATAGCTATTATCGGCGCATCAACAAACCCTGAAAAGGTCGGATATGCCGTTCTCAACAACCTGCTCAGCATAGGCTTCAGGGGAAAGCTATATCCTGTCAACCCCAAGTATGAAGAGGTCCTTGGGCTAAAATGCTACAGTTCAGTGTTGGGCATACCCGGAAAGGTGGACCTTGCGGTCATAATGGTGCCGCCGGACTTGGTTCCATCGACAATGGAGGAGCTCGGCAAAAAGAAGACGGAATTTGCAGTTGTCATATCGAGCGGCTTCGGCGAAGTGGGAAACGAGAAGCTCAAGGACGCGCTGCTGGGCGCATGCAAAAAATACGGGATAAAGATGGTCGGGCCAAACGGCCTCGGCATAACGTGCACAAAGGAGAACCTGGACACGATTTTCTTTCCGGTCCACAAGCTAAGGAGGCCCGGATACGGCGGCGTTTCCATAGTGACGCAAAGCGGGGGCGTCGGAACGTCGCTTCTTGCAATCGCGTCCAGCATGGGCATAGGCATAAACAAGTTCGTCTCCTATGGAAACAGCTACGTGCTTGACGAAAGCGACTTCATAAAATACATGGCGGACGACGATGAAACGAAGGCGATTGTCGTTTACGTTGAGGGCGTGACGAACGGAAGAAAGTTCCTTGACGCCCTTGTTTACGCAAACAGGAAGAAGCCGATAATCGCGCTCAAGGCAGGCAAGGAAAGCATGGTGCAAAGCGCGGTAAAAAGCCACACCGGCGCGATGGCCGGAAACTACCTTGCGTACAGGGCCGCTTTCAAGAAGGCCAAGGTCATGGAAGCTGAAAACATGAACGACCTTTTTGATTACTTATCCGTATCAAACCTCCCTCTCCCGAAGGGGAACAAGGTCGGGATAATATCGAACGGCGGCGGATTCGGCGTGATGGCAACCGATTCAGTCCTGAAGAACGGCCTTGCGGTTCCGCAGATATCAGATGCGCTGAGGGAGCAGATAAAGAAATTCATACCGGCCTATTCCACGCCAAGCAACCCGTTTGACCTTGTCGCTGACGCGGACGTTGAGAGATTCAAGAAAGCCATAGACGCTTTCATGGGAAGCGACGAGTTCGACATGGTCTGCATAAGCGTCCTTTTCCAGACGCCCATGATAAATGAGACGCTGCTGAACCCGCTTGTCAAGGCAAGCAGCGCGTGGAAAAAGCCGATGGTCCTGATAGTCCCCGGAGGGGACGAAGTGGAGGCGTTCAAGAAAATTACGACGATAAACAAGGTGCCGACATTTGACATACCGGAAAGGGCCGTGGGCACGCTGAAGAAGCTTTATGATTACGCGAAATTCAGGGGAGTTGCGAAAGACTAGGCGTTTCAGGCCGTTTTCTTCTTTCCCCTCATCAGGTTAAAGTAATTCTCATACAGCCTGTCTGCCTCTTTGTCCTTGCCCTGGCTCTTGAGCATGCTGTATTTTGTCTCAAGCAGGTAGTTGACCTTGTCGATGTCGGTTGCGCTAGGGTTCCTTATAAGGTATTCGGATTCGTTGACATTTGCGCCCGCGGGATACTCATGCAGGAATTTATAGGCGTCCACCAGCGCCCCGGTGTCTTTGGGTTTTACCATGAGATTGGATATTGCCGTTGCGGATTCCTTTTTCTGCGGCACCACCTGCGCGGCAGCCCTTTCGGTGTCCGCCCAGCCCCTTTTTCTGATCTCTTCGTAGCTCTTTGTTATATCATCCATTTTTTTCTTGGATATCGCGTCATAGTGCGGCAGGTTGAATATGTTGTCATACCGTTCAATCGCAATCTTGGCTATCGCCAAGGGATTGGATTTCTCGATGACGTTCTTTGTCAGCTCTATGTTTTTGGCGTCGGTGCGGCTCATGCCGTAAATCTGCTTGTCGGTCATTTTGTTGAGCCAGCCTATCGTCTCGCGCTCCTGATTTGTCAGGGTTTCCTTCCTTGCGGATTTCTCGGAGGCCTGGAATATCATAATAAGATTGGCCAAAGAACATTTTTTAAACTGTCAAGCCGCAAAAAACGTTATAAAATCCGCCCTCTAACCGTATATCCATGAGGTATGACAAACTGGTCAGGGACAAAATCCCGGAGATAATCAAGGAAAACGGCGACATACCGGTTACGCACATAGCCAAAGACGAGGAATACTGGCAGAAGCTGAAGCAGAAGCTTAAGGAGGAAACGGACGAGTTCATCCAGGGCGGGGATATCAAGGAGCTTGCTGATGTCCTGGAGCTTGTTTATGCGATATGCGATTTCAAGGGCATCGGCAAAGATGAGATGGACGTGATGAGAAAAAGGAAATCAGACGAAAGGGGCGCATTCAAGGATAGGATAATCCTTGACGAGACAAAATGATTTACTTGTTCAGCACTTTCCAGAGGAACTCGCCCTTCTTCTTTCCGACCGTTTCCTGGATATCAGCCTTTGAGGCCTTCGCGAGCCCGGCGATGCTTTTGAAGCGCGAGGCGAGCTTCTCCGCGGCCTTCGGCCCTATGCCGTAAACCGCCTCCATCATCGCCATTTTCGACCTTTCGCTGTCTATCTGCTTTTTCTCGCTGAATTCCTTGGCATACCTCTTGCGTGCGACCTGCTCGTGCCTTGCAAGCGCAAACACAAGCTCCGCGGTCCGCTTCATGTCCTTTGAGAAAATCAGGGACGCGCCGTAATCCGAAATCAGGGACGACATCGCGCCAAGTATCGCCCTTTCGTCAATCCTGTCAAAGGGCGCGCTGCCCTCTATTATCACGACCGGCCTTTCGCAGTGCCTATTCATTTTCTCAAGCTGTGAAAAAATCCTTCCGTCAATTATGGACTGCTCGAAATCAGGGCGCGTTTTCCTCTCAATCGCGACCTTTTTGGAGACAATGAAATCACCTACTGAAAGCTGCTTTGCTATCACGCGGGCGCCGAGCCTGTTAACCATGTCAAGCAGCTCTGGCGGCTCCCTCCTGTCCGCGATAACGGTTATGCTTTCCCCTTTCATCAGGCATCTCCCATGATTTCGTCTATCTCTTCAAAGCCTATGGAGCATCCGCCGTACTTCAGGGAATAAAGCGTGGACTCAAGCATCTTCTTCGGGTCGGAATAGGTCGAGAAATAGCCAGCGCCGTAAGCGACAGCTGCGAGCTCCGCGCTCCTTATGACTTTCAGCCCCTCGGAGCTTTCCTTGAACCCGTCAAGGCTCCTTTTGTTGACCATCACGTTGACGCCCAGCTCCTTTTCCATGTGGTCCTTGAGCACAAACGGCGACTCGATGAGCATCCTTGTGGTCCTCTCGTCCATTAGAACGACGTCCGCATCTGTCTCCTTCGCCAGCGCTATCATGTCCGCCTCGCCCAGGTCCACCAGGTGGACGGGGTGCGCCCTTGCGTAGAACATCGTGTTTGCGGTGTCCATGATCCTTTTTGCGCTGTCCAGGGTTTCGTACCTTGACATCTCAAGGACCCGGTCCTCCAGCGCCCTTTTCATCCTCATCGCGGAAAGCTCGTACGCCTTCATGGATATGGCAAGCGGCCTTTCTATTATCTCCCTTTCAACCGCCTGCGGGACAACAAACTCAACATTGTGGTTCTTTGAGAAAAAGTACAGCATGTCTATCAGGCATGAGTTTGTTATTGATATCAGCGACGAGGAATCGCACAGCACAACTTTTTGTTTTGCCATTTCATCCACCCAGAAGCGCCTGCTTCGCGGCCTTTGCCCTGTCCTTGACAGTCACCTCGCCCTTGACCCTGTCGAACATCATTGTCTTTCCCGCATATGACATTATCTCCTGCTGCGGTATGCCGAGCGCCTTGCTCACAACGCCCAGCGAAACGCCCTTGGCGTAGAGCTTCGCCGCTATCTTTATCCTTGCCTTTGTGAGAATGTCTATGACATACCTCTTGTCCCCTGCCTCGACCTCGAGCGCCAGCTCATTAAGCTCCTTTATGCTTTGGAGGGCATCCTGCTTATTCCCTCTTTTGCAAATCTCATTCAGCTTGTCGCCGACCTCGTCCTTGTCTTCTTCCTCAAACCTGCGCTTTGTCAACAGTTTGTACAATAGGTAGGATATTATCGCAAGGTCAACCCCCTCCTGGGAGAACTCCTGGATAAGCTCGTTCGTTATGCGCTCGCTTATTTCCTTGAGCTCAACTATCCGCCTTTTTTTATAGGCAACATTCATGTCGCAGAGGCACTTTAGGCAGTCCATGATGGGCTTTCCGTTAAGGCTTTTAAATAGTTTAGCCATAATCCCCCCTTATGGCCAAGTTGGTCGCATTTGACCTTTGGAAAACACTTGCACAGAAGGGGTTCAGCACAGCAGAAGCGATAAGGCGGGAATTCTGCCCGCAGAGCGGCCTGCGCAACAGGTATTTTGCCAAGCTTTTCGAGGAAGTCACGCAGACAACGGAGTGGCGGAGCATGGAGGAGATGGCGGACAGCCTTCTCAGGAAGCTGGGCGCCGAATCCACCAAGGGCAACATCGAGCGCGTGATTGACATAGTAGAGGGAGCAGAAGGCAATTTTTTCGTTTATCCGCATGTCCTGCCGATGCTGAAATCCCTGAAGGTCCATGGGTATGTGACCGCGCTGGTGTCAAACTCAAACGTCTTTTCAGCGGAATATGTAAGGGAAAGGTCCGGCATAATGAGGCACATGGACTATCAGGTCTTCTCTTTTGAGGTCGGGGCGATAAAGCCGGACAAGGCAATCTTCAAGGCGCTTCTGGAGCGCTCGGGATGCGAGCCCTGGGAAACCGTCATGGTGGGCGATGACGCAGATGACGACATTGCGCCTGCAAAGGAGCTTGGCATGAAGGCAGTGCTTTACGAAGATTATAGTCAGTTGAAGGGCGAACTTGAAAAGCTCGGCGTGCACGTTTAATCGGCATCCTTTTAAACCTCCAATTAGATATCCAATCGGTGTCAATATGGCTTATGGCGGATACAGCTATTTGGAGCCGGACTACAAGCCCGGAAAGGACGACTTCGTTGTTTTGCTTTGGATAAAGGGGGCAATGGGCATAAACGCTTTGGCAGAGGGCGTTGCCGCTGAAAGCTCCGTAGGGACATTCACCAAGATAAAAACGATGAACGACCGCATTTTCAAGCATTATAGGGCGCACGTTTTCGAGATAACAAAGACTTCCGACAATTCCGGTTTCGTGAAAATCGCCTATCCGCTCGAGCATTTTGACCAGAAGAACGTGGTACAGTTCTGCGCAAGCGTGCTTGGGAACATCTTCGGGCTGCTTGAAATAGAAGAATTGTATATAATGGACATTTCGTTTCCGGAAAAATACCAAAAGCAGTTCAGCGGGCCCCTCGGCCTTGAGGCGATAAGGAAATATGTTGGGACTTCAACATCAAGGAGGCCGCACTGCGGAACAATAATAAAGCCGAAAGTGGGGTTAACGCCAAAGGAGTTTGCCGATGTCGCATACAAGGTGCTTTCAAACGGCCTTGATCTTGTAAAGGACGATGAGAACCTCGTTGACCAGGACTTCTGCAGATGGAAGCGCAGGGTTGACCTTGTGAAAAAGGCAATGGACAAGGCGGAAAAGGAGACAGGGGAGAAAAAATTATATTGCTGCAATGTTTCCGACTCCTCAATAGAAAGGATGGAGCAGAGGGTTGATTATCTGCATGACCATGGTCTCAAGCTCGTCATGCTGGATGTTTTTGTTCTTGGTTTTCCTGCAACAATACGCATGGTGGATATGGCGCATAAATACAACATGTTCACGCATGCGCACAGGGCGGGATATGCGGCATTGCACAGGGGCAATTATGGATACAACTTTGGGATACTTGAAAAATTCTACAGAATGATTGGCCTTGACCAAATTCACGTTGGAACTGGCGTTGGCAAGATGGACGGCGCGCCGCACACAATCAGGAGGTTCGCAAGGATTGCGCAGAACGCCGAAATAAAGGCAAGCATAGCGGAGGCTGGGCTTGAAAGTTCGTCGTTCATACCTTCAATAAAGCCGTTCATGCCGGTCGCATCCGGCGGATTGCACGCCGGCCTTACAGAAGGCCTTTACGAGATATTCGGTAACGACTTCACGATGCAGGCAGGCGGCGGAGTCCATGGGCATCCGAAGGGCTCCGAAGCCGGGGCCAAGGCATTGAGGGACGCGGCTGACGCAATCGGAGAAGGCATCACGCTTGAGGAAAAGGCAAAGAAGTCCAAGGAGCTTGCCGAGGGACTGAAGAAATTCGGCTATGTGAAAGGGTATAAGGTAAAGGCCCTGCTCAACGTGTTTGACGAGAACAGGGCGCTTTTCGACGCAACTGTCAGGAAAGGCGGACTTGACGCCTTGAGACTTTTTGACAAGTCATTCGACGCAAGGGTGTAAACATGGACATCAACAAAGGAATAACAGCTGAAAAAACGCCACTCATCATAATTGACGTGCTTTCCATACTGACTATTATATTGTCAATAATTCCTT
>JBGQMB010000009.1:0-27483 GCA_041500405.1 Candidatus Micrarchaeia archaeon | reverse complement strand
GTCTCTCAGACCTGTCAGATATTATTTCAGTCTTTTTATCTTTGCTTCCTCCGCCAGTACGTAGTTTATGAAAGTTATCAAGCATAAATAATCGTTTCTTAGTCTTTGTATTTTTCATAAACCAACCATTGTTATTACATATATCCCTTACAAGTTGTGCCATATTGCTTATTGGAGGAATATTTTTTACTCCGGCTTTTTTTAGTAGACTGTAACATTTGCCAAGGTCATCTAATTCAAAGTTTTCTATTTTCTTTTCTCTCTCGAGATATGCTACAATTTCAAGAGCAGCGCGATTTCCTTTTACATTGCCCAACGATTCCATTTTTTGCTTCAATGTTGCAATATCCTCAGAAGATAAAAGTTGATTTGGCGATTTCTTTAAGGTTTGCACTTTTGTTGGACTGTTCGTGGAAAAAAGCTTTTCAAGGGCGCTTATCCTGTTTTCATGTTCCTCTAGTTTCCTTTCAAGTTCATTCAATCCCATATCTCAACACCTCAATCATAAAATTTTTCGTGTTATGTGGATATACCCCCATCTTGAAGCGACTTTTTTGCTTCACTTATTATTGATTCGGCATATGTTTCTCCTTTAGTTGTAATATCAAACAGTTTGCCACCTTTTACTTTTACAATGTAGTTCTCTTGTGTGAGCGGCACTGTCGCATTATGTATATTGATTGTATTGACTCCGCTGGCTTTCATCAAACTTACAATCCTATTTGAAGAAAGTTCCTTTTCAGAATATGGTGCTCTTGATAACAGGTAAGATATTACGATAAAAGCCTTTTTCTGAATTTGTACCTGTCCAGCACCTAGTGAAGATAAAAAGGTCGACAACAGTTTAGGCCCGTCATCATCCCGTCTAACAAGGTTCTCCAAATCGCTTTCAAAGGTCTTGGTTCCTAGAGATGATGGCGACGCAGGCAAACGCTCTACGGAAATCTCTTGTACAGGCACTTGTACAGAGGTGGAGGCATATAGAGCCGACAGCACGTCAGTAAATTTTTTCAATACGTCTTCATTTTCATTGCCAGTCACTTCTATATCCATGTCCTTCAGACGCTTCCTAAATTTTATTTCCATAAATGGTTATTTGTGGCCTCTCTTTTTAAACTTATCATTCCTTTTTAAAAGGAAAAATGCAATCTTATATATAAGTCGACAAATTAACATATATCCACATGCTTATATATAAGTAAATATGAAGTCAGCCGTACCTTTTCCTTATCGCATCCAGCTTGTCGTCAATCCTTTTTTCCGAATTGAGCCTTTCAAGGCCTATTTTATTAGTGTTGAGGAATTTCATCTGCCCGATGACCGGGTCAGCCTCGGAAATCTGTTTTTGCATCTCTATCGCGACCTTCCTGTAGTCCGGATGCCCCTGCTCCCCGCTTCTCAATTCCACGAAGTGGAACGCCTCGCGCAGGTTGAGCCCGAAAACCCACCTTATCCTATACGCAAACGGAACGCAGTATGAAGCCTCCTTGGGAAACTTCGCGTAAATCCTTTCGTAAAGCTCCGCTGACTTGTACATCGCGTCCTTCCAAAGCCCTGAGAATCCGGCTTCGTTGATTTCGTCCGGCATGTCAAAGCCAAGGCGCGTTGAGACGTCCTGCTTTATCTGCGTAAGTATCCTGTGCCTTTGCAGGTCCCTGAATATGCCGAAGTTGCCTATGATCTCAAAAACGTAGTTTACCGACTCGAATGCGCGCGACGGCTTCTGCCTCCTGTTCTTCCTGAGCGCAAGATAGCCAGATATGAGCTCCGATTTCTTCTGCAGGGGCATTGCGGAAACTATTTTCCTTGCCTCGTCCATGCCGACATCCGTTGACTCGAAAATCAAGAGCGCAATCACGTCGTCAATGTTCCCATGGTGCGAAACCAGCCTGACCGGCACGACGCTTCCGTGCTTTGAGGAATGCGGAAACGAGGATTTCAGGTAAGCGCCGGACGCCTTCAGATAGTCCATCCACTCGTTGCCGTGCTGGCCGTACACCCTTTTCACAAACGGCTTTATGGATGTTGAAAGCTCCCTGTGCATCTCCGAGGCCAAATCATTCATCTCGGAAAGCGGATTTGCCCTCATCTTTACCAATAAATATTCGAACGAGCGGCCGTTGCCCGCAAGCCCGACGTTGGTCTTTGTGGATGCGGGAAGAAGGCCCCTTATTATGTCGCATGTCTTTGCCCTTACTGCGGAATCATATGCCCTGTCGCTGGCATCTCCCTGCTTCGGGTATTTTTCAATTACATAAGCCTTCATCTTCTCGACAAGGGAGGCATATGTGTCAAACAGGAGGTTCATCAGGTCATTATACTCGTCCGCGAAGCTCCCCATTATCTTCTTTTCCTTGTAAAAAAGGTATTCGCCGTCCGTCTTTTTGTCGAAGAAGACGTACCTTGTGCTTTTCTCAAGCGGGGAAAGCCCTATCCTGGGGTCCTCAACCGCCTTTGACGCGATGTTGGATATGCTCTCAAGCGCGATGTGCGAAAAGGCGAGCTCGCCCACGCTGTCGTCGCCGTAGCCCACAAGGACGCGGTCGTAGAACTCCTCTGCCTTCTCGACCGCAACGGCCTTGTCAAAGCCCATCGCGGTGCCGGATTTGACTATCTCGGAGAACCCGATCTCCCCGTTTCTCAGGAACTCGTCCAGCAGAAGCCTTCTCAGGGACTTCGCTGAGCGGCTGTAGCGCGAGAACAGCGCGCCTTTCACAACCTCCGGAAGGTTCCTTAAAACGAAAACATCCTTGTCCGTGTTGCTGACAAAGGGCGAAACCAGCTCTGTTTCCTCTTTTGTAAACGCCTCTGCCATCCTAAACTCCTCCAAAAGATTTGGAGATTGTGCCAGCATCCTGCTGGCTTGAGGATATGGCAAACTGGATTACATCGCCCTTTGGGACGATGATTATCCTTTTTCCGTTGAATGTTATTGACATTGAGCTTGGGGAATCCTTGAGCGACTCGTGGACGAAATTGGCGGTGTTGTAAAGCCTCACCACGCTTTTTATTATCTCGGGGTCGTCCAGGTTGTTGTACTGGATTACTTCGCCATTCCTCTTTATTATGCAGAACGACACGCCGGCTTTCACAAGATCCTCATACATAGCAAGCACCTACATTATCTCAATTCCCTCTGTCGATATCCTGAAATACACCGGGGTGTCCAGCGTTGAAACAGACATCTCCCACTTGCCCTTTGAAACCTGCTTCAGCTCAATTGTCGCGTCAACAGACCTCAGGAACGTGTTGAGCTGCGTTTTTTCGTGAAGCCCCTCCTCGAACAGCATGGCCATCGTCCCTTCCGCGCTCTTTATCCTGCCGGAAACGACCTGGTAAAACTTGAACAGCGAGTCAAACTGGTTCGCGAGCATCATGGATGAAAAGGAATGGAAATAGAAGTTAATCGGATTCGCCTGCTCCTTCACGTTCAGGAGCCTGCTTATCTCAAGCGAGAGGTCGTTGAGCGCGGTTACGCCGTCTATGACGATGTCCCTGTTCCTGTTCGGCTCGACCGCGGCCTGGACGGAATACATGTCGATGTATTTGGAGACGTTGAGCGAAAGCCCGTAATCTTCGGCTTTCCTTTCGATGTCATCAGGGGAAAAATCTATTGCAACATAATTGTTGAGCGCGTTCTGCGAGGACATGAGATGCATGCCAAGCAGGCTTTTTTCAATGCCGGGCGGGCCTATGATTGCAATGGACGAGCCCTTCTGGTAGCCTCCTTCAAGGATTACGTCCAGGTCGTAAATGCCGGTGGAAACCTTGTCTTTCAGGAAAAGATAGGACTTCTGGGCCATGGCAGTTTGATGATTGCGAAACTTATTAAAATAGATGCCTGGCTTATCCCAGCAAGTGCGCCTTATGGCAGGGGATACTGAGGAAGAAAGGGCTTTTCTTGTGTTCAACAGGATGATAAGCGCGATAAAGGAGAAGACGCCCCTTAATTCTGTTTTTAAGGTAAGCGTGGAGCTGCCGAAAGGCTATTCCGCTGCAAAGCTGAAGGGATACTTCAGCCAGCTTGGCATCGCCCTTTCAACCTCGGTTTCGCCAAGCGGCGTCATCAGGGTAAGGGAAGTGCTGCTGAAATAAGGCAAGACTTTTAACCCTAACGAGTGATTTGGTCTTATGGACGGTCTGAGGATTGGCATAGAGGTGCACCAAAGGCTCAATACCGCGAAATTGTTCTGCAACTGCCCGCACGCCTATGCAAAGGGCGTTCCGCAAAGCACGATGGCGCGCGAGTTCCACCTCTCGCTTTCTGAATTGGGAAAAATAGACATAGCCGCAAGAAGGGAGGCGGAAAAGGGAAGGGGCGTGGGATACAACTATTATGACAATGCCTGCTGCCTTGTTGACGCTGATGAAGAACCTCCGCACAAGATGAACAGGAAGGCGCTTGTTTATGCGCTGGGCATGGCAAAGCAGTTCAACATGAAGGTTGTCGACAGGCCGGTTGTCATGAGAAAAATAGTGATAGACGGAAGCAACACGTCCGGATTCCAAAGGACGATGCTGCTTGGATTGAACGGATTCATTGAAACGTCAAAGGGAAAGGTCGGGATAGAGACCTTGTGCATCGAGGAGGAAAGCGCGGGCATAATAGGCGAAACAGGGGGAAAAAGGGTTTACTCGCTGGACAGGCTCGGCATACCGCTTATAGAGATAACGACCGCGCCGGATATCAAGGATGAGGCGCACTGCGCCGAGGTCGCCGAGAAAATCGGCCTTGCGATGAGGATAGCGGGTGTCGCGGAAAGGGGAATAGGGACAATAAGGCAGGACCTCAACGTCAGCATAGAGGGCGGAAACAGGGTGGAAATAAAGGGCGCGCAGGAGCTTTGGATGATACCCAAATGGGTTGAGAACGAGGCAAAAAGGCAGAAATCGTTGCTGGAGATTGCTAAAAAATTGAGGGCAAAAAAGGCATATGGCCAGCTGAAAAAACAGGAGCCTGCCGATGTCACGGACATACTTAGGAAATATGTTTCTGACGGGTTTGTGAAGTCTGCGCTTGACAGGGGGGACAGGGCGCTTGCGCTCGTCATGCCGCACCATAAGGGCATCCTTGGGATGGAAATTGGCCCTGACAGGAGATACGGCTCCGAGCTTTCGGATTACGCGAAGCAGGCCGGCGTGAAAGGCATAATCCATTCGGACGAGGATCTTTCGGGATACAGGATAAATGCTAACTTTCTGAACGAGATTGCAAACGAGCTTGGCATGAAGGCAGAGGATGGGCTTGCCATAGTTGTTGCCAACATGGAGACAGCGCTCAAGGCATTGGGATATTTGAAGGAAAGGGCGCTTGTTGAGACAATACCGAAAGAGACAAGGCAGGCGCTTCCGTCGGGCGCAACCGCTTACATGAGGCCGATGGCGACAAGCGCAAGGATGTACCCTGAAACTGACATTCCAATGATTGAGATTGACAAGGGGATGGAAAAGGAAGCGGATAGGATTGCGGCAGATACTTATGAGAAAACATTGGAATGGCTCAACGGAATCCTAAACCTGGACCTTGCGGGAAAGATGATACGGAGCAGGCAATTGCAGCTGTTCGAGTCTGTGCTTGAGCAGGGCGTTGACGCTTCAGTTGCGGCAACTGCCTTGGAGGACACCTGGACAAGGCTTTCCAGGGAGAAGATAAACGTCACGGAAGAGATCACGGAAGAGGCGCTTTTGCTTTTCAGGGACGGAAAATTGACGAAAAAGGGCATTTACGAGTATATGAAATTGGTTTGCTCGGGAAAGACGAAAAAGCAGGCGCTTGAGCTGGCCGGAAGGATTTCAGGAGAGGAGCTGGATTTGCTCCTTAAGAAATACAACGGCGACGCGAAAAGGCTGATAAGGGAATTCGGAAGCAGGATAAGCGCAGAGGACCTGAAGCTGGAATGAAAAATGCCAATTGCCAGAAGGCATTTCCGCTACGGCGGACAGAAAGCTTTTAAAGGGTTTCACCTACTCTATGGCACAAGGTGAATAAAAAATGAAAAACTATGCAATAATTGCAATAGTGTTGCTTGCAATGGGAGCCGTGTTCGCAGTAGAACAGATTACGACCGCGCTTGAAGGAATCAGGTCGTTCTTCTGTATGATTATGCCGGCGCTTATGCTGGTGTGCTTCCTGCTTGCCGCAATCATTTACGCTGCGGGGCAGATGGCGTCAGCTGACCAGAGGGCGAGGTTCCATGGGTGGGCGACAAGCCTGCTTATCGGCGGCATTACGTGTGGGATAATCGTCGTGCTTGCGCCGTGGATAATCGGTCTGTTCATGCCTAGCTCGACTGTAGCGGCTTGCTACTGAATCCGGTTTTTTTAACCGTTATTTTTTCATTTTTCATTACAAAAGACCACATTATTCGTCGGAAATGCTGAAAGATTTTTAAACAGTCATACTCAACGCATACGCAAGGTGAACCGTTATGAAAAACAATATGCTTATTCTGGCAGTAGTGCTGATTGCGACCGGATTGTGCTTTGCGCAGTGGCAGTTATTCAGCGCACTTATATATATCGAGTGGTTCTTCTGCACGATCATTCCGGCGCTTATGCTGGTGTGCTTCCTGCTTGCCGCAATCATTTACGCTGCGGGGCAGATGGCGTCAGCTGACCAGAGGGCGAGGTTCCATGGTTGGGCTACAAGCCTTATCATAGGCGGAATAGCGTGCGGGGTCATGTACGTGCTTGCGCCGTGGATAATTGTGACTCTGTTTGGAATGCCGGAATATTTCTGGCGGTGCAGCTAATGGTTTAGAAGGCGAACCAAAATGGAAAACAGGATATTGTCTGTATTGGCAGTTCTTGCGGCGTTTGCCGGGCTTGCATTTGCGGACGCAACGGGCGCAATGATAGGCGTGCTTTGGTCAATAAGATATTTCTTCTGCATGATCATTCCGGCGCTAATGCTGGTCGCATTCCTGCTTGGCGCCATTATGTATGCAGCGGGGCAGATGGCGTCAGCTGAGCAGAGGGCGAGGTTCCACGGGTGGGCTACAAGCCTTATCATAGGCGGAATAGCGTGCGGGGTCATGTACGTGCTTGCGCCGTGGCTGATTGTTATAATTCTTAACACTCCATCTTGGTATCCAGAAGACTGGAGAAGCTGCGCGGGCGTCTAAAGGAGAGCATTATGAAAAATAATATGTTTATTCTGGCAGTGGTGCTGATTGCGACAGGCCTGTGTTTTGCGCAGTGGCAGCTATGGATGGCATTATGGTGGATAAAGGGCCTATTCTGTGATATAATACCTGTGCTTATGCTTGTATGCTTCCTGCTTGCGGCGGTCATGTACGCTGCAGGCCAAATAGCATCCTCGGAGCAGAGGGCGAGGTTCCACGGGTGGGCGACGAGCCTGCTTATAGGCGCGATAACGTGCGGAGTGATTACTGTGCTTGGGATGTGGATAGTACAGCTGTTCATACCTAGTGCATATTTTGGGCACAGCATCTGCAATCCGTAAGAATGATATGCACGACTGCGTAGGAGTAAGCCTATTTTTCTATTTGTTTTACAAAAAAGAAGCTTTTTTAAATAGGCAAACGCATATGTCCAAAAGGTGAACCCTAATGAAAAGGAATCTGTTTGTTGCGGCGATGCTGTTTGCGGCGATGCTGTGCTTCGCGCAACCGCTAAGGGATGCGCTGATAGTGACAGGCGTCCTTTTCTGCGAGATAATACCTGCGCTCATGCTGGTGTGCTTCCTGCTTGCAGCGGTGGTGTATGCGGCAGGACAGATGACGGCTTCCGAGCAGAGGGCAAGGTTCCATGGTTGGGCGACAAGCCTGCTTATAGGAGCGATAACCTGTGGAGTCATTTTTGTGCTTGCGCCGTGGATAATAACAACGGTATTCGGGATATCTAGCGACATTTGGATGGAGTACAATTGGTCATGCGCCCTCGGCGTATGAGCCTATTTTTTAAATTTTCTCCTCTTTACTCTTAAACATGCCGGACGATGTTGACATTATCATAAGGAAATACGCAATCAAGAACGCGCTGGAATACGGAAAGGCAAGCTTGAACGCGGTTGTGGGCAGGGCGATGGGCGAGAGGCCGGAGCTCAGGCAGAAAGCCGCGGAAGTGAAGGAAAGGGCGGAAATCATAATAAGCGAAGTAAACGGCATGGCAAAGGAGGAGATGGAGAAGGAGCTGGCCAATTACACTTTTGCTAAGGTTGAAAAAACAAGGGAACATCGGTTCACGATACCGAATCCGCAGGACGGGGTGATTACCAGGTTCGCGCCGGAGCCTTCCGGATACGCGCACATCGGGCACGCCAAGGCGATCTTCCTCGAATCCGAGGTCGCAAACGACTACAACGGAAGCATGCTTTTGCGCTTCGACGACACAAACCCGAAAAAGGAGAAGCAGGAATACGTTGACGCAATGAAGTCCGACCTTGAATGGCTCGGCGTCAAATGGAAAAAGGAAAGTTACACCTCGGACAGCATGAAAAGGCTTTACGAGATTGCAAAAACGCTGATGGGAAAAGGCCATCTTTACGTCACCAACGCACCGAACGAGGAGATAAAGCTCGCAAGGGCAAAGGGAACCACGATAAGCGGAAGGGACAACGCCCCGGAAAAGAATTTGGAGCTTTTTGACAGGATGCTTTCCAACGGGTTTAGGGAAGGCGAGGCTGTCGTGCTTCTAAAATCAGACTTAAAGGCGCTCAACAGCGTGATGAGGGACCCGGCGATGCTCAGGATAGTTGAGGCTCCGCATTACAGGCAGGGCGACAAGTACGCCGTCTGGCCAACATATGACTTCGAGGCCCCATTGATGGACTCAACAGAAGGCATAACGCATGCCATGAGGAGCAAGGAATACGAATTGAGGGAAGAGCTGTACTTCAGGATGCTGGACCTTGCTGAAATGAGGAAGCCGACGCTGATTCACTTCTCAAGGCTGGACATAAAGAACAGCGTGATAAGCAAGAGGCACCTTGTGCCGCTTGTTGAGTCTGGAAAGCTCTGGGGATGGGACGACCCGAGGCTTCCGACGATAAGGGGCCTGAGGACAAGGGGCATTTGCCAAGAGGCAATAAAGAACTTCGCGCTGCGCTTCGGCATAGGGAAGCAGGAAAAGGAGGTTGACTGGGACTTTTTAATGCAGGAAAACAGGCAGGCGCTTGACAAAATAACAAGAAGGATGTTCTTCATCCGCAACCCCGTAACCCTGTCGCTGAATGGAAGCTTCCCGGAAGAGGCGGAGCTGCCCATGCACCCGAGCGAGAGCCTCGGAAAAAGGCACTTTGACATCAGCGGGGAGGCATATATCGAGGAAAGGGACTGGAACATGCTGAAAGACGGGGAGATATTCAGGCTCAAGGACTACGCAAACGCCAAGGCTGACAAGGACGGCATGTCCATAGAGTTTATCCCAGGAAAGGAAATACCAAAAATAAAGGTCCACTGGGTGCCTGAAAAGGGCGCGCTGGAGGCGAAGCTGTATGAAGTGGGAAACCTTCTCAACGACGATGATTCGTTCAACGAAAACAGCCTGGAGGCGATTTCCGGGTTCTGCGAGGCCTCGGCAGGAGCGCTAAAGGAGGGCGACATTGTCCAGTTCGAAAGGATAGGCTATTCAAGGCTGCATAGGAAAAAAGGCATGGAGTTCGTGCTTTCCGAATAGGACAAGGAAAAGGGTTTAAAGGCATGCGCTGATTGGTAATTATGGGCATATATGGAATGTACCGTTCATTGGTTTCGAGTATGCTACTCTGTCTTGCCTTGGGACTGATCCTGCTGGCAGTTTTGTTCTTATTCATGAAAATATCTTTGTCTATAGTATTAGGTATCGCGCTGATGGGCATATTATTGTATATACAAACCACATACTCTTATGAAATCGGCGATGACGGCCTGTGGATAAAAGCGCCCTTACAGGACACGCTTATTTCATACCAAGATATAAAAGACGTACGCAGTTCTGTGGATCCAGGATTTGTCCCTTATATAACATTAGATGATAACATGAAATACAAATTTATCCGCAGAGGGGCACTATATTCAAAAAACACGGTCCTCATAAATACCAACACAAAAATGCCTCTATTGTCTCTAACATACACATACATTCTTACTCCGTCCGATGTCGAGGCATTCACAACCGAGCTCCGCTCGAAATTGAAGAAGATATAAAAGGAGGAAAGGTTGTGCTCTCCGAGTGAGCCCATGATAAGGGTTTAAAAGCTATGCTGCCACAAGGGTTATACCATTCTATTAGTCCGTAGAGGAAAGGTGGAATCAAAATGGCAAAAATGCATTCAAAAAAACGCGGCAAAAGCAGGAGAAAGAGGCCGAAGGCAAAGGAGCTTCCGAAATGGGCAAGCGCCGATGTTGACGAGATAAAAGAGACCGTGAGGAAGCTTTCCAAGCAGGGAATGAAGCCCTCCGAGATAGGGCTTGTGCTCAGGGACAGTTACGCGGTTCCGTCGTTCAAGCTCCTTACCGGAAAGACGCTCATGCAGTTCCTCAGGGAGGAAAAGCTTTACACAAAGCTTCCAGAGGATTTCATGCAGCTGATAACAAAGGCTACGAGGCTCTGGGGACATTTGAAGAACAACAAGAAGGACGCCCTGAACAAGGTCAAGTACGGCCACGTCGTTGCGAAGATAAACAGGCTCACGAAATATTACACAAAAAGGAAGATGCTCGAGAAGGGCTGGAAGTACACGCCTGAGACCGCGGCGCTCCTTGTAAGGTGATTTGAATGGCGGAAAAAAAGCCCAAGGGCAAAGTCGTTGACAAGTGGAAAAGCAAGGAGTGGTACGAGGTGCTCGCGCCTGCCGCATTCGAGAACAAGAAGGTCGGCGAGGTAGTTTCCTCCGACCCGGACAACCTTGTGAACAGGATAGTGCCGATTGCGCTGGTCGAGATAACCGGAAGGATGAAGCCGGAGTCGATGTACGCAAAGATACTTTTCAGGATAACCGGAGTGAAGGACAAGAGGGCAGAAACCGAAATTATCGGCATGACGCTCGCGTCCAGCTACCTGAGGGCGCTCGCAAGGAGAAGGAAAAGCGTGCTTCACGACGTGGTTGACATAACATCCAAGGACGGCAGGAAGGTCAGGATAAAGACCATGCTTGTCACAAGGGAGAAGGTTTCGACCGTGATGAAGAAGAACGTCAGGAGGGAACTGGTCACAAAGCTGGTCGCGGCTGCGACGGAGAGGACCTACTACGACCTTATAAAAGGCATCGTGGATGACACTTTCCTGGATGAGATAGCGAAATCCGTGAACAAGATAAACCCGGTGGACAGCCTCGTGATAAAGAAGCTGGAGCTCCACGAAATATTCAACTGAGTGTTCAAGATGTTTGACCCCAGGCAGATGGAAAAGGCAATGAAGCAGATGGGGATACAGACAACGGAGATAGAGGCGAAAGAGGTAATCATAAGGGGAACGTCCGGGAACGTGGTGATAAAAAGCCCGTCCGTGGTAAGGATGGACATAAAGGGGCAGGCCATGTTCCAGATAACGGGGACTGTTTCAGAAACCCCGTACAGCGAGGACGACGTGAGGATGGTGTCCGAGAAGGCCGAGATAAGCATGGAAAAGGCCGCGGAGCTCCTCCAAAGGACGAATGGGGACATAGCAGAGGCAATAATGCTTGCAAAGTCCGATGTGGCCGAAGGCTGAAGGATGAAAGGTGTTGAAGATGGGAGCATACAAGTATATCAAGGAAACGCTGGAAAACGAATACAAGACGAGGAGCCCGGAATACAGGGAAAGGGTGATAAGGTGGAGAAAGGAGCCTACCATCATGAGGGTCGAGAGGCCGTCAAACCTGATAAGGGCGCGCTCCCTGGGGTACAAGGCAAAGCAGGGCATAGTCGTTGCCAGGGTAAAAATGGGCAAGGGAAGGAGAAAGAGGGTCACCCCGGCAAAGGGAAGAAAGGCAAAGACAAACTACAGCTACGACGCCCTGGACAAGTCCCTCAGGATGGTCGCCGAAGAAAAGGCGTCCAGAAAATTCAGCAACATGGAAGTGCTGAACTCCTACTGGGTGGGCGAGGACGGGCAGTACAAGTATTTCGAGGTCATACTGGCGGAAAGGGGCAGCCCGAACCTGCCGGAATACATGAGCGACGAGATAGCCAACAAGGGAAGGGCCTACAGGGCACTGACTTCTGCCGGGAGGAAGGTCAGGGGATTGAGGGCGAAGGGCCTTTCCACAAGGAGAATCAGGTCCAGAAAGAAGGAAAGGGCATACGAGCACTACAGGAAATGACGGACATTGCGCTTTTCAAAAGCCCGGACGGCCTCCTTTTCAGCGATTTGCTCAGCTCAAAAAAGGTTGTCAGGATCGGCGAAAGGGCGGACAACTGGATAGACAAGCACAAAGGATTCATTTTCCTTGAGTCATTCAACGAGGGCGTGCTGTCAAAGGTGTCCAAGAACCCAAATTTGACGGCGGTTCTTCCGCTGAACGGCCTGATATCCAGCGACGGGGCGGAAAAGGCCAGGGAGCTTGAAAGGCTGAGAAGGTGGGTTTGTTTCCTCCAAAAATATTCGATAAGGTTCACTTTTGCGTCTTTCGGCAAGGACGAGGCATCCATGAGGGACAAAACCGAGAGGGAACTGATTTGCGCGCTTTTTGGCCTTGATGCCGGCCAGTCTGAAATGATAGTAAAGAATATTGAAAGGATAAGATAGATTATTCCTTCTTCTCCGCGTCATATAAGACGAGCGGAATCTTCTTTTCATCCATTTCCTTGAGCGCGATTTCAAGCGGCCTTTCCTTTCCGGTTGCCTTCACGTGTATCGGCGCATCCACCGCTATCTCGAACGACCTTGCGGAAAGAATCCTTGCCCTTACGTACTTGTTGTTCTCCATAGACCCACCATATGCCGGAAAGCATTTATAATACTTGCGAAATCACTTTTTCCTTGGCTTTGCCTTGGCGTTGGTTGCGATTTTTGCCATCAGCTTGCCTATCTTGTCCATGCTGCCGGAGGTTTCCTCCGAGGCGTGCATGAGCTTGGCTATAGACGAGTGCACCAGCTTCATCTCCGTATGAACCGTGTCAACCGATTCCATAACCGTCTCTATCTCGTTGCCCCGCCTTTCCTCGCTCCTTGCCAGGTCGTCCAGCTTTGTCTCAAGCCCGGTTATCCTCTTCTCAAGGCCTTCTATCTTATTGTTCTGGGCCTTGTCAACGTGCTCGAAGGATATCGCCTCGCAGGACTCTGGGGTCGGCTTGCCGGCCTTCATGTCCTCCATCTTCCTGCGTATCATGTCCGAGAGATCGTCCGCGTTCTCCACGCCGGGAAGCATGATCTCGCTCTCCGTTATGTTGGAGCCTGCCGTCTCTATCCGCAGGTTCGCTATGCCAAGCATGCGCTCAAGCGCGTTTTTCTCTATGTTGAGGTTCTGTATTTCCTTGAACGGAACCACCGTCTTTATCGTGTTTATTATGCCCTTCCTGAAGACCAGCTCGGTTTCGGTAAGCATGTAATAATATCCCTTGTACTTCATCTCTATATAATAGAAGAAAACGAAGGTCGCGATTATCGCGACAAACGCCAGCTGGAGCATGAAATCCGATATGAACGCGTCCCAGCCCCCTGTCACAGCCTCGAACGCATAAAACATCAGGAACGTTATTATGAATGCAGCTATGTATTTCAGGCTCCACAGTATCTTTATGTTCGGGTTGAGCTGTATCTTTAGATGCGTTTTTCCAATGCTGGCCTGCGTCATAGCTGCCTTTTGGCTGGAAAGGGTTAAAAATACTGTCCTATTCCGTGGTTTTGTGGCGTTTTTCCGCCGCCCAATATATTTTTAAACCCTGTTCAGGATTAAACAACACCTGGAAGCAACCGAGGACCGGGCTCCGATCGTCTAGTGGTCAAGGATTCTGGCCTTTCAAGCCAGCGACCCGGGTTCGAACCCCGGCCGGAGCAAAATCCGTCGGAAAATGAAAAACGGCAAGAGGCGGGAAAGAAAATGGAAATGAATATCTACAAGAACAGGATGTACCTTGTCTTTACCGCCATAGCTGTCCTGCTGATAGCATTCTCGCTGCTCAATTTCAGCAACATAAAATACGGCGTCGAGTTCAACGGGGGAACGCTTGTCATAGTGGACACGTCCCAGCAGGTGGACACCTCGCTCATAGAAAGCAGGCTTTTGCAGAGCGGTTTCTCGGAAGTCAGCATACAGCACTACGAGACGCCGTACGGATACAGGCTTGAGATAGAGGTTCCCAACACCGAAAACATAGAATATATAGAGGATGAAAAGGACAAGATAAGCGGGCTTGTGGAGAACCTCTCGTTAAAGATGGCGCAGGAGAAGGATTATTCCGCGGAACAGCAGGAGATATTCAAAATACTGGACAAGTCGGAAAACATCTCCGGCATACCCTACAACAAGACCGTGTCAAACCCCAGGGAATACCTGGACCAGTTCAACGCGATGTACGACAAGGTAAGGTCGGACTACGAGAACGGCATAAAGGATTCCCTGACCTCGCAGATGTCTGTCGACAGCTTCAGCTTCCAGACTGTTACGCCGACGCTAAGCATTGCCATGATAGGCAAGGCCACGCAGGCCGCACTGATGTCCGCAATTTTCTCAATAGTCCTTATTTTCATCCTTTTCAGGAACATCGGGCCCAGCGTCGCGGTGCTCAGCGGCGCAGCGGCGGACGTGACCATATCGGTCGGCCTTATGGCGTTTTTCCAGATACCGATGACGCTCGCAAGCTTCTCTGCGCTGATGAGCCTAGTGGGGTATTCGCTTGACACAGACATCCTGCTTACGACCAATATACTCAAGAAGGGCAGGGACGAGACTGCGGAGGAAAGCGCGTGGAAAGCCATGCACAGCGGCGTGCTCATGACATTCTCCGGAATACTGTCATTCGGGGTTTTGTTCTACATCTCCTGGCTGCTCAAGATACCGGTGTACAGCCAGATATCGTCGACCGTGCTGCTCGGGCTTGTCGGCGACCTGTTCGCCACATGGGGCATCAATGCCGTGCTTCTGCTGAAGCTGTTCGGGGGGAAGCCGCAATGATTGACTTCAAATACCTGCTTTTGCTCGGGCTTTTCTTTGCCTTCCTCTCAGGCCTTGCGGTTTACAGCACGGTCAACAATTTCATAATGCTCGTGGTGCTCATAACCTATGGGTACATATCGTTCACGTCATCCGACAAAAATGTCAAGATATTGGCGCTCTGCCTGCTGTTCCTTCTTGCAGTTTCCAACATCTACCTGAACGGGATAAGGTGGGGCCTGGACTTTGCCGGCGGAACCAGGATACCGGTAACGCTCGAGAGCCCCGTCTCGGATGATGTCATGCAAAATATAGTCACAAGCCTGAAGACGCGCGCCTCAACGCTTGGCCTTGAGCAGGTCAAGGTGCAGGCCATAGGGAACGACAGGATATTCATAGAGGTGCCCAGCGACAACGAGGAAACGCTCAAAAGGATAGAAAGCGCAATAACCCAGCAGGGAGTATACAAGGGCGTAGTGGACGGAAAGGTCGTGATAAGCGGAACTGACATACTGCCTGGAACGATATACCAGATAGCATCCACATACGCCGCGCAGATGGGCGCTGATTGGGGCGTCGCATTCAGCGTAACGCCGGATGCCGCAAAGAAGTTCGCCGCAAATGTCAAGGGCAAGGGCAACTACCCGCTTTACATGTACCTTGACATGCCGTCCGGGGCGACGCTGGTGCTCAACAGGGAAAAGCTGTCAAACATAACGTCCAACATCACCACGGACCTGGACAGCGTGATAATAGCGCTGGACGAGGCGCTTGACAATGAGGCCGGAAAGGTGGAGATGGAATATGAGGACAGCATAGCCCTTTTGGACAACATGAGCTCCAACACAACGTATATTGTCGAGGTGAATTCCACCCTGGACAAGGCGCTCAGGGCAAGGGGCGCAAAGGTCATCTCTTACTCCGCGGACGGGATGTATCCCGAGTTCTCTGCGGGCTCGATGCTGTTCGTCAACCAGTGGAAGGCAATAGGCCTGATTTCGGCGCCTGTCCTAAGCCCTGACATAACAAAGGGAAGCATATCGCTAAGCTACACAATCTCCGGAAACGCGCCGATCAAGGGAAGCTCCTATGAAAGGCAGGTTGCCGCGGAAAACGAGGCCAAGTCCATAACGTCCGTGCTCAAGGGAGGGGCGTTCCCGGTGAAGCTAAGCGCAGGGAGCAAGACTTACATACCCGCGACGCTCGGGGAAAAGTTCCTCAACTATTCCATCATAGCCATACTGGCAAGCCTGGTTGCGGTCATCCTTTTCCTGACACTCGCATTCAGCAGGAGGATTGAATTGGTCCTGCCGATGCTTTTGATAACCGTGGCAGAGCTGGTCATACTCATATCCATAGTGGGCTCGTTCACCATAGACCTGCCGGCAATGGCCGGCATCATAGCGTCAGCCGGAATCAGCGTTGACGCGCAGATAGTCATAACAGGCGAGCTCCTGAGAAGGGAAGACAAGAAGGACGCGATAAAGCGCGCGTTCAGCATAATCAACAACAACGCGCTTGTCGCAACCGTTTCCATGCTTCCGCTGTTCTTCGTGAACATAGTGGAGGTTGTGGGATTCGCGGTTTCGTCAATATTCGCATATGCCCTTGGAGTCTTGGTCTCAAGGCCGGCATACAGCGCGATAGTCGAGGACATAATAACGAAAAAAGGTGAACAAAAATGAATCTGTTGCATGGAATAGAAAGCGGAACTTTAAACAAGATGAACGTGGTTGTGGAGATACCGAAGGGAAGCAGGAACAAGTACGAGTACGACTTCAAGACGGAGATATTCAAGCACGACAGGATACTGCACTCGCCGTTCCACTACCCGATAGAGTACGGGTTCGTGCCGCACACGTGGTACGAGGACAACGACCCTATAGACGGCATGGTCCTGACAAGGTATCCGACTTTCCCGGGATGCGTGATAGAATGCAGGGCAATCGGCGTGTTCAGGATGAAGGACGAGCACGGCACTGACGACAAGCTGTTCTGCATACCCAACGACGACCCGTACTACGAGAAGGTCAATGACATATACGACGTCCCGGAGGCGTTCCTCAACGAGCTCCAGCACTTCTTCCAGAGGTACAAGGACTTGGAGAAGGGCAAGTTCTCCGACGTTGTCGGCTGGTTCGACAAAAAGGAGGCCGAGAAGGTCTTCGCCAAGGCCCAGCAGATGTACAAGGACAAGTTCGGGAAAAAATAATCAGCCTATTTTTATTTTGTTTTCCTGGTTTTCAACAAGGACCCGGTCCCTATAGGCTCCGGGCTCGATTTCGCACGGAAGTTCATACACAAGGCCGTTTACCTTGTTTTCAGTCACGTTGACAGTGTCGCCCAGCTCAACAAAAAAAGACGTCCCGTCCCCGATGTAGCATGCGTCCCTTGCCGCCGACAAAAGCGCATCCCTGGCAAGCAGGGAGCGCTGCTTGCTGTTGTACTGCCCGACCGAGTCGGAGAGGACCATCAGGGCGTTTATCACAATCAGCACTATGACTAGGCTTATCGCGAAAAGGATGATATACTCGACCGAAGCCTGGCCCTTCACTTCTGCTGGCACTCTCCCTGGATGCACCTGTAGCCGCTGCCCAACTCAGTGCAGTCCGCGTCCTTTATGCAAATGGCGCCTAGGCTCTCGGATATCTTCGTGGTTGCGTTCGTGACCGAGCTGCTCGTGTCCTTTGCAGAGGAGATGAGCGTGCTTGCCACTATCGCGACTATCGCGAGTATCACTACCACCAGGATTATCATTTCTGCGGAAAGCTGTCCTTTCATGCACATATGTTCGGCTCTTTGGTTTTTAAATTTTTGCGATAAAATGGCACTTATGATGATAGGTACTGCCATCAGCAGCCAGGAAAGGCCCAACACGCACTCATTCTCGTTCATAGCGGAGAAGGGCGCTGGAATCCAGAAGGGCATGTACATAAAGGCGGAATTGCCCGGCGAAAGGCACGCCATAGGCATGATATCCGAGATAAGGAGCATGAACATCTACTTTTCAGATGTACAGGACGTCAGCTTTGTCGGAAACGTCGCTGATGCCTATCCTGTGAAGGAAGGCGAAAGCACGGTTGCGGACGTTGACATTTTTGGCATAGTGGACAAGGAGAAACGCTTCAGGCGCTCGACGATTTCGGTTTCCCCCGGCACCGCGATAATGGTCGCGGACAACGAGCTTTTGGGCAGGTTCTTCGGGTTCAAGCAGGGCGGGATGGCACTCGGGGAGATAGAGGCGCACGGCCTTGGCGTAAGCCTCAGCATCGAAAGGATGTTCCAGAAGCATGCCGCGGTGCTTGCCATGAGCGGGGCTGGAAAAAGCTATTTCACGAAAGTCATGCTTGAGGAGCTGCTTTCAAGCCCTGATGCGCCTGCCGTCGTTGTGCTGGACATGCACGGGGAATATGTTGATTTTGCCTCTGACAAGACGTTCGGCCCGCGGACTGAGAGGATTGGCGCAAACAGCATAAGGATGGGCGCTGCGGACGCGAGCATGGGCATAATGAAGGAGCTTTACCCCGACACTAGCGAGGCGCAGGAGGAGAAGATGGAGCAGGTGCTTGGGGCGCTGCACGAGAAGATGGCCGCGGAGAAGGCGCCGCAGGACGAGGCGACGCTGATGGGCATAATAGACACCATGTCCGCCAACGAAGCTGACAAGAAGTCCGGCGGGACTTACGGCGTTTTGAAGCGCAGGTTCGGCTCGCTTGGCAGAAGGGGCATAATCGGGAAGGAAAGGCACCCGGACCTTGTCTCGAAAGTCAAGCTTGGGCACATGCTTGTTTTTGACTTTTCCGAGATGGACGACCCGCGCTCTGCGATAGTCAAGGGATATTACATATTGAAGCAATTGTTTGAGCTGCGGAAAGCCGGAAGGATTCCGCCTGTTGTTGTTTTCTTAGAGGAGGCGCACACCTTCGCCCCTGAAAAGGCGGAGAAAAGGGAGAATGTCTCAAAGTCGCAGGTCGAGAAGATAGCGCGCGAAGGCAGGAAATTCGGGATTTCCATCTGCCTGATTACGCAGAGGCCGGCGCACCTTTCGCAGACAGCACTGAGCCAGTGCAACACCCACGTTTTCCTGAGGATTGCGAACCCGAACGATTTGGATTTCATAAAAAGGGGCTCAGAGAATTTGACTTCGTCCTTGATGGGCATGCTTCCTGGCTTGGAGGTCGGGGAAGCCGTTGTTGTCGGAGAGGCGGTCAGGTCTCCGCTGATATTCCGCGTAAGGGGCAAGAAGGTCGCCGACGGAAAGAAGACCGGGCTCGGGGACATGATAAGCGAGTGGAAAGGCAAGGAAAAGAACAGGAAGAACGAGTTTTCGGAATTTTTGTAGTATTGTTAGGAGAGGCATTCCCTGAAATCCAAAAAGAACTTTTTCAGCCCTTCGCTGCCAAACTGTTTATGCATAGATTTCATATATCTTAGGAACGGCACGATTCTGGTATGGCCAAGCTTTGCAGCTATCATTTCAGCAATCATAGGCGCAGTCATGCCATAATATTCAGATGTTTGTTTCGTAACCCTTGTCTCCAAATCCGCGCCCTTTTCAAGCAGGAAAGCGCAGATGTCGGTCCGGCTGGTCAATGCGGCGTACATGAGCGGATTCATGCCCTCATTGTCGTCCTCTTCATCAATTTTTGCGCCTTTTTCAACCAGGAGCTTGCATGCCTTGGTGTGGCCGCCCATTGCGGCCCACATTAGTGCAGTTCTACCGAGAATCTCATCTCTTGCGTTGATATCCACACCTTTTTCCAGCAGCCGTTGGATTTCGTATGTTTTCCCCCATGTGGCGGCCTCCAGCAGCTTTTTATTGAACCACTTTTGATCGTCTTCCGATAATTTTGGCTTCTCTGTTGGCGCAGGCTCTTGGATGCTCCTTTTTGTGCGCATCTTAGGCGCATCCCCAGGCAATGGTTTCCTTTCCTGCATGGAGATATTATGCGCCAAAGCCATTAAAAACAACGCTGAAGCAGACTTGTGTCATCTTTTCCTTGCTTTTCCTTTCTTCTTTGCCGCTTTTTTCACAACCTTGTGGGCTCTCCTCTTCTCCTTGGCGCAATCCGGGCACCATTCTTTATGGTAAATGATGTTTCCGGGGAAGGCATTCCATTCGTGTCCTTTCCTGCACTGCCACCTTAATCTTGAAAGCGTGCTGACATATACAGTGGAAAGGCATTTTCCGCCCCTTTTCCTTGCTATTTTCCGCATCTGTTCGATTGTGAATTTTTTCTTGGCCGCCCTGGCCTCGGCCGCGCATTTCGGGCACCAGCTTCCGCGTTTTATGTTTTCCGGGCGCGCTTCCCATTCGTGGCCCTTCGCGCACTGCCACCTTAGCTTTGAGTCCCTGCTGACATACGCAGTGGAAAGGCATTTTCCGCCCCTTTTCCTTGCTATTTTCTGCATGTCTTTTATCGTTCTCCTGCTTTCATGCGCACAATGCGGGCACCAGTGCCCCTGCCTGATATGGTGGGGGATGGCAAGCCATACGTGGCCTTTCCTGCACTGCCATTTTAGCTTGGTGAATGAACCGCCGTATTCCCTGGAAAGGCATTTTCCGCCCCTTTTCCTTGCCATTTTGTGCATTTCTTCGATTGTCAGCATGCTTCTGGGCCTAATGGTTTCATAAAAGCAACGAGGGCACCAGTGCCCCTGGCATATGCTGTTTGGAATCGCTTTCCATTTATGGCCTTTGCCGCACTGCCATCTTAGCCTGGTATGTGAATTTACGTATTCCTTGGAAAGGCATTTGCCCCATTTTTCCTTTGCCATCCTTTGAATATCCTGTATCGTGAGCTTTTTCCTGCCTCTTTTGTTTGCAAGGGCCGGCGCCGAAGGCGTGTTTTCGATGATGTCCTTCAGCTTGGATGATATCAATGGCTTTTTCGCGGCCATGCCGCGCGTAAGCCTTTTGGCCATCAATTTTTCAGGCATAGGCTCATTGTGTATAAGAGGGGTTAAAAATGCTATTGGACGCATTCCCTGAAATTAGCGCGGAACGACCTGAATCCGTCCTTTCCAAGCAGGAGGCCCAACTTAAGGATTCTTACTGCTTCTGTACGCCCCCCTGATTCGGCAAGCATAAGCGAATTTGCGCCATATTTCTTGTTTTTCACTTCGATGTTGGCGCCGTTTTCAATAAGAAGGGCGCACGTATCTGTATGTCCATCCTGCGCGGCAAGCATAAGAGGGGTAATGCCATCTTTGTTATATCCTTCGATGTTGGCGCCGTTTTCAATCAGCAGTTTGCAGATATCGGTGTGCCCATCATTCGCGGCGGCCGCGAGCGCCGTATAGCCCTCTTTATTCTTTAAGTCGACCTTTGCGCCTTTTTCCAGCAGAAGCCTGCATAAGCTCTTCGTATCACCAAACCGCGCGGCATGGGCAAGAAGAGGAGTACGATTTCCGTCATCCAGTCTCATGTTTGGGTTTGCGCCTGCAACGATGAGATTTTTCACAAGGTTCCAGTCAACTATATTTATGTCTATCCTGTTTATGATTAATGGAGATATCGCCCTCACAAGCTTGTGGTTCAGCCTGAGGCGGGACAGCGCAGGCTCGGGATTCAGCTTTTTCAGCAATGAAACCGACTTTTTCGTTAGCTCCGCCGCCCTTTCGCGGAGTCTCTTGCGCTCTGCCATGTTTCAATTGTGGATGAAACAGGTTAAAATGCTATTGGATGCAATTGGCAAAGGAAACCATAAAAGGGATGAATGCCTTGTCCTCAACCACTGAACTAACCAATTCCATCAATTTGAGGAATTCTATTATCTCATCTTTTTCTGATTCATCTTCAGGGGCTGTATAATATGATTCGGCAAGCATGAGCGCGGTAAAGCCACTATCGCACCTTGTTTTTATATTTGTGCCTTTCTGTATCAGGACTACGCAGGCGTCTCTGTGGTTATTCACTACGGCATGCATGAGCGGGGTCCAGCCGTTGTTGTCCTTTGCATTTACGTCAAAGCCTTTGGATATAAGGAACCGAATTGTTTCGGTGCATCCATAATTTGCGGCTAAGTGCAGGGCAGTCTCGCCGTTATTTGTCTTTGCTTCTATGTTTGCGCCAAGCGCCAGCAGCCTTTCTGCTATCTTTGTCTTGCCTTTCGGCGCTGCTCTCAATAGACTGGTATCAAGCCGTTCCTGCCTTTCAGGGCTAATCAATCTTTTATCCGTGGATAATTTTTGCTTGGCTAAATTAAGCTGTTTGCTTGGGCTTTTTTTATTTGTTTCGCCGAGCTTCTGGGCCATGCATTCATTGTGCGCAAAAGGGATTAAAACGCTATTGGATGCACGCCTTGAAGCTTGAATAGAACGAACCGAACATTTCCCTGTTCGCGAAAAGCCTTAATGCATCATGCGCGAACTCAAGGAATGTAGTTGTCTCTTTTCTGCCGTGTAATTTAGTATACCTGAGCGCGGTCATGCCGTGAATGTCCTTTGCGTGTATATTTGCGCCTTTCGCTATCAGCAGTGCGCAGGTTTCGATGTGCCCATTATGTGCGGCAAAGATGAGCGGGGTCTTGCCGAATCTCTCCTTTGCCTCCATGTTTGCGCCTTTTTCAGTCAGCAACGCACAGACCTCGGTATATCCGTACCTCGCTGCTAAAATCAGCGCGGTGCTGCCGTCCGTGTAATTACTTGTATTTATGTCCGCACCAAGCTTCAGCAACTGTTCTACTCTCTTTATCCTACCTAAAGTTGCCGCTTTCAATAGACTGTCGTTAAGCCGCTTCTGTTCCTTATTGTTGACGATCCTTCTCAGTTTTTCAGACTTCAGGTTGTGGAATAGAGTTTTTCTTGCTTTGTGAAGGTATCTTGCAATGCCGGAATCGCTAAGCCTTTGGGCCATGGCTTTATTATGCATAAAAGGGGTTAAAAAGAGCGCCGCAGCGCACAAAACGCTTTCTTTTTCCCCAGGGGCTTTTTCTTCGCAAAGAAAAAGGGCCTGAGGGGGTGTGGGGTAAGTTTAAAAATGCTACTGATGAAAGGAAGCAATTACCTTTAATATTATGCGTATCTGCGCTTGCGGGTATGAGATAGGTCCCAAGAGTTCACAAGGAGAAAGGAAGTGAACGTGCTTCTTTGTCAATTCAAAGAATTAAGAGAAATAGATTCGCAGCAGGATTTAAGGCAGATGATGCCAGTTGATCCTACTGGAGAGCACTGCTATCGGAATTCGATTAAGGCATGCAAGTCTGCACACGACCGACGTGTGCGGCATACGGCTGAGTAACGCGTAGACAACCTGCCCTAAGGACGGGGATAACCTCGGGAAACTGAGGACAATCCCAGATAGGAAACGAAGGCTGGAATGCGCCGTTTCCCAAATGGGTTGGTGGATTGGAGCCAATCCGCCATAGGATGGGTCTGCGTAGGATTATGGTTGTTGGCGAGGTAACGGCCCACCAAGCCGATAATCCTTAGGGGCCATGTAAGTGGGAGCCCCCAGAAGGACACTGAGACAAGGGTCCTAGCCCTACGGGGTGCAGCAGCCGCGAAAACTCCACAATGCGCGAAAGCGTGATGGGGGGATTCCTAGTGGTATTGGTCTTACCAATATCTTTTACGGAGTGTACAAAGCTCCGGGAATAAGAGTGTGGGCAAGACCGGTGGCAGCCGCCGCGGTAACACCGGCGCCTCGAGTGGTGTTCGCGAATACTGGGTCTAAAGCGCCCGTAGTCGGTTCAGTAAGTCCACTGTGAAATGTTGTCGCTTAACGACAACGCGTGCAGTGGATACTGCAGGACTTGGGAGCGGGGGAGGGTAGGAGTACGCTCGGGCTAGCGGTAAAATGCGTTGAACCTGAGCGGACTACCAGAGGCGAAGGCGCCTATCCAAAACGCATCCGACGATGAGGGACGAAAGCTGGGGGAGCAAAGGGGATTAGATACCCCCGTAGTCCCAGCTGTAAATGATGCTCACTAGAAAATTCTATGCCTTTGTGGCATAGAGTTTTCCAAGCGAAGGCGTTAAGTGAGCCACCTGGGGAGTACGGCCGCAAGGCTGAAACTTAAAGGAATTGGCGGGGGAGCACACAAGGGGTGGATGCTACGGTTCAATCGGATTCAACGCCGAAAACCTCACCCAGAGAGACGGCAAAATGAAGGCCTGGCTAAATACCAAGCTAGATAAGCCGAGAGGTGTTGCATGGCCATCGTCAGCTCGTGCTGTGAAGTGTCCGGTTAAGTCCGGCAACGAGCGAGACCCATGCGCTTAATTGCTAATTAGCGCTCCGGCGCTGATGCACAATAAGCGGACTGCCCGCGTTAAGTGGGAGGAAGAAGTGGGCGACGGTAGGTCCGTATGGCCCGAATCTCTGGGGCTACACGCGGCATACATTGGGCAGGACAACGGGATGCGACTCCGAAAGGAGAAGCCAATCCTCCAAACCTGCTCTAGGTCTGGATTGAGGGCTGCAACTCGCCCTCATGAAACTGGAATCCCTAGTAATCGCGGGTCATTATCCCGCGGTGAATGAGTCCCTGCTCCTTGCACACACCGCCCGTCAAGTCATCCAAATGTGGTTTTGGTGAGGCTTTCTCGTAATTGGGAGAGTCGAACCGCGACTGCGTGAGGAGGGCTAAGTCGTAACAAGGTATCCGTAGGGGAACCTGCGGATAGATCACCTCCAAAAACAAAATTGTGCAAGGTAAGGCATTTATTTCCTTCTCCTGAACTAATCTTGGGGCCATTCTCATACCGGCGCTTTTCTTTTCCGCCATTAGGCACGTTTAAAAATATATTGTTTAACGGTGTCTATCCATGTTGTCAGACAAAAACACTTTTACAAAGGGCGCAAAGGCGCCGAAGGGAATCGCAAGGGCGATTGTGCGCTTCAAGGACTTTGTTGACGCGGTGCCGAAAGGGAAGGCGCTTGCTGTCGTTGCAACGGCAGTTGCGGCGTCCATCATAATAAAGAAGATGAGAAAGGCCATCAGCAAAAAGAGGTTCTTTGAAAAAAGGGACACGCACCTTATGGTTGACGGAGAGATTGAGCACGACGGAATCTGACTATAGCTTCCTGTATCCGTATTTTTTCAAAATCGGCTCTATCTCTTCATAGGACTTTCCGCACAGCATGCCGCCTGCCAAATCCTCATCCTGGGTCACTTCGGCCAGGCAGAATTCCGGCATTTTGAACGCGTCCTTTTCCTCAATTGAATTGAATTCAAAGTCAATGATAACGAGACCTTCGAGATCCTCCTGGAAAACGTCTATCTCCGCATTATGCGGACCGAACGGGTAATTGTGCCTGAACTTGTGGATTACCTTGCCGTGCACGCGCTTCAGGGCGTCAAACTCCTCGCGCGCCAGAGTTATTGTCTGCTCGTTCATGTGCGAGGCGTCGCCTTCCTTGACTGGCTCCTTTTTCGTGATTTCGTACCTTTCCCCGCTCTTCCTCAGCCTCAAGACGGGGTGCCTTGAGGATTTCGGGATGTAAATGTCTATTATCTCCTTGCACTGGAAGCTGGCGATGCCCTGGGGAACATATTTCGCAAGGAACGTTCTCTCAAGCTCGCGCATAATGGGATAGGCGGCGCAAGGGTTTTAAATCTGCAATCCCATAGCCGAATATGGCAGAAAACGCTCCGAAGGAAAAAAATGGGAAAAAGGACATGCAAACGGCCAAGAGCGCCGAACCGAAAAAGGAAGCGCCGCAGGCTCCGGCCCAGCAGCCCCAGTCCATGGCCAAGCAGGCTCCGCCGCCCACGCCCGAGATGCAGCATATGCAGGCAAAGTACAACGACCAGATAAAAAAAGTCAATTTGATGGTAACCAAAATCGCATTCTACCCGATAGACATAACCTACAAGGAGCTTATGCAGCTAAGGGCCGAGCTTATTGACATGTACAAGAAGGGGGACGTCTTCATTAAGAACATAATAATAGTGGAAATCAACGAAAGGATGAGCCACATAGAGCAGGCAAAGGAGTTTGTCAGCGCCGCAAAGATGGCGGAAAAGCTGAACAAGCAGGTCGACATAAGGGAGCTCACCACAAGGATATACGACTCCGCGCATTCGCTGGACGGCATAATGCTCTTCATAGGTGTTTTGGCAGAGATGGACGACGAAAGGGCGATGAGGCTTCTGGCCCACCATTTGACCGCATACCTGAACCAGGGAAGCCATCTTTACAGGACACTGATAATGCACGCGATAAGGGCGCTCGCGAAATCAAGGATGCCGTTCTCAATCGCGTTCCTGCTCAATCTTGTTGAAACAGGAAGCATACCCGATTATCTGTTCAACGACGTCACCGATTCCATTGACGGCTGGGACAAGAGGCTGGCAAAGGAGAAGGGCCTTGAAGCCTCCGAGGTTGCGGACCTCAGGTCCAGGATAAGCCTGCTCAAGGACACGTATAAGCAAAAAGGCGGGAAAAACTATGAATAGGGAACTGCGCCAGACCGTCTCCTATATGGAAAAGGAGTTCAGGCTCTGCCCCTGGCTCCGCAGTATTGACAAAAAGGAAATGATAAGAAGGCTGAAAATGGAGATAAAGGAGCTTGAGAAGGCGAAAACAAAAAATGAGATAATGGACGAGGCCGGGGACGTTGCGATGACCGCGCTCAAGTTGATGTTCCTGGTCTCAAGGGAGCACGGCATAAGCAAGAAAATGATCATCAAAAATTACCACGAAAAGATGAAAAGGAGAAAGCCGTTTGTCCTTAAGGGAAAAACCGTGAGCCTGGCCGAGTCCAAGAGGCTCTGGAAAGAGGCGAAGAAACGTGAAAGGCGCTGATTCGCTCACGCCTGCGCAAAAGGCGAAATGGGCCAAAAGCTACGGCATCATCGGCAGGCACTCTTCCGTCGATATTTGCGAATGGACAAAAAAATCGCTTGTGGACAAAGGGACCTGCTACAAAAATGTTTTTTACGGCATTGACACGCACAGGTGCTCCGAGATGTCTCCTGCGACCGCATGGTGCGGGCAAAGGTGCATATTCTGCTGGAGGCCCATGGAATGGTATTACAGGTCCAAGATGGGAAAGAGGATAGACAGCCCAGAAACAATAATCAAGGGCGCTGTGGAAAAAAGGAAAAAACTGCTTGCAGGCTTCAGGGGAAACCCGAAAGCCAACGTCAAGCTTGTGAACGAAGCTTATGGCATGTTTCCTAGCCACTGGGCGATTAGCCTAAGCGGCGAGCCGACATTATACTCAAGGCTTCCGGAGCTCATAAAGGAATTAAGGAGGCACAAGGAAGTAAAAAGCATATTCGTCGTGAGCAACGGGCAGGAGCCCGATATGCTGCTGAAAATGAAGAGGATGAATGCCTTGCCCACGCAATTGTACATAAGCGTTGACGCCCCTGACAGGGAGCTTTTCAGCAGGATAAACAGGAGCGTGCATTGGAACGGATGGGAAAGATTGAAGATGACCCTTGGGATTCTTCCGAAACTGAACTGCAGGCGCGTCCTGCGGTTCACGATGATAAAGGGGCTCAATGACGAAG
>JBGQMB010000008.1:0-27548 GCA_041500405.1 Candidatus Micrarchaeia archaeon | reverse complement strand
TTTATGACCTCAGGCGGCAGGAGTTTCGATATCTCGGTGATGCCCATGCCTGTGCCCTTTGACTTGGAGTATTTCCTGCCCTGGAAAAGTATGAAGCCGTAGCGGTAGGGGATGTGGTAGTCCTTTTTCATGAGGTTCAGGGTTATTGCCTTGCACGTGTCCTCGCTCCCTCCCTTTGTGTGGTGGTCTATGCCTGCGCCCTCTATGCTGCTGTGGAATATCTGCTTCCAGGCAGGCCAGTGCAGCCTCCAGACTATCTTGTACTTGTGGTCGCTGATTTTGTTCTTTCCTTGATGGCCGCAGCCTTTTGTGTATTTCACGTCCTTGTCGCAAACATACTCGTAGCTCTCATTGTCGTGCTTTGTGACGCGCGTTGTCGCAATCCTGCCGCACTTTTCGCATATGGGCATTATGGGCGACCAGTCCTTCTTTTCCGCCTGGCCGCTGGTCTCCTCGACGATTTTTTTTGCCTCTGCGTCGTGCTCCAGGAAGAACCTTGCCCATTCGTCGAATTTTCCCTGCTCATAGTATTCGTTTACCCTGATGACCTCTGCGTCTATGCCGAACAGTTTCATGAGCGCCCTTCCTTCGTCAAGGAAATGGTCGCCGAAGCTCCTGCTCTTGCCCATCGGGTCAGGGACGTAGCACAGCGGCTTGCCCAGGTGCGGCTCAAGCTGCGCCCTGTATTTGTCCATCGCAAGCGGGACAGAGTCGAATGCGTCCAGTATATCGGCTATGAAATAGTATTTTGCATTCTTTCCCCTTGCTTCCAGCGCCTCCTTTATTGCCATCGGAAACAGCATCTCGCACAGGGTTCCGAAGTGCATCGGGCCGGAGGTTGTCATGCCTGCTGTTATGACGTACGGCTCCTTCTTCTCTGCGATGACCTTGTCTGCCAGCCGCTCTGACCAGTGATAATGCTCCGGCTTCATGGGTTTTGGTTTGTAGGATAAGGATTATAAACAGATATTCACTTTCGCTCCTTCTTCAGCATCCCGAACCTTTTCGGGAACACCAGCGGGTTGTTGAGGTTTATCCTGTATCCCTGGCGCGGCACCATGACCTGCTCCCCTGTCCTTGAGTTCATCTCATACCTCAGCTCGTCCGTCCTGTCTTCCTTCACCATCTCATATCCAAGATGGTAAAGGACCGAGAGGTCCGGCCTTACGCCCTTTATGATGTTCTCCGCGTCCGGAAAGACCGCCAAGTGCCCCTTGTAGAAGCTTCCGCCGTGGTTCATCTTTATGCTGTTGATTATCAGCACGTCAACGTCAGCGAAGTGCTTTTCCAGGCCCTTGAAGTATTCCGTGTCTGATGTGTAGCCTATTGAAACGTTCTCCGCCCTTATGACAAACCCGAAGCCGCTCTTGTCCTCGTGCTTCGTTGGCGTGAACTCTATCTCGAACTTTTTCCCGTTCTTGCTTATCTCCCTCTTTTCCCCGGGCTTGCCTATTATTATGTCCTTGAACATGCCCATGTGGTATGAGTCCAAAGCCTTGTCGCACTCGTCTCCCCTGGGACCGTTTATGCAGTCTTCTGAAGCGATTAGCATCGCCTTTTCGCTGAACCCGAAACCGTTCATGGCCTCTGCGAAAACCTCCGCGTCGCCCATGTGGTCAAGATGGTTGTGGCTTATGATGAGGATGTCTATGTTCTCTATGTTCTGGCCGAAATGCGCGGAATAGACCGCGGCGCCGGGGCCCGGGTCGACGTGGATGTTAAGGTCGCCGTTTATCCTGAACCCGCCTGTGCCGAAGTCCTTGCGCTGCCGAATCACGGCGGACCTTCCGCCGCCTACACCTATGAAAACGATTTCCTTGAGCTTCATTGGTTTGTCTTAGTCCGGTCAAGGTTTAATAACGTTGCCCTTGCGCCTTTCCAGGGATTTGAGGAACTTCGCGGTTTCCTCCTGCTTTTCGTGCTCGGCGTGCATGCGCGCGTCCATGTCGCACACGCTCCTGATTGTTGTGTCTGCGCCGTGCTTCACAAGAAGCTTGCATATGCCGGTATTTCCCATCAGTGCCGCGTACATGAGCGCGGTCCTTCCAATTTTGTTTTTCTCATTGGCTTTTGCGCCGTTTTCAAGAAGGATTTTGCACGCCTCTTCGTTGCCCTTCCATGCCGCGTACATCAGCGCGGTCCAGCCGTCGGCGTCTGCCGCGTTGGGGTTCGCGCCTTTTTTCAGCAGTTCCTTGGCTTTTTTTGCGTCATTGGTTTCGATTGCGGACATAAGAAGCTCATCTAGTCCATTTTTGCCCATATATTCAACCTGGTTGCAATAATTTAAAAAACGCTATTGGCTCGTGCATTCCGCGAAGGATGTTACGAATGAGATGAGCGTTTCATTATCCAGCAAATTGTGCAATAGCGGCGCATGCTTTATGACCTGCTTGGTAACCCCTGCGGCTTTGTCCACGGCTGTAAAGCCATTGCAATTTCCCATAGCAACAAGCTCATTCATGTCTCCGCCGGCTTTTGCGTATTCTTGCATGAGCAGCAGGCAGGTCAAGGTGTGTCCACGCTCTGCGGCCCTGTGCATGGCTGTCTCGTTCCGTCTGGCTTTTGCGGAAATGAACTCCTTCACTCCTCCCCATTTTGATCCATAAATGGTTCCGTAGATGGTTCCATAGCGGAGCTCCAGTTCCGGGTCGTTTACTGGCTGCTTCAATCCATTGCCCAATTCTGCGTATTTCCGTATCAGCAGGGCACAGGTTTCAGTATGGCCTTTGTCTGCAGCCAAATGCAGGGCTGTCATGTGAGAATAGCTGTCCATTGCGCCGATATCCGCGCCTGCATCCAGGAGCTGCTCTATTTCTGTGTTGTTGCCTTTCTCTGCAGCAATGAGGAATGCGTCATGTAGCCGTTTCTGCTCTTGTATCGTGAGTTTTTGCCTCTCGCTCGGCAATATGTCATTTGTTAGCCTTGGGCTTGAAAATAGAGCTTGGCTTTTGGTTGTTTGACTTTTTTCCTGCGCCATTCAGCCACCATCCGAGATGCACTCGTTGAAGGATTTCATGAAGGCGGCCGCCGTTTCATTTCCAAATGTTGCTTCAAGCAATTTGACTGCAAGAAACTGCGCGGTTTTGGCGCCCCTTCTCTTTGAAGCCCAGTCTAGGGGTGTCCAGCCGAACAAACTGCCTTTTGCGGTGATTAGCTCCTTTATGTTTCCGCCTGCCTTTGCGTATTGTTCTAAAAGCAGGGCGCAGATTTCTGTTAATCCGTAACCCGCAGCCCAGTGAAGGGCAGTCCAACTGTCATCGCCTTTTGCGGCAATGTCAGCGCCTTTCTTGATGAGTCTTTCTATCTCATTTTTTTCGTTATTCCGTACGGCTTCGAGAAGCGCATCGTTGAGCCGGTTCTGTTCTTCTGCTGATAATTTTGGCTTCTCGCTTGGCGCAATATTGACATTATGCTTCGCTGGTTTCTCTGCTGGAACATTCCCTTGGAGCGGCTTCCTTTCCTGCATGGCTTTGTTGTGTCCGCAACTGTTTAAAAAACGCTATTTTCCGAGGCATGCCCTAAAATCAGAGAGGAAACCCTGCACCTCTTCCTTGCCAATTCAGCCCTGCAATGTTTCCATGGACTTGAGGAATGCTGCCGTTTTTTCGTTGCCGTATGCTTCGGCGATTGAGGACGCGGTCATGCCCTTATGATCTCCTTTTTCAATCTTCGCGTTCACATCTGCGCCTTTTTCAATCAGCAAAGCGCAGGTTTGGGTGTATCCGTTCTGTGCGGCATGCATGAGCGCGGTCCAGCCGTCGTTGTCCGTTGCCTCGATGCTTGCGCCTTTTTCAAGCAGGAATTCGCAGGTTGGGGTGCGTCCGTTCTCTGCGGCGCACATGAGCGCGGTCCTGCCGAAGATGTCCTTTGCCTCGAGTTTTGCGCCATGATCAAGCAGGAAGGCGCAGGTTTCGGTGTTTCCGTACGTTGCGGCATGCATGAGCGCGGTATTGCCGTTTTTGTCCGTTGCCTCGATGCTTGCGCCCTTTTTGAGGAGCCGGCCTATTTCTTCGTTGTCGCCGTTCCTTGCGGCTTTCAGCAGGCCATAATTGAGCTGATTCTGCTTTTCTGCAGATAATGCCGGCTTTTCGCTTGGCGCCGGCTCCTTGATGCGTTTTCTTATGTGCAGTTTCTCAAGTGCGCGCCTGAGCAACGGCTTCCTTTCCTGCATGGCTTTGTTGTGTCCGCAACTGTTTAAAAAACGCTAGTTGCCCGCCTTGGCGCTATTCTGCGGCCTCGATGTAGCTGTCGATTGCCCTTTCTATATCTTTCCCTATCAGCATTGCCAGCGCCCGGAAATCCCCGCCGTCCGCCTTCTCAAGCGCCGAATAGTATGCCCGCCTTTCCTCCTTCCGCAGGATTGTCGGCGGGAACCCGGCGCGCATCAGCCGCAGGTTCATCAGAAGGCGCGCAAGCCTCCCGTTCCCATCAACAAACGGGTGTATCCTTGCCACGCCATGATGGACTGCTATTGCGGAATACACGGCCTTTGCGCCTTTGCTTCCGTCGTTCAGCTGTTTATATACCATTTTCATGAGCCCCGGCACGTCCCTCCATTTCGGAAGCTGAAGCCTTGAGCCTTGTATGAAAACGCTTTCGTGCCTGTAAAAGCCTGCATTGATTGGGTCTATCTTGTCCAGTATGATTGCGTGAAGGCCCAGCACGTCCGCCTCAGTAATTCTTTTTCTTGAATCGGCGAGCCTTTCAAGCAGCTCTATCGCCTCCCGGTGGTTGGTGGCCTCAAGATGCTCTTTCACGGACTTGCCCCGCACAGTCATGCCTTTGGTCAGCACAAGCCACGTCTCGCGGAGGCTGAGCCTGTTTCCCTCTATCGCATTGGAATTGTAGGTCATGTCAACCTCAAACTTTTCCCTGAGGCGCGCAAGGGCGGCCGGCGGAAGCGGCCGCACGGCGTTGAGCTTTTTCAGCTTTGTTTCCAGCGCCCTGCGCAGCGGCGCGTCCATCCACTCTTCCTCATGCGCAGGCATGCCAATCCCGTGCTTTTCCGCGTACGCCTCCGCAGCCTGCAGTGTTGGAAAATACTCAAGCGCCTTCTGCACCACTTTTCCTCCGATGCGCCTGCTTTCGACAAGCTCGTAGTAGTAAGTGTTGCCCTTTCTCTTTTTCCTTATGAACGCCATGCCACATTGTAGTGCCTACCATTTTTTAAATATTACGGTTAATGTTCCCCACTACAAAGCCCTCGCAGGATTACAGACAGCCGCTATCGGGCAAGGCACTCGCCGAACGGCTTCATGAACGCGTTTTCGGTCATGCCGATAAGCCATTCCATGGACTTGAGGAATGCGGCCGTTTCCCTTTTGTCGTTTGCTTCGGCGATTGAGGATGCGGTCTTGCCCTTCCAAGCTCCTTTTTCTTCTGCCTTCGCGTTTACGTCCGCGCCTTTTTCAATCAGCAAAGCGCAGGTTTGGGCGTGTCCGCAGTATGCGGCAAACATGAGCGCGGTCCAGCCGTCTTTGTCCGTTGCCTCGAGATTTGCGCCCTTTTCAAGAAGGAAGGCGCAGGCTGGGGTGTGTCCACTCGCTGCGGCCCACATGAGCGCGGTCCAGCCGTCATTGTCCTTTGCATTGATGCTTGCGCCTTTTTTGAGCAGCCGTTCAATGCCTGCATTATCGCCGATGTTCGCGGCCCTGAGCAGTTCGTTGTTCAGCCTTTTCTGTTCTTCCTCGGAAATATGCGGTTTTTCGCTTGGCGCTGGCTCCTTGATGCGTTTTATGATATGCATCCTCTCAAGCGCGCGCCTGAGCAAGCCCTTCCTTTCCTGCATGGCTTTATTATGCGGCAAAGGGGTTAAAAATAGCGCCGGCAGGCGGCAAAATGCTTTCTTTTGAACCCAGGGGCTTATTGTCGCCTCAGCGACCAATAGTAGCTTCTTTTGGGGTGAAGACTTTTTCTTCTCTGAAGAAAAAGGATCTTAGGCAGATGACGAAGTTCGCCTCTCCAACATTTAAAAACAAGACGTCCGACAAAGGACGCATGCACGCTCACAGGAAGGTAGCCATCATAGGAATCGGCATCACGAAGTTCGGGGAGCACTGGGAAAAGGGCCTAAGGGACCTTGCGCTAGAGGCCGGGCTGAAGGCCGTTGCAGACGCAGGCATCCGCGGCGAGCAGATTGACGCCGGATATGTGGGCAACATGGCCGCAGGCAACTTCGCGGGCCAGGAGCACCTTGGCGCGCTTCTTGCGGATTATCTTGGGCTTAATCCAATTCCCATCACAAGGATTGAGGGGGCATGCGCATCAGGGGGCCTTGCATTGAGGCAGGGATTCATCTCCGTTGCCTCTGGCATCCACGACATAGTCGTTGTTGGCGGCGTTGAGAAGATGACGGATTTGTCAACAGCGGACGTTACGGAAATATTGGGAGGCGCAGGGGACCAGGAATGGGAGCTGTTCATGGGCGCGACGTTTCCGTCGCTCTATGCGCTGATGATGAGAAAGTACATGATGGAGTACGGCGCAACGGAGGAGGAGTTCGCGGCTGTTGCAGTGAAGAACCACAGGCACGGAAGCATGAACCCGTATGCACAATACCAGAATGAGATAACCATAGAAACAGTCATGAAATCAAAGGTCATCGCATCGCCGATAAAGGTTTTTGACGCGTCGCCAATCACGGACGGCGCTGCGGACGTGATATTGTGCCCGTTGGACATGGCGGAGAGCTACACAAAAAAGCCGATAGAGATAATGGCGTCGGCGCAGGCGTCCGACACGATAGGGCTGGCGGACAGGCAATCGCTCACAAGCATAAACGCGACGAAGATAGCCGCAAAGGCGGCGTACAAGCAGGCAGGGCTAACGCCAAAGGACATCCAGCTGGCCGAGGTCCATGACTGCTTCACTGTTGCGGAAGTAATCGCAACAGAGGATTTGGGTTTCTTCAAGGCAGGAGAAGGCGCAAAGGCGGTTGTTGACGGCAGGACCACTTTCGGCGGAGACCTTGTTGTCAACAGCAGCGGAGGATTGAAAGCCGCGGGACACCCGGTCGGGGCGACCGGCATAAAGCAGGCTGTGGAGATAACGATGCAGCTAAGGGGAGACGCGGAAAAAAGGCAGGTGAAGGACCTGAAATACGGGCTTAGCCAGAATGTTGGCGGAAGCGGCGCAACGTCAGTCGTCCATATCTATAAGAGGGCGTGAATGAAGCACTCACTCTGTTTTTCTTTCCCAGGCGCCAAATGAAAGGAAGGTTGAGCGTCAAGCCGTTTTTTGCTGGAGCTTTTTTCTAAAAAGCTCCAAGGGGACCTTGGTTCCCTTACGAAAGAAAGGGCCTAAAGCCTGGATTCAGATTCCTTCCAGTCTATGTTCCTGAAGAACGCTGATATGTAATCAGCTTTTTTTGTCCCATAGTCCAGCATATAAGCGTGCTCGAAAACGTCCATCACCAGGATTGGGACGCATCCGGAAAGATGGCCCGCATCGTGCTCGTTTATCCAGCAGTTGAAAAGCCTTTTTCCGGCCTTATCATAATATAGGACAGCCCAGCCGATGCCCCTCATCGCGCCAGTCGCCCTGAAGTCGCTTTCCCAGCCTTCAACTGAGCCAAACTCCGAGGAAATCATTTTCGCAAAAGAAGAAGGCATCTTCGCCCCGCCCTTTGCCAGGTTCCCAAAATACAGCTCATGGAGCCTCATGCCGTTGAATTCCCAGCCGAACCTGCGCTTCAATTCGGCGTATTCCGGGGTTGAAGTTTTTCCTTCCTTGGACATTGCCAAAAGCGCGTCAGCCAGCTTGTTCGCATTTGCGACATAGCCGCTGTAAAGCGCAAAATGGGTTTTCAGGAGCGCTTCGCTGAAACCATTCAGCCCCAAAAGGCCGTCGAAGTTTTTCTGCGGATATGCCATATATTGGCGTTTTATGACAATCTTTTTAAATAAATTGCGCCAATCCTCCATTATGGACCTGACAACGACGCTTTTGCTGGCTGTTTCGGCAATTGTGTTCCTCGGATTCATAGCGGACATGATATTCAGGAAACTGGGATTGCCGCATGTCCTAATCCTGATTGCGATAGGGTTTGTGCTTGGGCCTTCGGCGCTCGGTTACCTCAACTTCGCGCAATACGACGACCTTAAGCTTTTCCTTGGAACGCTTACAATCGTTTTCATATTGTTCGAATCGGGCATGGAGCTTGACATTTTCGCGGTCATCCACAAGTCCGGCAGGGCGCTGCTGATGTCGATATTCTCCGTCCTTTTTTCTGCCGTTGCGTGCGCGCTTGCGCTCAAGTACGCCTTCGGATTTGACTATTGGGTTGGCGCAATATTCGGCGTCATAGCGGCGAACACGGCGTCGCAGATAGTGATACCGCTCGCAAAGAAGTTCAACGTGGGAAATCGGCTGAAGCAGTTCTTTGTCATAGAGTCGTCATCCAACGACGCGATATGCATCATCGTTGCGGTCATCCTTGTCTCCTCGTTCCTTTCGCACTCCTTTGACCTGCAAAGCGCCGGAAAGACGCTTGTGTCCTCGCTTTCGATAGGCCTGGTGCTGGGCGTGATGGTGGGCGTGCTGACAGTCGTTTTCCTTGCAAAGACAAGGGAGAACATAGACTACTCGTACATGCTGACAATAGCGGTCTTGTTGGTCTTATACCTTGCGTCAGACTACCTCGGCGGAAGCGGAGTCATCGCCGCGCTGTCATACGGCATAGTGCTGGGCAACAGGAAAAACATAGGCAATATGCTGAAGCTGGGCGAGATAGACGATGATGTCGCAACCGCAAGGTTCCAGGCAGAGATCTCATTTTTCATAAACACGCTGTTCTTCATATACCTGGGAACAATGGTCAGCCTCGGAAGCGTAAAGGTCCTTACGATTGCGGCGGTCGCGGCAGGCGCGCTGTTCGCCGCAAGGACAGTGGCGGCTTACATAACGACCTGGAGAAGCAAAATCTCAAGGCACGCCGCCGTCATAACGGTTATGCAGGCAAGGGGCCTGGACTTCGCGGTCATGGCATTCCTTCCGTTCATACTCATAACCAAGCTTGGGGGAAGCGCAGGGGCGCAGAGTCAGTTCTCCCTTTTCCCGGACATCGCGACCGCGCTGATAATCATAACGATAGGGATAAACGCGGCAGGCATGATGATGCTCAAGGGAAGCATAGAGACCAACAGGCTTGCGGATGAGATGGAAGAGGCCCAGGAAGAGGAAAAGAAGAAGGCTGAGCAGAAAGCCAGGAAATGATGAACACTTCTTCTCATAAAAAACCATTTCATATTCGGAGAAAATAGGAAAGCATTTAAAAGTCATCATTTAAAATTCAAGAGAGGAGATATAATGGTAGAAGTCTCGAACAAAAACCTTGCGCTCGTCTCAATCGGCATAGGAGCCGTGGGCGCATTGGTGTCTATAGCCACAGGGGGCGGAATATTCTCAATGATAGGCGGCGCGCTTGCCGGCCTTGGCGCCATAGGCGCGGCGATTTTCATAAAAATGGGATACCTTGTTGTGCCCATGATAACCCAGAAGACCAAGACAGTAGTTGTCACTGACACCGGCTACGAGATACCGCCGGCGCAGGACACCATAGTCAAGAAGGCGCAGAACGGCGTTTACTATGCGTCCGCCTTCCTTGGCATGAAGATATACCAGTCCGCGCTGGAAAGGGAAGAGGGCGAGATGGTCTCATACAACAAGCAGTTCGAGATGGCCATGACCCAGTTCAAGAAGGTCGTCAAGATTTCGTATGCGATGCACGCGGTGGACATCTCCAACGACAGGAAAAAGCTGGAGACGCAGAAGGCCGAGGCCCAGCTCAAGCTCCAGAAGGAAAGGGAGAAGAGCGAGCCGGACGTGCTCAGGATAAACCAGTTCGAAAGGCAGATTGCCTATTTTGAGGGCATGATAAACCAGCTAAGCAAGGGGCTCAGGCCCATGAAGGTCGTGCTCTACGCAATGGTCACTGATACGGGAATAACGAAGGACGAGGCCGTGGCAAGGGTAAAGAACGCCGCGGACAAGCTCGGCACGCTCCTGTCAAACTCATTCAACTGCGAGACAGACCTCCTTACCGGGGATGAGATGCTCAAGGCGTTTGAGTGGGAGAGGTTCCTTCCAACTACGATAGAAGAGCTTGAGGACCAGACAGAGTCGGAAAAGACCGGGACAAATATTTAGGTGCGACCATGGCGACCCAGCTGACGATGTTCCGCATAAACAACACTGAGCTGTCAAGAAGGAACATTCTCACGCATGCGCCGGAGCCGCCGATGCACATACTGTTCCGCGATCCCATGAACTCGCTTTATGTGGGAAAGACGGACGGGCTGAACGCGCCGTTCTTCTGGGATTATAACATCATAACCAACCCGCACATAGCGATAGTCGGGATTTCAGGAAGCGGAAAGTCCTATTTCATCAAGACGCTGCTGGTCAGGGCCAGCTTTGTCTGGAACTCAAACGCGATAATCATAGACTGGGCCGGGGAATACAAGGACTGGGTGATGCAGACAGGCGGAAAGATAATCCAGCTCGGAAGGGCCAACTACCTGAACCTGCTTGACCTCGGCGGCATGAAGCCGTATGACAGGATAAAGCAGGTCATGAGGACGCTTGCCCTGCTCACGGACATGGAGAACTACCCGGAGCAGAAGAGGCTCACGGAAGAGGCCATAGAGCAGGCATACAAGAAGGCCAAGTTCAAGATGGACAGCAATGAGCAGAAGGACGAGCTCGGCAGGGCGCTGGAGGCGCCCACGCTCAAGGACGTTGTCGCGATACTGGAGGAAAGGTCCCAGCTTGGGACATATGAGTTTCCGGCGGAGCTTGACAACTGCATTTACAGGCTCAAGAGGTTCACGAAGCCGGGCGAGGACTTCTTCGCAAACAAGAGCACGGTCGACCTTGCGAGCCTTACGTCGGCAGGCCTTGTCGACATAGACCTGAGCGGGCTCCCGGACGAGACAATGAGGGCGCTCGGCGGGCTCACGATACTGCAATTCATCAAGGAAAGGATGAGGCTGGAAGGCTGGTCCGCGACAAAGGGGCTTAAGCTTATCACGGTGCTGGACGAGGCGTGGAAAATATCAAGCGACCCCAACAGCGACGCGGTCATGATAGTCCGCGAAGGAAGAAAATACAACTTCGCGCTGATAATCGCGAGCCAAAACCCGACCGACATCAGCGAGGTCATATTCAGCAACGTGGGAACAACGTTCATACTCAAGGTGAAGTTCGAGAAGTACCTGGACTATCTCCAGGGAACGCTCAACTTCAGCAACTACATACGGAACAGGATAAGGGAATTTGGCGTGGGGCAGGCTGCGGTCAATATGGCGTTCCACACGCCGGAAAGCTTCCCAATGACGTTCATAGTGGGAAAGATAGCGGGCGAAGAGCCGCTCAAGGAGTATTTCATTGACCTCAAGGAGGTCATGGCAAAGAAGAAGGGTGGTGCAATGGCATATACAATTTCGGTAAGAAAAGAGGAAGTAAGGAACAAGCTCAGGTCCATAGGCGTTGACGAGCAGAAGATTGACGACGTTGTCAACCTCTTCGAGAAAAGCAGCAGGCACGTTGACGTGATAACGTTCGTGGTCACGCTTGAGAGGATGGGCGTCAACAGGAGGATAATGAGCACGTTCCTGAAGGAATTGGGGATTGACGACACTGTCATAATCAACATATTCACGAAAGCGGACTTCAGGAAGGAGGGCAAGACCTCGTCCTCGATTTCCCAGGTCGTTTTGGAGGATGAAAGGAAATGACGACTGACGACGTTCCGGAAAACGCTGATGTGTGCATAATAGGCCACGAGACAGTGCGAGGCAAGGCATCCAGGGTAAAGGACGACCGCGTGCTTAACCTGATGAAAGCGGCAAAGCAGAAGCTGGGCATGAAGCTGAAAAACAACAGGCTGTTTGTCTGCGAAAAGCACAAGGAAGAGTATATGAAGAAAAGGAAGGGCTTTGAGCGCAACGTGCTGTTGCTTTCCGCGCTGGCCGCAGTGTTCTTCGTCATAATATTCGTGGTCAACCTTTCAAGCGGGGATGTTGCCGATATCCTGAGGGCGCTGCTGCTTGGCGTGCTCCTGGTGCTGATGGTGCCGATTTTCCTGATTTTCACTTATGTCCCGGCAATAGAGGATGGAAAGGAAACGAAAAAGGCGCAGCCGCAAAAAAGGGGCGGTAAAAAATGAGGGCAGGATACATAAGGATAAACGCCTCGCTCAAGGGCAAGGCAAAGGACGTCTATGACGCGCTGGCCGCAGTCGGGGAAAAGGCGATGCTGGTCAAGACAAGGGACGCGGTTTCGCTCGCGTATGTGGAATCCAAGGACATAAAGGGAACGCCGCAGGAATTCTTCATAATTGACTTCAAGACAGGAAGCATAGACATAGGCTATACTATGCCTGACAAGATAGAGGCGGTGAGGAAATGGGAGGTCCTCAACAAGGTGTTCCCGCTCCTCAATGTCGCGGCCCAATATTATGATATGGACATCGGGTTCATGCTGGAGCTGGTCGGAAACCTGGTCAAGGACATGGAATCCATGATACCGGGCGGCTCAAAGGAAGTGTATATCGAAAGGGACAAGCTAAAGAGCAGGATGAACGAGGTCACGGCGCTGCTCAACAGCTACAAGCATGAGAACGAGGAGCTTACGAAAAAGCTGTACGCGGTCGGCAACAGGCTTTCCTCCACGGAGGCTAAGCTTGAGAAATTCATGAAGTTCACGGACGAGGTTCTCCAGCTCAAGATAACCGAGTGGATAAGGGACCACGACGGCGAGCTTGACATCAGGGAATTCTCCCAAAGATATGATGTGAATGAGCAAAGGGCCATGAACGCGCTGCAGGACATGATATCAAACGGCTACGTAAAGCCAATCTGAGGATGAACGCGGATGAAGGACAAGATAAGGCTGCAGCTGCTAAGGCCCTTTGAGGTCAAATACCGCCTGAAGAAAGTGGAAAAGCCGCTTTTGGAGGGCATCAGCGAGTCCTTGTTCGGAAAACGCAGAAAAGGGGGCGGGGAGGAAGAGGAGAAAAAGCCCATAAACATCATAAACTACATCCCGATAATGGTCGGCCTGCTTGTTTTCATCGGCCTGTTCTTTTTCATATCATCATTCGCGTCGGAGATAAACGCGATATTCAACATGCAGCCCCCGGCGCCGTATGGGTCCATGGAGATAAAAGGCGTACAGTATGCAGACTACGGCAACTATGCAGACAAGAAAAGCAGCCTTGTCAATATAATAAGCCTTTCTGCATCGGCGAACGCGACGTCCACCCTGAATATCTATGTAACTGAAAGGCCTCTGTCAAAGGACATCTACATTATCCTGCCAAGGTCCATTTCGACAGGAAGGAACGAGTCCAGGCTTGATGAGTTTGTTTTCCAGTTTGTCAGAATGGCAAAGAAAGCCGGCCTCAACCCCGTTGTGCTGAACAACGCTGACCTGTCGAGGATAGCAGAGGGCTCCACTGTCATGGTGCCATTTGGATACCCGCCTGAGGGGATAATCTCCCAGTTTGGCGAAAACAGGGCAAAACGCATAACATTCATGTATATCGGCGCACTGCCTGACGTCCAGGTCATGGGGGACGGAAGCGAGGCGCAGCTGATGACATTTTGGAGAAGCATCGGCGTCTCTTTCCAAAGCCAGCCGGAGGGGGAAATAAAGGCGCTCAGCATGAGAAATGCGCTTTACACCCTTGGCGGCGACGCAACGACAATATTTGACGCCGTATCAATCATCCAGCCCAAGAACTGCGGATGGGAGATGGTCTTTGTGCCCAACACGCTTGAGAACGGCTGGGATAGCGCAAAGGGCGCGGCAATGGACGCGCTCAAGGTCTCCTCCGCGTTTGACGAATGGGCTGGATTCGCCCCAGGCGCAGCGGCAATAGCCAACCCTGTGCAGGGAACCTACCGCTATTTCGGCTCCGAGAAGTTCAAGCTCGGGGGCCATGTTTTCGAGCTAATCAGGTATGACATCTCCAATTCCAAGAATGTGTCCTTTTCAGTGATTGAGACAAGGTCCGCAATCAAGGACTACGCCGGAGCGCTCTATGCCCAGGAAAGCGGGGCGCCCAAGCTCCTTGCATACTCCATATCCGGCCAGGGCTCAAGGTTTGAGCTTGTGGCAAGCGGCACGGTCGGCGCGGCCTCAGACGTGGACATGAAAATGTCGGTCTTGGCCGCAAACGGAAGCGAGGAGGACGAGAGGGACATAGACCAGTCCAACCTGAACACGCCGATATATTACCAATATATCAACAGCGGGCTTGGCACAGTCCCATATGTGTTTGAGGTTTCAGGAAGGGAAAGGTACGCAAGGACGTTCATCCAGTTCGGCGGCCTTGACGTAAGAGTCATCCCGAAGTTCAATGACGCCTTGTTTACGTTCAACTTCAGCTCGCAGGGCAACCCGCAGGAGGTGGCAAGCGCGACGGTAACATGCAATTCCTGCAACAACAAATCATACTCGTTTACGGGAAGAAGGACGAACTTCGTCGTTTCGATGTCGGATTATTTCAGCGGCTCGGTTCCGGTCGGAAAATATAACTTCACTGTCGAAGTGGGGGAATACAAGACTGTGCTGACTGTCACAAGGCCGGACACCACGGGGCTCGGAAGGCTGTTCAGCACCACCAACATAATAATCGGGATTGTTTCGCTCTTGATATACTTCGCAGGTGTCGTGCTTGCCAGGAAGGACGAGATGGCATTCGGCATAGACATACCGGACTTCCCGTCAATAGATGCCATAAAGATACCTCTTGGCAGGGACGCGTTCGTAAAGATGTTCGAGGACATAAACACGTTCTACAAGTGGAGATACACGCCCGTGTCCATACAGGACATAAAGAGGCAGCTGTCCAACATTTACTATAGGGGAAGCAGGATATACGCAAGCGACTTCAACATAGAGTACATAATGGATATGCTGAAAAAAGAGGGATACGTCAAGGAGGAGATGGATTTCTACGGCCTAACGTCGTGGGAGAAGGATTCCGGCTTCTCCGTAAGGCAGCTTGCCATGTTCAGGTCCCTCAGGGACATGTGCATCGAGAACATAATCCCGTTCAGCGAGATAGGCAGGACGAAGGGATACCATGCCGAGCTGAAGCTCATGTGGAACTCGCTGTTCCTGTATTTCTACGAGCCCAAGGAGATAAGATACATAAAGGAAAATTTCAGAAAGCTCATAAAAGGCGGCTTGGTCTTCATATTATTCGAGGACGAAACATCCAAGAAGGGATTCCTCGACTCCATATCCGACGGAAGCAGGCTCTCCTCCGCCCTGAAGTTTTACATTGACACCGGGGACCTGATGATAATGACAATGGGCGAGCTGGAGAACAAGCTAAAACAGCTGAAAGGATGACTCATTTTTTTGAAAGGGACTCATAAAGGGCAATGTGCCTTTTCGCAATCTCTTTGACGTCGTATTTGGACGCTATCTGGGACGCAAGCTCCCTGTCCTTGTCGTTGACGTCGCCGTACGCGGAAACGACCTTTTCCGAGAAGTCCTTCTTGTTGTTGAAGCTGAACCTTTCAAGCGCGGTTCCCTTCACCAGCTCGTATGCGCACGACTCCTGCGGGCATATCGGGACAACTCCGGCCGCCATGGCCTCGATGAGCGACAGGCTCTGGGTATCCGTCTGTGAAGGGAAAAGGAACAGGGACGCCTTTGAAAGTTCCGACATAAGCCTCCTTTTTGTGAGGAAGGAGCCCACAAAAACATGGTCGTCTATCTTCGCCGATATCGCCTTCTCTATGAGCATCTCCCTGTAAGGCCCCTCTCCGTAGATCATGACCTCTGCGTCGCTCAGCCTGTTGGATATTGACGGCATTGAGGAGACCAGAAGGTCAAGGTCCTTCTCCTTGGCGATCTTTCCCGCGTACACGAACCTGCCCTTCTCCTTCTTTGAGGCCAGGCCTGCTTTCGCGGCCTCATAGTCTATGCCCAACGGGAGCGTCTCGTGGACCTTTGTGCCCAGCTCCTTTTCCACGCTGTTTTTTACGAATTCTGAAGGGACGCAGAAGCACTTGAAGCCTGAAAGGTACCATCTCATATACTTTGAGGATATCTTGTGCACCAGCGACCCGAGCCCGTTGCCGAACATGCTGTCTATCTGCCTGTGCGGAAGGCTGTAAGCCGTAAGGACGGAGGGCTTGCCCATCTTGCTTGCCACGCTTGAGGCAGCAACGCCCATGGTCCCCATCGCAAATGAGTGGATTATGTCAATGTCGAGCTTTTTTGCCAGTTCGTATGCGGACGTGTTCGGAAAGGTCGCAATGTTGAAATCAGGATAGTCCTTGAATATAGGGGATGTGAAAAAGAACACCTTCGGGTCCTTGTTCTCGTCCTTCCTCTTCCTTTCGCCCGGCGAGAACACATACGAGTCGTGGCCAAGGGCTTCCAGCTCCTTCCTCAGCAGTTCAAGGGCTATGCTTACGCCATCCGTAAGGTGCAGCCTGTCAACAAAGAACCCGATTTTCATGCAATATCCTTTTAGGGGCAAAGTGTTTATAAAAGGTAGCGGGATGCGGTAGTTTTCAGCGCATTCCGGCGCACGCCTTGAAATCGGAATAGAACAGTTTGGGCGTTTCCTTGTCCGCAAAAATCCTTGGCGCAAAAGTCACCAAAGTGAGGAATGCGGTCGTTTCCTTTTTGTGGTTTGATCTGGCAAGCTGGAGCGCAGTCTTGCCACTTTTATCCCTTGTGTTTACATCTGCGCCCTTTTCAAGAAGCAGGGCGCAGGTTTGGGGGTTGTCGCCTTGTGCGGCATAAAACAGGGCCGTAAAGCCGATATCGTCCTTTGCCTTAACGTCAGCGCCTTTTTGTATCAGAAACGCGCAGGTTTCAGTTAATCCATGTCTCGCGGTCAGCATGAGCGCGGTCACTCCACTGTTATTCTTTGCATTAACCTTTGCGCCTTTTTCAATGAGCAGTGCGCAGACCCCCATATCGCTGTTAAGTGCGGCACTCATGATTGCAGTCCAGCCATACTTGGTGCTCCTTGCCTCCATATTTGCGCCGGCCTTCAACAGTTTCTTTACTTTCCTTACGGTTCCTGTCCGGGCTTCAAATGCTAACTCGTTGTTAAGATCTCTCTGCGCACGTCTGCTTAGCGCTTTCTTTTCTGCAGGCAGCTTTTTGTCTGCCAGTTTATGCCGCTCTTTCGCCATCTGCCGGAATAAGGCTGCCAGCATTCTGTCAACATTAGAATCAAGCCTGTGCCTTTCCTGCGCCATGACCCTATTTTGCATTCAACATTTTATAAAGAGTGGGGCCTCCGAGATTTGAACTCGGATCTCTGGCTCCCGAAGCCAACAGGCTAACCAGGTTACCCCAAGGCCCCCACAAAGACAATATATTCCTGGCATAGGTTAAAAACGCTTTTCTTTTTTTCCTTCTGCAAAGCGTTATAAAGATATATAGGCAAGATTTGAGCATATGTTTTCCGATGTTGACAAGGCCAGGGAGATGGCGGAAAAGGAACTTCTTAAGGCGGTCGGCGACTACAGCGACACGTCTGAAATCCCCATTCCGGACGACCCGTTCCTGCGCATAATAGGCCAGGAAAGGGCGGTGAAGTTCGCAAGGGTCTCCGCAATGCAAAGAAGGCACCTTCTCCTTGTCGGCCCGCCGGGAACGGGCAAAAGCATGATAGCAAGGGCGGTCGCAACAATACTTCCTGCGCCAAGGATGCAGATTTCAGTCTTGCACAATGCCGGAAAGCCGGAAAGGCCCATACTCAAGCTTGAAAGGCGCGAGGACATTTCAGCAAAGGAACAGTCCAAGCCCTCAGTAGGAAAAATAATCGAGCCTCAGGATGCGCCGATATTCGTGGCTGAAGAGCTTGGGTTCAGGTGCTCCCGCTGCGGGGAGCTAAGCAATCCTGAGCTTGGCATCTGCCCCAATTGCAGCGCGGTAAAGCATTCCGCATTCTCAAACCCGTTTAACGACCTTGTCGCCCCTACGAGGGATATGCCCTCAAAAAAGAAGTTTGTCAAGGCAGAAAAAAGGGACACCCTTGGCAAGAAAGAAATAATCATCTACGAGCAGTTTGAAAGCAAGATAAGGGTGCTGACGCAGGATGAGCTGAAAAAGGCGACAAGCAACATAAAGGACGAGAAGAAGGTCCTTGTTCCCATAAACAGGAGCACGTTCGTGCAGGCGACAGGCGCAAGCGAGAGCGAGCTTATTGGCGATATCCAGCACGACCCGTACGGAGGGCATCCGGAGATAGGCATCCCGCCGTTTTTGAGGGTGATTCCCGGGGCCGTGCATTCCGCGCATGAGGGCGTGCTGTTCATTGACGAATTGACGTCAATAGACTATTCGCTTCAAAAGAGCATACTTACCGCGATGCAGGACAAGAACTTCCCGATAGTCGGAAGGAACACGACCAGCACTGGCGCAATAGTCAGGGTGGACGGCGTGCCTTGCGACTTCATTTTCGTTGGCGCAATGAACGTCACGGACTTGGCCGAGATAAACCCGGCATTGAGAAGCAGGATCAGGGGGGAGGGATATGAGGTCCTTCTTGACGTGAAGGTCCCTGACACAGAGGGATACAGGGCAAAGCTTGTGCAGTTTGTCGCCCAGGAGATTGTCAGGGACAAGAGGATACCGCACGCAAAAAAGGATGCGGTTGACGATGTGATAAAGGAGGCAAGGAAGATTGCGGACGCAGTTGACAATGCGCCGAAGTCCCTTACGCTCAGGCTGAGGAAGCTTTCCGGCATAGTGCGCCTGTCCGGCGACAACGCGGTTTCTGAAGGAAGCCCGTTGATAGAGAAAAGGCACGTTGCAGAGGCAATAAACCACGCAAAGACGATAGAGGAGCAGCTGTTCGACAGATACGACAAGAACTGGTGGAAGGCCGGCCAAGCTGATTTTTCAACAAAGAAAATGGAGAAGGGAAGCGAGTTCGGCTGATTTTTTGGGGTGTATATGGCTTATACCAGTGCGGGGACTAACCGGGGGGTTGGTCGCCTTGCCATTCCGGCAAAAAGAAATAAACCCTTTTGCCTGCCTGTGCCTTGTTTATTACGCCTAGGGCATATAGCCTATTCAGCCGCGCGGAGGCCGCATTGGTTCCCTTATAATTGAACTGAATCCTTACGTCCTCCGCGCTCGCCTTTCCCTTTTCCTTTAGGTATCCCACAATACGCTCGTCAATCTCCGGCAACATCGCTTCGCGAGTCCCTTGTACCTCACTGTTTTTTGTAGCCCTGGATTCCAGCTGCTCTATTCTTTGAAGCAGGGTTTTGAGCAGCCTGTTGGTGTTTTCCCTTTCCTCCAGGAGCTTGGACATGAGAACTCCCAGCAGCACCGGGTCTTCTCTGAGCCTTGTGAGCACGTTTTTGGCTTCCTTCTCTATCTCATTCTCCCAAACGGGCGAACGTTTAAATTCCCTTTGTTCCATCTTTACACCGTGTCATGGTTTCGCTTTGACAAACCCACGATACAATCATGATGATGTCATGATACTATTTATAAATCTTGCGGTTAGATTCCGCTCCGTCGGAAGGATTTTTTCCTTAGAATACAGAAATAGCTCCTATCTGGACTGCTTTTCCTTCACGTTGCTCGCCCTCAGACCTTCAAGGACCGGCCTGAGCGCGTTTAGCCTGTCAAGAACGTCCTTCTCGTTTTCCCCTGTGAACATCTCCACTGCCCCGCTTGTGGCGCCCTTGACCGCGTTCATTATCTCGTCGTTGTCGCTATGGTCGTCAGGGACAACGAACAGCGTGGCTATGCCCGCGTCGTTGGAGACGTAGTTGACCGTCTTTGAGTCGGACCTGTACTGGGTTGCGAACTCGCCGAACTCCCTTGTCGCCGAAACGACGCCCTCAAGGTCGCCGGCATTGTCCCCGAAATCCGTCAGGTACATTATCATCACTGAAGGGTTCAGGGCGTTCCTGCCCCTGACTATCTCGGATATGGTGCCTTTCTTTATCTCCTCGACAAACGACCTGAACTGGCTTATCATGGCCGGCAGATCGGTTCCGCCGCCTATCTCGCTGAACTTGTAGGAAATCGAGCAAACGTCGCCTTTCCTTTCGACCCTCAGGCCCTTTGTGGCGTCCCAGTCCCTTATGGCAATATGGTCGCCTTCGGTCGCAACTGCTATGAAATGCAGCCTTATGTTCGCGGCCCTCATCTCCCCTGCAACCTCGCTGTAGCCTGCAAGCATCTCAAGCGATATCCTCCTGGCCTGGTCCAGCCTGCCCCCTGACATGCTGCCGCTCGTGTCAACGCCGATGTAGATGTCTATGGGCCGTGCCTCAAGGTGGCTCCCGACGTCAATCTCCGTGACCTGCTTCTCGAGGAATGTCGCCTCCCTTGCCCCCCTTTTGTACATGAACTTCGCCAGCTCGTCGACGTCGACGGTTGCGCCCCTTTTCCCCAGCTCGCGGTTTATGACCATCTTGTCTATCCTAAGGTCCCTGAAAAACTGCTTGAACATCTCCACTTTTTCAGCAGGAACGTCTATGGTCTGGTACGTCCTCTCCTCTTTTGAGCCCATCTCTTCGACCTTCCTGCCTTTTTCGCTGGTTTTCTTCTCCTCCTTGCTGATTTTGACGTCGCTGTTCGGATCCTTGTCTATCGGGCTCACGCTTTCGCGCTCTTCATCCTTGCCTTCCTCCTCTTTTTTCTCGGCCTTGCCTTTTTCCTTTTCGCCGCCCTTGCCTTCCTTGGGCTTCTCTTTTTCGTCAAGGTCCTTTTTCGGCAGGCCCTCCTTTCCGCCTTCCTGCTGCCCCTGCTGGCCTTCGCCTTCGCCCTTTTCGCCCTTTTCGCCCTTTTCGCCTTTTTCCTGCATCTTGACCTTCGGCGGCTTTATGGCATCGTCGAAGATGATGGCAAGCGCCATGAACTCTATGGTTGCGCCCATGGTTTCGTTTATCCTTCTCGGCGTTTTCCCGCCCGTGTAGGCCTTTGAAAGCGCCATCTCGCATATGTCCCTGAACAGCGGGTCCACGCTAGGGCCGATGAGCTCGTCAAACGCGCGGCCGCGGAGCATCTTCATATAGAACAGCGTGTCCAGGGCATTGGACGTTTTTGGGTCGTCCTTGAACTCCCTATGCATATGCAGCGCCTTCGGCATCGCAAGCATGCATTCGGACACCTTGTAGATTTGCCTCAGCTTGTCTGTTTCTGCGGCGCTGGTCTCGTACAGAATCTCGTCCCTTCCTTTTCCGTCGTAGAAGTGCCTGTCTATCCTGTAGTCGTCCAGCAGGTTTTCGGTGTACCTGTAGGTCTCGCCCCCGAAATGCTCGTAGAACCTCTTTATGTAGGGGTTCTTGCCATGCGCCTCCTTCTTGTAGTGCGACTCTATGGTTTTGTTTATGGCCTGGAACACCTCAAGAAGCTTGGCCTTTCCGCTGGCTTTCATCCCAAGCTCATGGTCAACGGATTCCATGACGCCATTGAGGAAATCTTGGAGCTCTTTTATGTTTTGTTCCCCTTTCTCCTTGTACCGTTTGGCGTATTCCGGATTCTTCGCAAGCGGCGCAAAAAGGTCTATTTCCGGGGGCGCGCCTGCCGTGTAGTCGAACGAGCCCATGTCTATGTGGCCGAACTCGTGCCTTGCGATGCCAAAAAGCATGTAGGCGTTCAGGTCCTTTGTCGGCATCCTTGAGTAATACGGAAAAAGGTATATGCCAGTGCCGTCGGTGTACCCAATCGACTGCTTCATGCTGTTGACGAACCTTAGCCTGTCTGAAAGGTGGTGGAACATCATGCTTATGCCGCCGTCCATCTCCGGGAACGTGTCGTTTATCCCGTAATGGACAGTCCTGGCAGAGGAATTCGCCCTTATGGCATCCCTTTCGCCCATCGAGCATCCTGAAGGCACCACGTCAAGCACCGGCGTTATCTTCTTTTCCGCCATCCTCCTGAATATGAAGCTTTTCATCTCCTGCGGCGGGAGCGTGTTGTTTTCCGCCCTTGTGACAGCGTCCACGTTTGCGGACGGCATCTCCCTTATCAGTCTTGATATGCTTCCGAGCGGCGGAATTGTCTGCTCGGCAGGCCTTATTGGCACGTCCTTCCACATCTCCTGCTCGGACAGGACCGCCCTCAGCTGGTCGTCTATCGGGATGTCTGCGGAGACCTTGCCTGCCCTTAGCCTCATGTAGTCGTCGGCCCCGTAAATGGGCACGAAAAGCGTGGGAAACAGGAAAACCTGCTCCGGGCTTTCGCGCCTGAACATGGACACCATGTCGTTTTTCTTTATCATGCCGCTGGACGCGTTCAGCATCGCAAGCGAAACGATGTCGAAGAACGCATTCTCCCTGTAGTTTATGAAAAAGTACGATTCGAACCCCTTCTGCTCGCCTATTTTTGTCTCGGTGTAAATATTCGAGATTTGCGCAAACGTGTCGTCGTGCGTTCCCTTTTTCACCTCGGATGCGAACTTGTCCAGCTGTCCGGAGAGGGAGCGCGGGAACTCGTCCCTGAACGTTTCCAATGTTGAAAGCACCCTTTCCCTTGTCCTGCTTGGGCTCTTGAGGTCCTCGAAATCGTTGACGAAGCCGATGAGGTTCCTGCCCCTTTGCGCCAGCGCGGACTCGATGCGGGCGGAAAACTGCCTGTCCAGCTGATCGCCCATCAGCACCATGGCAAACAGGAGCGAAAATGAGTCGTCGCAGAATTTCCTCACTGATTTTTCGAACGCGTCCCTGTTGCCTGCAGTGGGAAACAAATCCTCGGACGCCTTTTTTGCCTCCTCGACAACGTCGCCCTTCGCAATCTCGTAAGCCTTGACAACGTCGCCGCCGTATTGCGCGGCAAGCTCCGTGAATGCGCCATAGTCGGAAAAGCGCCTTGCCTTGCGCGCCATCTCCCTTGTCAGGGGCCTCGCGGGCTCCATTATGCCCGTTTGCCTTGCGCGCGCCTGCCCCCCTTTGGTTTCTTCAATGATTCCGGTCTTTAATGGGGCCATGCAAACCACTAGGCCGCAACGAATTCGCCGTTCCCGATGGCGTATGACTGATTGTCCATGCTGTTGCTGAGCATGCCCTCAATGGTCTTCCATGCCTTGAGCCTGCTCTTTTCGTTCTGCTTCAGGAACTCCGGTGAGCAGAACGGCGAAAGGAACCTGATGAAAAGGTGCGAGAACGCCTCCTTGTTGATGCCCTTGTCCCCGAACCTCTGCTCCAGGTATTTCACGAACCTGGCTGCGAGGAACTGGTATGTTTCATTGAAATTGGAGATGTTCTTCCTTGAGCCTGAGACTATCCATGCAGGCGCGAACCTTTCCGCGCCCTTGAGCGTAAGCGTTGTTTCCCTTGCCTCTGCCATTGTCATTTCCATTCAGACCACGCCCCTTTTTGCCTGTTCGCGCTCGATGTCTATCTGCCTGAGCGACCTTATGAACGATGCGACCGCGCCTGCGTAGTCCTCCGCAGGCATGCCCTTCTCTATCGACGCCAGATATGTCTTCTCAAGCTTCCCCTGGTTCTTTGCTATGGCGTAAAAGTCGGTCTTGGACAGCTCGTTCACAAGGTCCGCGTCGCTTAGCACGCTTCCCATGACCTCGTCGGCCTTTTCCCGGCTGTTGAGCGCCCTTTCCACCGCGGCGTGCATCAGGTAAACGTTCCTTATGTCGAAGTTCTGGCCCGGGTATTCCACCTTTGATATGGAGCTGGTGAAGACCAGCGGGATGCCGCCCCTGCTGACGAAGTTGTCCAGCATCATCCTTGATATGTTCGACGTCCCCATTATGACGAGGTTGCCGACATTGTAGTCCTTTCCGCCGATTTTTATGCTGTCCCTTGTGAACAGCGCGTTCAGCTCCTGCGAGAACCTGAGGTTGTCTATCTCGTCCACGCGGACAAGGTAAAGCGTCTGCGGGTTCGCGTTTGCGTCCTCTATCGTCTCCATGAGCAGGGATTTCTTGACTGCCTTCTCCTCGCCTCCCTTCTCCCTCCTTTTTATCCTCGGGATTTTCAGCGTGAACTCCTCTGCGTCGTCTATGCCCAGGAATTTGACGTCCTCGAAGCCGAAGGCCTTGCCCATCTCCTTGACAAAGCCCCTGGTGAACTCCACCTGCGTGGTCTTTCCCTCTTGGCTTTCGCCAACAAGGAGCATGAGCCTCTGCCTTGAAAGCGCGTTCGCCAATCCGTAAAGGGTGTAAATGAAATTGGGCTCCGAATACACGTATTCGCTCCTGCCCAGCTTCACTGTTATCATCTTTTCCTGCGCGCTGCCTCCCTTGAGGCCCCTTGCCGCGAAAATCTCCCTTGCCTTTGCCCTGAGCGTGGTCTCGCTTTCCCCGCTTCTGGTCTCGCTGGTCTCAGTGAAGCTTCCGACGGGTATATAAGTAGAGAGCTCAAGCGCGGCAAGAAGGAACTCGCCATACCTCTGCTGGCTCGGCATTATGCTTCCGAGGCCTTTCCTGTCCTTCTTCATTTCAACGAACCTGTGCCCGGCATGCGAGCTCAGGCCAAGCGAAACCTCCGCGCACTCCATGCTGTTCATCTCGCCGGATTCTTTTATCATGCCTGACATCGCATAATAGCTCTCAAAGGACCTCAGCGCGTATGCCATGCTCCTCAGCGAGGACAGCATCCGGTTCACGAACTTCGCCGGCTCGTTGTTGTAGGCGTCGTAAAGGCTCTTGTATGTGTCGACAAGCCTCCTCACGAACTCCTGCCTTCTTTGCCCTATTTCGTTTTCTATTGAATTGAAATCCTCGCCCAGCGCCGCCCTGAGCTCCTTCTTGTATTCTTCGACAAGGTCGCCAAGGAATTTTTCCATGTGCTCTGGGGAGAGGTATGAGAATGATATCGGCTGGATTCGTCTCCATGTCGCGCCGGTCAGCCCTATCTGCTCGTATTCCTGCCTCACGTTGCCTGTCATCATCATGCACGAGGTGTTGGGCAGCAGTATTGAAAGCTGGGCCCTCCTGCCTTCAAGGACCTCGCCAATCTGCGCAGAGAGCCTCTTTATGTCGTCGATGTTGTCTTCAGCCCAGGCGCCGCCCTGCTTTATCCTGTTTTCAACCGCGTCCTTGAAATCCCTGAGCATCACTATGCCGTCCTCGTCCAGGCTTTCCGGGTTCACTGAAACAAGCAATGGCTTGCCGTTGACCTGTGCATCTATCAGCGGGTGCAGGTTCTTCACCCTTCCTGCCTCCTTCTGCTTGAGCGTTTCGCTTGCCTCGTCTATGATAAGCGCGCTTATCTTTCCGTTGTATGCATCTTTAAGCATCGTTATTATCGGGTGCTTCACCATCCGCTCTATGCTTCCTGAATAGGTTATGACATAGGCCTCTTCAGAGATTATGTCGGTTGCGGAGGAGGCGGACGGCAATACATAGACGTCTGTGCTTATGCCGGCTTCCAGCTCCTTTGCAAAATTTTCCCTTGTTTTTCCAGACGCGTTGGCTATTGCCTTGAGCGATATCATGAGCTCCTCGAACTTGCTTTTCACCTGGCCCTTCTTCTGCGTAGGGGAAGAGTGATACGTGTCTGCCATGCCGTACGCGATTTCAGAAAGCACGTTCGAGACCTTGAAGTATTCGATGAATGTTTTGCACTTTTCAGGGCTGAAGTCCGATTCAAGCAAGCCTGCGCTGACGCACCCTGAAAGCGCGTCCTTCAGCATCTTCTCGTTGCCTTCTTTTGAGGAGAATACGCCCTTGAGCTTTGAAAGCGTGATGTCAAGCAGCCCCTCGGCCGCGAACGTCTTGCCCGTGCCCGGCGGCCCAACAAGGTACGGCACAAACGGCTGCTTCTCGCCCATTGCAATGTCAAGGAACATGCACATGGCATTGCACGTGAACGCAGGGTGCATCCTTATGGTGTTGTTGACAGCGAACGTGCTTATGCTTGGGATTACGTCCAGCATTTTGCCGTACTTGCTGGCTTTTTTTGAAAGCGCGGCGCGCAGGGTTTCCCCTTTTTGCGTTTTAATCTCTTTGGTAGCGCTGCCGGGGGCTTGCTGCGCAGTAACCAAAGGTATTCACCCTACTGTCCCGGTTTTCTTGTACAGCACGTCCGGCCTTTCGCCTTCCGCCATCTTGCCTGACTTGTATCTGCTGAGCTCCGTGCTGAAGGCCCTGAAGGTCGTTTCAGACACTGCCTCTGGCATAAGAAGCGCTATTTCCATCGCAGACAATTTTTTCTGCTCCACCAGCCTCGCGTTCGCCGGGGCGCTGATGTGCTTCGCAAGAATCTCCTTCTCGGTCTTGCCGTAGGCGACAAGGAACTTCTCTATGTCGTCCTTGCCTGTGTTGCACGCGGCCGCATAATACATGAGCATCGCCGCGCCATAATTGATTTCGCCTTTCCTTTCGGCCATTATTTTCTTCATGCCCTCCTGGATGTCGTTTATTTTCGGTATGACGTCCGTGAGGAAACCGTCCTTCATGGACTTGAACTGCTCCACGAACTTGTCGCTGAGCTTCTGCTCCATATAGGATTTTACGGGCACATTCGGCATGTCCTTTAACAATGAAGTCACTAGCACTTCTGCTGCTTTTTCGCATGGTCCTGCCATATTTCAACACCTTAACACATTTTATGCAGGATAGGCTTTTTAAATATATGACAAAAGGCCGCCCATACACATTGCAGACGGCAAAGAAATTTAAATATACGGCGGAAAAGGGAGGCATGAAAGCTGTTTTTGGGATTGCAACCTTGCTGGTTATGGCGTCTTTGTGCTTTGCAGGAACGTGCCCGGCGGGGGCTTCAGACTGCTTCCTGTGCGGCGGGGATGGAATACCCTGCGCAAGCACTGACGCCTGCACCGGGTTCCATGACCCTGATACAGGGCTGAATGTGGCATGCGCGTGCCCGCAAGGCAAGCCATGCGCCTGCTATTGCCCGTATTCGGAATTTGGCCTGCTGAAGGACGAGCTCGCCCCGTCCGACGACGTGTGCGCAGGCTGCTCATATGGGTGCTCTGACGACAATACGCTTTGCATCAGCAAGAGCATGGATGACGTAGAGTCAACAGGCGGCCTGGCCCAGGTCAGCGGCATCGACGGCGAGCTGCTTGTGAGCAACGACGGCGGCGTAACATGGGCAAAGGCGGCCGCAGGCACCAAGCTTGGCGAGGGCGACACAATAAGGGTTGGAAACAGCGGCAAAGCGTCAATAGTTCTCGACGACGGCAGCAAGCTCTTCCTTGACGGAGGCGCGGTGCTGCGCATGAAAGAGCTCACCAGGGTCAAGAGCGCGGGCACCCTGGCCGTAGTGCTTGAGCTTGTCAAAGCGGCCCTTTTCAGCGACGTGACAAAAAGGGACGGAACAAAATTTGAGATAGACACTGGCGTCTCGGTAATAGGTGTCAAGGGCACGCAGTTCTATGTGAGTTATGATCCCACTAGCAAACAGAGCGTGACGAAAGTGTATAAGGGCAACGTCACTGTAACCGGCGCCTCCGGCACAGTTAATCTTAAAGCCGGCGAAAAAGTCACGACCGCGCAATCAGGCAACGGCGCAGTCGCGGAGTTCGACCAGTCCAAGGACGAGACTCCGTTCAGCAGCAGCGGGGCGGCGTGCTGCGCGCCAGCAGCCATTGTCGTGGCAGTGGCCGGAATA